>JAEWOH010000055.1 GCA_023460955.1 Bacillota bacterium | reverse complement strand
GAAGATGAGGGATAATATTAAAGGTGTATTTGCCAGCAGGACAACGTTGTTGCTGGACGTACACAAAATGATAGAAATTCTTAACCCAAAGATAATTGGAATGAGAAACTATTATGGATTAAAGAATTCAGGTAAACAACTTAACAAAATGGATTGGTATATCATAAAGAAGTTTACATTATGGTACAACTACAAAACACAGAATAACAGACGATATGCAGGCATTTCAAATGTCCGAAAGATCATTTACGAATGTGGATTACAAAAACTTGCAGCTTAGTGAATGCTGAAGGAAGAAGAATATCGGAAAGCCGTGTGCGAGAGAACCGCATGCACGGTTTGATGCAGGGGAAAGAGGGAAAAGGTATGAATTTTCCATCTGACCTACTCTACGTAAGGAAAGTATAAATTTTTTATTTTTTGCTGCTGACCACGTGGCAGAATGGGGAATAGTAATGAAAATAACAATAGCAGCTGTAGGAAAATTGAAAGAGCGCTATCTAAAGGATGGTATTTCAGAATATTCAAAGAGATTATCCAGATTTGCAGACATAGAGATTATTGAAGTTGAGGACGAGCATGCCCCCGATACCCTTAGTCCGGCTCAGGAGGCCCAGGTAAAGCAAAAGGAGGCAGAAAGACTGCTTAAAAGGGTAAAGGAAGGCAGCTTTATCATTCTGCTTGACCTGGCAGGCGAACAGGTCACCTCGGAAGGCTTTGCAACAAAACTGGAAAGTATTATGCTGTCAGGAAGCTCTCATATAACCTTTATAATCGGAGGCTCCCTGGGCTTGGATAAGAGCCTGATAGCAGCCTCCAACTACCGGATTTGCCTGTCAAAAATGACTTTTCCGCACCAGTTGGCAAGACTCATTTTACTGGAGCAGACGTACAGAGCGTTTAAAATAATGAAGGGTGAGACGTACCACAAATAACAGGCTCAATATATAGAAGGAGAAATTGTGTGAACCTAGCTATTTAGGTGCATTAACAATTTTGAGCAAAATTAGGGAACACTATTAAATGTACTTCAGAAGGGAGAAATTTAATGGATTTATTAATGACGGTATTGTTATTAATAGTTTGTTTATTATTTTCAAATATAATTAGTCACTATATCCCGTCTATTCCAACGGCATTAACCCAAATTGGATTCGGTATATTGATTGCACTTGTATCTAGAAATAATTCAATTCAAATAGAAGCCGAGTGGTTTTTGCTCCTATTTGTTGCACCTATCTTATACAACGATGGGAGACATTTCCCTCGTGAAGAATTATGGAAGATGAGAGCACCAATCTTCGGTAATGCCCTTATCCTTGTTATTCTGACAACTATTGGCGGTGGGTATTTTATTCATTGGATGATACCGAATATTCCTCTCGCTGCAGCATTTGCTTTAACGGCTATTTTATCGCCCACGGATCCAGTAGCTGTTAATGGAATTGCAAAACGTATTCATATTCCTGAGAAAGTGTTAATTCTTGTTAGAGGAGAATCTTTAATAAATGACGCATCTGGTATAGTTGCCTTTAAGTATGCGGTAGCAGCTGTGGTAACAGGCTATTTTTCGTTACGGGAAGCAATATTAAATTTTACTTATGTGTTCTTAGTCGGAGCAATCTTAGGTTTATTCCTCGGTTTACTTGTAACATTCATACGGTTCAGATTGCATAAACGAGGTATAAACGATGTAGTATTTCATTCATTATTACAAATCTTAACTCCCTTCATAATTTATATTATTACAGAAGAACTTTTACATGCTTCCGGAATTATTGCTGTTGTGGTAGCAGGTATTCTCCATTCTCTGGTGAGAGAAAAGACAGAAACCAGGACGGCTGAGGAACAGGTACTTACTGAAAACATTTGGTCAATTATTTTATTCGTTTTAAACGGCATTGTTTTTCTATTATTAGGATTGGACATTCCTTTATCAATGAAAGAGACAGTAGCCGACCCTAGTATTGGAAATTGGTTGGCAGTTGCATATGTAATAGCAATTGGAATTGTTATTTTAGGAATCCGCTTTATTTGGTCGTATTTCTTTTTTGTATATAAATACAGGGTTACCAAAACAGAAGAGGCTGTAGAGCCAAGCTTAAAAATGTCCCTGATAATTAGTTTGACAGGTGTTAGAGGAACAGTTACGATGGCGGGCATTTTGTCAATTCCGCTAATTTTGAATAGTGGAGAGGCATTCCCGGAGCGTTCCCTAATTCTCTTTCTGGCAGCTGGAGTAATATTATTTACATTATTATGTGCAACAGTGTTTTTGCCACTTCTCAGTAAGCAGGAGCTAGAAGAGGGGGAAATGAAGAATCAGAGTATATTAAGTGGGGCAAGGAGTAAACTTCTGCTGGCTGCTATTAAAAAAATTAAATTAGAAATGGATAAAGAAAATGAATCAGTAGCTTATGAGCTAATGAATGAATATAGAAATGCGTTTGAGAAAATCCAATCTGAGCAGAGCTCAATAGAAGGCACGAATTTATATCAACAAATTGTGAAAGAAATACGTTTATCTGCATTAAAAGCAGAGCGGAAATATATATATGAACTAATGGAGAAGAATGAAATATGTGTAGACGTTTTTGAAACATTCGAGAAGTCCCTTAATTACCGGGAAGAAGCACTTGCCAGCAATGTCCGTTATGAAGTAATGTATCTAATAAGGAGAGTGCTAAGAGGCTGGAAGCGATTTAATATTCAAAAACATAACGGTGAAAACGATAGACTAAGCAAATTGAGGTTAGGAAAGGATATTCAGATAAAAGCATTACAAGTAGCTCTTGAACATTTAGAGAAGAGTGCCAAGGAGCATGAAAGGCCGGATATTGTTTATGCTGTTATTTTGGAATATAAAGCACTGGTTAATCGATTAAAACGTCCCGATGAAAGATATATTGAAAAAAATGAAGAATTAAAAGAAGAGCTGAGGATTAAAGTGATGGATACACAACGTTCAGAAATATATGGGATGTATGAGGCAGGTGAAGTCACCAGAGAACAGGCAAAGGAATTAAGAAGGTATATTAACTATATTGAAAGTGTCATCTTACGAAAACCTATAGAGTAATTTAAAGAAAAGCAGTCAAAATGCTATTAAAATTATAAATGCAACTGTCAGTTGACAAAAAGCACACAGTAATTGGTAGAATACTAACCCATTTTTATTGCATTATTTAGATGAGGTGATGTTAATGAATTTTTCACAAAAACTACAAAATTTACGAAATGGCAAAAATTTATCCCAAGAGGAACTTGCTGAAATAATGAATGTTTCAAGGCAATCGGTGTCAAAGTGGGAGTTGGGGCAATCCTTCCCTGAGATTGAAAAGCTAATAGATATTAGTAATTATTTCGGAGTTAGTATTGATAGCTTGGTAAAGGATGAAAAGGTTGAGGCAGAAAATGAGAAAATAGAAACAAAAGTGAGTGAGAGGATAAGTGAGCAGAATAATAAACTTCCAATTAGAGTAAAAAGGAAAATCTATCTGGCATTATGTACTATGTGCAATTCAATATGTATTATTAACTTATCTACATTACATCTTAGTAATAATATATATGAAATTATAAGTCGGGGAATGATATCAGTAGTTGGAATTACTTGTGCTTTTATTGGGTTAAGAAAACTTAAAAAAAGGTATGGTTCTATTTTTGACTGGTAGAATATTTACTGTAGCTGTTTAGCTAAGAGACACCTGAAAGGTATCTCTTAGCTAAACAGTTATTTTTACCTCAAATTGCAATATTGTGCACAAAATATCATGCTTTGATATACTATTTATATTATCCTTTTATTGAAGGGAGGGAATTATATGGATTGGCTTGTAAAAATGAACTCAGCTATTGACTATATTGAAGCAAATTTGGAGGGTGAAATTGATTTTAATATAGTAGCTATGAAAGCTTGTTGTTCATCCTATAACTTTCAACGTATGTTTTCCTTTATAACTGATACCACACTGGCTGAATACATACGCAGGAGAAGATTGACGCAAGCGGCACTGGAATTACAAAACTCCAATGTGAAAGTAATTGATGTGGCAGTAAAATATGGATACGATACTGCAACATCATTTTCCAGAGCATTCAAAACACTTCATGGTTTATCGCCCGTTGAAGCTAAGCGGGAAGGAGTAAAATTAAAGGCTTATCCTAAAATATCCTTCCAAATTTCGATTAAAGGAGAAAGAGAAATGGATTACAGGATTGAAACAAAGGAAGCTTTTGATGTTTTTGGTATTGAAACAATCTGCTCATTAAATGGAGAAGCAGGTTATCTGACCCCTGGTCAACTCTGGCAGCAATGCCATGAGAACGGGGAGTATGAAAGACTTTTTTCAAATGCGGGTGATTTGCCAAACTTCGTATCGCAGGACTTATGTAAACTTCATGCAGTTGAATACTATAGGAAGACAGAAGATAATACATTTCCATATATGTTGTTTGCGTTTAATTCAAAAAACAGTAAAACAGATGGCTATAAAACAGTTCACATCCCTTCACAGACATATGCAATTTTTTCATCTGAAAAATTTAAATGGAAAGATGACTTTTTTAAGGTTCTCTCTACTTTACAAAAGAGATTTTTCAGTGAATGGCTGCCTACGGCAGAATATGAAAGGGCAGAAGGTCCAAACTTCGAAATTTATGGAGGAACAGGAGAATTTGGCTATATTGAATTGTGGTATCCGATTGTAAAAAAATAATTTACATCACACTTGATGAGTAAATTACAATATTTGTGCGTACTTAAGAGACACCATCTATCGGTGTCTCTTATTTGTCTTATTAATGTTTCTAACTATTCTCTTAAAGCAAATATAAGTTCATAAAAATCCCACCGTATATAATTATAAGGGCCAAGCCTATCATGAGCAAAGAGACTCCTATAATACTCTGGCTGTAGGTTTTAAAAATTTCAGTGACTACAGTTATTCCGATTATGGAATGAATAATTGCTAAAGCCAAAGGTATCACGAAATATATTAAGTTTTGTATAAATATTGCTTTTTTATTAATTTTCGGAGACACCGATTTTTCCTAAAATTTGTATCGTTTAAAACTATCGCTTGCGTCCGATAAAAGCTGCAATGCCAATACTGCTGCACTCAAGATCGCTTTATATTTTATTAAGGTTACATTTCTATGCAGATGAGCCATGCAATATGTAGCAAACTGAACAACAAATAATCTTACTAATTTGGGAGAAAAATTTTTATACAAAATACTTTTATGTCTAGTTGTAAAGTGATACTATAAAATGGTTAATACTTACAGAAAGGTAATTATAAAGAATGAGAAAAGCTATATTGATTGTCTTAATCAATTGACTCAAAAAGAAAAATTAGATGACTTTGAATATATGTATACGATATTGAAAGAAAATTATCCTTTATTTGAAGTTAATAAAAGGGTAAAAGGATTAGATTGGCTAAGTAACAAGGACGAATATATTAATGTAAGCTCAGGTCAAAAAAAGTCATGAGGAAAGTTTCTACCAAAGTTACGTGGAGGAAATGTATGTCGAAGATAATTAACTTTGAGGTGAGGAGATTCCCGGCATCCCGTTTAATCGGAAAGCAGGTAAGAATGAATATTAATTCTGGACCTGATAATCCTGCTGTAGCAATGTGGCAAGGCATGTGGCAGGATGGGAGCATGGAATTGCTAAACAGTCTTCCCTGCCTTTTAACAAAGGACCCGGATACAGTGGGGTGGCGGGGGGAGTTTAATTTACAAGACAGCACCTTTACATATATTGCGGGGGTACTGGCCACAGAGGGAGCTGAAGTTCCGGAGGGATTTGTTTTCAGGGATCTGTCTGAGTGCGAAATGGGGATAGGCTGGATACAAGGGAGAGAAGAAGGTGCTGATTTGTACGCAGAGGCACAGGATAAGTTTTCTCTTGCTATGAGGGAGAAGGGGTATGAATATGACTACGCTGCCGGTGCGTATGAAATGGAGTACTACTCATATAAAAGATTTGGTGTTCCTCGCTATATGGGAGATAAGCTGCTTATACTGGACTACTATGCTCCTTGTAAAGAGCTGCGAGCTGAAGGTCGGAGGAATGAAGAAGCGGAAGCTTTAGTCTTATCAGAAGAAAATAAGATTGGAAATAGCTTTGACAGTCTCGCACACCGGATGGTTTATCGCTACAAGTGTACATTTCCTGACTACCTTCCTTTAGAGAGAGATAATGTAAGCCAGGATGCTCAGAGACAAATGAGGGGATTTCTTAAGGATGTTATTTGCAGTATATATGAAGATCCGTCATCAATAGGTCTCAAGACAGAGAAAGATGATTCTATTGAAAACTGGGAAATGATGAATAGCCGACCTGAACTCGTTAAAGTAATGAGAAAAATGGAGAAAGTCTTATTGGAGTTCTACACTTTTCTTTACACCATTGGTGAAAATGGTGAGCTACAGGACAATAAACTGTATGTAAGTAATACTATAATGAAATTTACCAAGAAAAGGCTGATGCAGCTTGATGCTCTTGGATTAACAGATGAAAGCCAGGGGGATGGAACGGTATTCCATTGCGAAAAATATCCTGAGCTTTTTCCAGCCTGGAAGCTTCTTTGTAATAATAACCACATTTCATTAAAAAATGGAATATCAAGCTTTATTTATTGCATGTATGATGTTTCGAGGTATAAAGCGGAACATTTATTCGGAAAGATAACCGGAAATAGTCTACTTATCAGGGACTTGGAGGACCACTTCATAAAGAAGGGTTATAACTGTTCCTTTGATGACTACGGAATACATTGGGAAAAGGAGTACACTGATAATCAAAAGGGAAAGGCAGATTTCTTTTTCGATTGGAAAAGGCGTGATCAAATGGTCTACATTTTCCATGTACCAAGCTTTCGGCAGGCTCTTGCAAGCTTTGATAAAATGGATAATGAATTAAAAGACATAACCTTTTCGAGGACAAAAAAGTGCGATGGCTGTGGGTATTGTACTCAGTTAGATAAGACCGGAAAAAGAAAACCTCTTGCCTTGACATTAGCATATAACGGCCAGAAGGTAGAAAAATGCCCCCTATTCCCAAATCTAACCTGGAGATTGATAGACGAAAGAGAAGTAAATGCTATAAAAAGACTTTTTGATTTTTCAGAAAAAGTAGTGCGAGCCACCAAATAACTTCGTAAAAAAAGGCATATAAAACAGCAGAAGTAGCTAAAAGAATTGGTGTTCATTCCAACACAGTTCGTTTGTACGAAAAGCTTAAATTGATACCGGAAGCAAGAAGATTATCGAATGGATTTACAAATAAATATAATATATAATTTCTGTAAATAAGGGTATAACTGAGAATGGGTGAAATCAATTCGGTTCAGAACTTATCAGGGAGGGTTTATCATGACCAAACATAATATATATGCAATGAGTGTAGCCAGCGTTTACCCCCTTTATATTGCAAAGGCTGAGAAAAAAGGACGCAGTAAAGCAGAAGTCGATGAAATCTTATGTTGGCTGACGGGGTATAGCCAGGAAGAGCTTGAAGAAGAGTTGAGGAAACAAACTGATTTTGAAACCTTCTTTAAGAAAGCCCCGCAACTGAACCCTGCCCGGAAGCTGATTAAAGGTGTGGTTTGCGGTGTTCGGGTGGAAGACATTAAAGACCCTATAATGCAGGAAATACGCTATTTGGATAAGCTGGTTGATGAGTTGGCAAAGGGTAAAGCAATGGATAAGATTCTTCGAAAATAAAAAGAGATTATCGACACCCCCCCCCTTTTTGATCCCCGGTTTCGTTATTTTCAAGCTGTTTGTATTCAAGCCAGCATTGCTTTTCTATTATTTCAAATTTAAAATGTTTTAAGAGCCCTTTCATATAGTATAGAAAATGCAGATTAATCTGATATAATATAGTGATGTAGATTTAAGGCGTAAACACATAATATAGAAAATTTAAGGGTATTTCATAAAACAGAGTCAGTATAAGGGGATTAAAATGTCAATAAACTACGTACAAGATATGACAGAAGGAAATGAAATAAAACATTTGATAGTGTTTTCGTTGCCGATGCTAATCGGAAATGTTTTTCAGCAGTTTTACAACATAATCAATTCAATTGTAGTCGGAAAATTTATAGATTCAACTGCCCTTGCCGCGGTTGGTGCTACAGCCTCCATTAATTTTCTCGCTTTTTCGGTATGCCTGGGCTTATCTATTGGTATAAGTATAATAATATCGCAGTATTTCGGAGCGAAGAAAGACGAAGAGGTTAAAAAAGCTATTGCAAATTCAGTATATGTTATAGCTGCGGCAGGTATTGTTATGAGTATACTGACCTCTTCATTAGCTCGACCCATATTGATTTTAATGAACACGCCACCTGAAATATTGGAGGAATCGGTCATGTTTTTAAGGATATCCTCCGGGGGTATGCTGGCTATGGCTGCGTATAATGCTATTGCTGCAATACTCAGAGCGTTGGGGGATTCTAAGACACCTCTCTTTTTTCTTTTAGTATCCTGTGGTATAAATGTAGGACTTGATTTATTGTTTGTGCTTAAATTCCGTTTCGGAGTTCAGGGTACGGCTTCCGCCACTGTAATTTCTCAAGGTCTGGCTGCTTTGGGGTGTATTATTTTCGCGGTAAATAATAATGCATATTTTAAACTAAAGAAGGAACACATGAAACCTGAAAAAGAAATTATTGTAAAGTGCATAAAGATAGGTATTCCTGTGGCACTTCAGAATTCTATGATTGCAGTATCGCTGGTAGCTCTCCAGAGTGTTGTCAACGGTTTTGGAAAGACAGCAGTTGCGGCATTTACTGCAACCAGTAGAATAGAACAGCTGATTCAGCAACCCTTTAATTCCCTGGGAGCAGCTGTGGCAACTTTCTCGGGACAGAATATGGGTGCCGGGAAACTGGACCGTGTTAAAAAGGGTTATTACAAGAGTATATTGATAGTAGCGATTTTCAGTATATCAGCCCTGATGGCTGCTCAGTTTGGCGGACATGGCATAATGAAACTATTTGTTGATAACGAAGAAGTAATAAGTCTTGGAGCAAGGGCTATAAAGATTACCAGCTGTATGTATTTTGCACTGGGGATGATATATGTCACAAGGGGACTGTTGAACGGTACAGGTGATGCCTTCTATTCCATGATAAACGGCATAGTCGAAGTTGTAGGAAGAATAGGGTTTTCAAGCGGCTTGGCACTTATACCTGCAATAGGCGTTTGGAGTATTTGGACTACAACAGGCCTGACCTGGGTTATTACAGCCTTGGCAAGTGTTATCAGATACAAACAGGGGAAATGGAAAAAGAAGTCTTTGGTAGCGACTGCGGCTTCAACTGAAGCTACTGTTGAAAGTACAACCTAAATGCTTATATTTCTTGTCCTGAAAAGTGGTGTATGATATAATTCCATAAAAAGCTGCCCCTTATTTTAACTGTAATGGAGATAATATGAATAATGAAGTTATATCTGAAGCCGGTAATCTAAAAATCAATAATAATATAAATAAAAAGAAGCGCAGGCTTCTTAAAAGAGTATTAATTATAGTATTTGCTTCTATGTTGATACTTGGTATCGGAGCATTTGCCATTATGCCTTCCCTTGTAATGAAAGACATGGTTGATTTGCATGTAAACTTTAAGACAGTTTATTCGGCAGAGCAGTATGGCATAACTTCCGAGAAACTCAGCCTAACCTCGACGGATGGTTTGAAAATAACAGCGTATGAGGTTGAGGCTCCCTCACCTAAAGCAATAGTAATATTCCTTTCCGGAATTCATAATCCGTCAGTTACTGCTTTCTTCGGGCACTCAGCGATGCTTCAGGAGAAAGGGTATGCATCTATTCTATGTGAGATGAGAGCTCACGGGGAAAGTGAAGGAGATGTAATAAGCTGCGGCTATAAGGAGTATCTTGATACCAAGGCTGTTGTGGATTATATTAAAGCTAATAAAAAATACAGCGGTGTTCCCATTGTTATATACGGATTATCAATGGGTGCCGCCACCGCAATAAATTCAATTGGAGAAATACCTGAAATTGATGGGCTTATCAGCATGTCCGCATTTTCGTCCTGGGAAGATACGTTTGCAGATAGCATGGCTAACATGGGAATTCCGAGAATAATCTGCAATATAGAGAAACCTTTCGTCAGACTTTATTGCGGTTTTAAATACGGCTTTAAGAATATAAATATCAGTCCCAAGAATGAGATTAAGAAGCTTGGAAACAGACCTGCATTAATATATCATTCAAGAGGTGATTCCGAAGTGCCATATATGAGCTATGAAAAAATTATGGCTAATGCCAAGGGTAATATTGAAACCTGGGTTAAAGGCGGGGATAAGCATTTCCCTACAGAATACTTGGAAAACCCTGAGCAGGACAAAGAGTATACTAAGAAGATTATGGATTTTCTTGAGAACAATTTCGGCAAAGCTAAGCAGTAGAGCAAGATAAGCAGCAACTTTAGCTTACAAAAAGGGGAAGGTTTGCAGACTAAAGCCTCCCCTTTTTATTTTTTAATTTTGATATACATCTACGACCTTTGCCACATAATCATCCATACCGGATTGTGCCATTACCACAAAAGCTTGGCCTTCAGCCGGGATTTTCACCTTGTAAGCCTGAGCGTCATCACTATCCAGAGTTTTTACCCTGTCAATCACAATTTTGTCTTTATTTGCGATACCGTAATCCTCAAGAATTCCGGATACTCTGTTTTCCAACTCGCCGGTAGGGCATTCAAGTATTTTTATTCTGTCAATTGCAGCCTCTATTTTACTCATTTCAAAAAATCCTCCAATGTTTACTATTAAATGCCTGATTAAGTATAAAATTATTATGCCCTAATTATTGAAAATCATTTTTAAGTTCCTGCATAAGCATTGTCTATAGTTCGATTAGTTTGCTGTATAACAGCTTTTCATCGGGGAACCCTAGAAAAGAAATTAAGAGCATATTAAAGTGTGATTTATCTTGGAGGGAAGTTATGTCTAATAATCCCGGAATTTTTGTATATAGCGAAATTGGCAAATTAAAGTCGGTACTTCTTCATAAGCCGGGCTTTGAGGTTGAAAACATTGTACCTGACTATCTGAGGAGGCTCCTGTTTGATGAAATAGTCTACCTGGAACAGGCACAACGAGAACACGATCAGTTTTCACAAATTCTGAAAAATGAAGGTGTTGAAGTATTGTACCTCACTGATTTAATGGCTGAAATACTGAAAGATAAAATGATTAGGGAAGAATTCTTAAATGAATTTATGGTTGAGGGAAAGGTTGTTACCGAAGGCCTTCAGGAAGCTGTTAAAGAATACTTCAACGATTTAACGCCTGAGGAATTTATTTATAAATGCATTTCAGGTCTGAGAAATGATGAACTGAAGGATATAAAGCCAAAGACCCTGGGTGATATTATAAAGAATGCCTATCCCTTTCTGCTTGACCCCATCCCAAACATGTATTTTCAAAGGGATCCCTTTGCTTCAATAGGAAAGGGGATATCATTGAATGTAATGGCTAATGAGACCAGAAACAGAGAAACCATTTTTGCAAAATATATATTTAATTATCACCCCAGATTCAGGGAAGTGCCACGATGGTATAACAGGGACAAGACCCATCCTATAGAAGGAGGGGATATATTGGTACTTTCAGATAAGGTGGCTGCAATAGGAGTAAGTGACAGAACAAGTCCTATAGCAGTCGAGAGGGTAGCGCAGAAACTGCTGGAGTCAGATGAGCCTTTCGAAACTGTCCTTGCTTTTGATATTCCCAAGAAAAGGGCGTACATGCATCTGGACACAGTATTTACTATGGTTGACTATGACCAGTTTACAATTTATCCGGGAATTGAGGAGCCTCTGGATGTTTACAGTATAAGCAGATCAGCCCTGAAAAAGTTGTCTATCAAATATGAGCATAGAGATTTGTCCGAAATACTGAAGGAACACCTTATGCTGCCTGCAGTCAATCTGATCAGGTGCGGTGATGGCGATATAATATCAGCCAGCCGGGAGCAATGGAGTGACGGCAGCAATACCCTTGCAGTAGCTCCCGGAAAGGTGATCTGTTATAACCGAAACCATGTAACCAATCAGGCTCTCCGAAAGAATAATATTGAGGTGCTTGAGTTTGATTCTTATGAACTGTCAAGGGGAAGAGGCGGCCCAAGGTGCATGAGCATGCCACTCATCAGAGAGCCTCTTAGTAATTAAAGCCCTTAGCAATTAATAATTAACTTCATAGATAGATAAAAGAGTGCCGAAAAATGGTTTATCAAAGTTTTTCGACACTCTTTTCATGTAGCTCTATTTGTATTAAAAACTAGTTTGAACCTTTCAGATACTTCTGACCGAAAAGCAGATCATACTGAATTAACCGATAATCCTTAACAAGCTGATCCTCCGGATCTACAAGCCCCATGTTTTTTAGGTGCATAATGGGGTATTTCTTCTCAAGAGCGGGCATTATATTAAAGTAATTCGGATAATTTACACCCGCATCCTTCAGCATCTCATAGGAAAGATGAGATGGAGAGATTATTGTTGGAATTGTCCTCATTTCCCGGAAGTTGGACCAGGTAACCAAAGGTGTAGTATAATACTTTAATTCACCGATACCCTGCTTGAGTTCGGCATCTTCCTTGGCTCCGAGTTTGTCATACACGTTAAAAAAGTCATCCAGTGATCCAAGCCTTGGGGCATGATCTCCGAAGAAATATAATAAAGTTGGTTTATTACTCTTCTTCAAAGCTTCAATCAGTTTGCCAAGCGACTGGTCGGCGTCATACAAGCCCTGTGCATATCCGTTAACAATGGCTCTTTGTGAAGTATTTAGTTCAGTGGTTTCAAGATTTACATCAAAGCTTGTAAATTTATCGTTAAAGGGGTCATGGTTTTCCATCGAAACAGCAAATATGAAAGCCGGCTTATCTGAAGAATCCAGTGTCTGAAGTATTTTATCCACCAGAGCATAATCCGATATATGAGGCCCCTTTGTTTGGGTAATCATATCAAAACTTTCGACATCATAAAATTTATCAAACCCGAAATAATTGTATACCTTATCACGATTGTAGAACCAGCCGCCATTTGGGTGAATAGCGGTTGTACTGTAGCCGTTGTCTCTGAAAACCGAGGCAATACTTGGTGTTTCTGTTCTCAAGTAAGCATTGTAGGCTATAATGCCCGGACTCATAAAATACAAGGACATTCCGGTGAGTGCCTCGAATTCGGTATTTGCAGTACCGCCTCCTATTGCCGGCGGAGCAATTGATCCCTTCTGATATTTATGAACATTTTCAGCAATATCCTTGCTGAACTTAAGTCCGTTTAATCTGGTTAAATCCCAGTAGCTTTCGCTCATTATTGCTATTACATTAGGCCTTACCGTTGAGGCGGAAGAAGCATTTACTGTTGATGCAGTAATTGAATGGTCCTCCGAGGGCTGGTATTTTTCTGAAATTGCCTGCATTGTGTCCTGAGTGTAACCTTCAGGCTTTGGGTTAAGGTACTTGTCAAGGTCGGTGAGATAGTAATAATTCTGGGCATACATACCGTTTGCAAGGATTTCAGTTTTACCTATATACCACGACCTTTGAACACCAACCTGCACCGACAGCCTATAATCGGTCAATACATTTGCGTTAAGCAAGAACAAGATAAGGGCAAAAGGCAGCAGAACAAAGTTAAATCTCGGTTTCAGGTAACGGCCCACATTTTTCCTAAACTTAACCAGTAGAAAAACTGCAAGCACCAATACTGCTATAATAGCCGAAACGATGGGAACATTCAGGTATTCCTTTGATATGCCTATAAGGTTCTTAACCATATACATATCCCAGGGATAAAAAGGTTCATCAAAGTAAGTAAACTTAATAAAGTTTGCTATTGTTAAGAATACTGTCATAATTGAAAGCAATACATTTGAGATGCCTTTGCCTACAAGCGAAATAAGACATAAATATACTCCACACAAAACAAGAATATTGAACATTATGTTTGGGTGCAGCATGTCAATAATTGTACTCTTAACTTCCTGCCGTATTGAATATTCACATAAAAAGGTTGTTATAACAATAGCAGCTGAAAAAGAAATGAAGCTGAATACAGGTATGAAGTAATCAGTTAAATCAAAAGCTTTATTTCCTTTCTCAAACTTCGATAACAACATCTTTAACAGAAGGTTGGCTGACGAAGCAAACCATACCAAAAACAGTGCAATAAAAGGGAGATACACTGCAGTATTGGTACCAAGCTTTTCAATATTAGTAAAGAGGACGCTGCCTAAGATCTCCTGCCCAAGAGATTTATACATAAACAAACCAAGAAGAGCCGTAGACATAAGCAGGTTAAATATACCAAAACACCATATACGTAATGACTTAATAAGGTTTTTCTGATGTGTCAAAGCCCCTAAGGCATACACAGGGTAGAAAACCAGTAAAAACAGCGGGATACTGAAAGGCAGATAAGCTGCTGCGTACACAGACACAAAACTCAGTATAAACGTTACAGGCAGAAAGGCTTTATAATTGATAACATATGGTGTTAAAACCGTCCAAATCAAATAAGATATAAACAGCATATTAACCAGTAACACTCTATGATTAAAGGTCAAAGCCAATAATGCCACATTAATAATAAGTAAGATAAGCTTTGAATAAGGGATGGACTTAAGCTTATCAGGTATTGCGGGAATATTAAAAATTACAAACGATGCAGTCAGACCCAGTATAAGCTGAGTGTATCCGTTACCCTTATAGAAGATATCTATGGCACTTATTATTACCGCAATAAATAATACGAAAATTCCTTTGTTTATCTTTTTCATTTTTTTTCCCAGCTTCCATTGATTTTATTAACCAATAGATTATATCAAAGTAAATTTTATTGTTAAAGTATTGTTAATTATAAATTCATATTTGTAACAAAAAAGTAAAGAACCCACAGGTAAAATACATAAATAAGGTGAAATTACTGGAAGTAATTTCACCCTTTTATGTTAAGCAAGCTCCAGCGCAATTTCCATCATATTTGTAAAGGAGGTCTGACGTTCTTCAGCGGTTGTAACCTCATGTGATACGAGTGAATCCGATACCGTCAGAACACATAAGGCATTAACTCCTGCCCGGGCAGCATTCATGTAGAGGGCAGCAGCCTCCATTTCTATTGCTAAAACGCCCATTTTGGCCCATTTCCTCCAGGTATCCGGATCATCATCATAAAAAATATCAGAGGACAAGATATTACCAACCCTTGTTTGAATTCCCTTACTCTCTGCAATGTCAACAGCTTTTTTTACAAGAGTCCAGGAAGCAGTAGGTGCAAAAGTACCCGGAAGGTCATACTGGGAAGCATAGTTTGAGTTGGTTGATGCTGATATTCCAATAATAATATCTCGGATTTTAATGTCTTCCTGGATAGCTCCGCAAGAACCTATTCTGATAAGATTTTTAACTCCATAAAAATGTATTAACTCATAGGAGTATATACCTATAGAAGGCATACCCATTCCGGACCCCATTATTGATATTTTCTTTCCTTTATATGTTCCGGTATAGCCGAACATATTTCTTACCGAGTTAAACTGAACCGGGTTTTCCAGGTAGGTCTCTGCTATGAATTTAGCACGGAGAGGGTCTCCCGGCAACAATACGGTATCTGCAATAATTCCTTGCTCTTTAACGTTAATATGCGGTGTAGGTATACTCATATACATTTTCCTCCAAATAAATTAGTAAAAATCAATCCGCAACAAACAAACCTTATTTTAACCAGATTATAAAAGATTATGATTGTGGTGGTCATATTTCTAATTATACAATTTTTCCTTTGCTTTGCAGAGTTATTTGGTGATAAAATAACTTTTATTATAGAGTTGACTTGATAAATTCAACTGTGCTATAATACGTTCCAGAAAGAGTCTCGTTCCGTTAAGAACAACTACGGACGAGAAGCTTTGATAATATGGGAGCTTAGCTCAGCTGGGAGAGCATCTGCCTTACAAGCAGAGGGTCATAGGTTCGAGCCCTATAGTTCCCACCAATATGCAAATTAGCAACAAAAAAGCTTTCTTGATAAAAGAAAGCTTTTTTTGTTGCTAATTTTATGCTTTACTTATATTTGATATTTGGGGACCGGATTCCTTTTAGTTTTAATTTCTTAAAATAAATATTTACTATTAGCAGAATTTTCTTGATTTACTTATATAACATAATGTATTATATACATATGAATAGTTGTTCATATATTAAAATAAAACGGAGGTTATTATGGGTATTAGCAATTGTATTTCATTAATAATATTGATTGTGTTTAGTTGTTCATATGTTTTTAAACTTGTATTTCTAAAGAGAAAAAATAATATTACTGCTAATGTATTAGCAAAAGGCAATAAAAAATTCTCGATTCGAAGGATTGAAGTTTTGGTAAGGGCAGCAAGTACTTTGTGGCTTATCACGTGGATATCAGAGATAATATTCAATAAACAAATATCTTTATGGATTGATTACCTATTCAGTAGTGTCTACACCACATGGGCGGGAATCATAGTTACTGCTTTAGGGGCAGGCGTTTTTATAATTGCTGCATTATCTATGAAAAATTCCTGGAGAGTTGGTATAGATAAAAGCACAAAGACAACTCTTATTACGAAGGGTATTTATAGATTCAGTAGAAACCCGGCTTTCGTTGGTTTTAACTTAATGTTTATCGGTTTGTTTGTCACCTATGCAAATTTACTTACCTTATTTGTGACAGTAATTAATATGCTTGCATTACATTTACTAATAATTCAGGAGGAGAAGCACTTGCTGACAATGTTCGGTGATGATTACATACGATATAAAGAAAAGGCACCCAGGTACTTTGGTATTTTTTAATATATTAAATTCTTAATTTAGTTCGCATTTCAAAGTTAGTCTTGCATTTCAAAGTAGCTTGAGCTGAGTTATTAATTCAGCATCAACTACTTTGAATGCCGTAAACTCAATTACTTTTTGACAATGACATTCCATTTGGTGTATGGAAATGGGTTAGATAAGTAATGTATATCGCTTTGGATGTATGTAGTTACGATCTCTACAAGGCTGACTATTTTCCATTTACCGAATACCTCTCTGATTTCTTGTTCATCAAAGTAATGGTGAGGTACTCCGGCTTCAGAGCCATTTTCCATAACAAAGGTGTTTTTTTCTATTTCATTTCCTCGAAGTCCCACTCTGCCTGAACTTGTAGACAGAAGTGACATCATAAACATTCCGCCGTCGCAAAGGCCATCATATACGTTATCAACAGCTTTTTTTATGTTATCAAGGGTATTGTGGTGAATAGCATCCCAGGAAAAAGCGCCATGAAAATTCATACCTTTAAACAAGCTTTCGGTCATGTCGGCCACTTTGAGTGTTGCCTCCAAACCTTTACTTTCCAGCCACTTACGGGTATGGTTGATTCCATTTTCAGATATGTCGCTGCCAAATGCCTTGTGACCCATCTGAGATACCAATACTGTATGCCTTCCCGCCCCACAGCAGAAATCCCATATGGACAGGGGTCTGTCAGGGAATACCTCCTCCAGATATTTCACAAACTTATACACCTCAGGCTGGGGTAAAGCTGCAATAAACTTTTCATCCAAAAACAATTCATTCCAAGTTGCCATAACGTAACCTCACTTTCTAAAATATATTTCCATGTTATCCAAAAATATGCTGAAAAAGTATTATAACAAATAAATTAAAAAAGTCATATATTCTTAGAAAAAATATTTTTATTTATAAAAATTAGGAGAACTAAAAGGATATGCTTATCTTCTAAAGTAGTGTAAAATATTAACAAGCACTTTCATGGAGGTCTGAAAATGATTTTATCAGGTAAAGAAATACTTAATAGACTGGACAAAGATATTTTTATTGAGCCATTTAATCAAAGCCAATTAAATCCGAATAGTTATAATCTGAAATTGCATAATGAATTGTTGGTTTATGAAAATGAAGTTCTGGATATGAAGACAGAGAACAAGGCAAAGAGTATTGTAATACCGGAAGAGGGCTTGGTCTTAGAGCCTAACAAGCTCTACCTCGGCAGAACAAAAGAATTCACAAGAACAGAAAATTATGTCCCAATGCTTGAAGGCAGGTCTTCAATCGGGAGACTTGGTTTATTTATTCATGTGACGGCTGGCTTTGGTGATGTGGGATTTTCGGGATATTGGACTTTAGAAATTTATTGTATTCAACCTATTAAAATTTATCCTGACGTGGAAATCTGCCAAATCTATTATCATGCTATCGAAGGCGATTATGCAAAATACAATTCCGGTAAGTATCAAAATAATACCGGGATTCAGCCAAGCTTATTATTTAAAGATTTTGAGAAAGAGTAGTATCAAGAATGATATTTTTTGATTTAGATGGAACCCTACTTGATCATAAGTTCTCCGAGTATTTAGGTATAAAAGCATTCTATAAGCAAAATATGCAGCACTTTGGGATAGCAGAAGATGATTTCTATCAAATGTGGTGCAAAATATCGGACAAAAACTTTAAGAAGTATTTGGATGGAGAACTCACATTTGCACAGCAACGGAAGGAAAGAATTAAAGAAATCTTTGCTACAGAAGGAATACAATTGTCTGATAATGAAGCAGAGCAAAAGTTCCAAACATATCTTTTAAATTATGAAAACAACTGGAAGCTATATGATGATGTTATCCCTTGCCTAAAAGCCTTGAAAGGTTTTAGACTCGGGATTATCAGTAATGGAGACTATAACCAGCAAGTTCTAAAGCTTGAGAGAATGGGAATTAAGGAGTATTTTGAAGTAATTATTGCAGCAGGTGAAACAGGAGTTGCAAAGCCTGATATTAAAATTTTTGAAATAGCTTGTGAAAAGGCAAAAATACCTCCTGAAAATTGTTACTATGTGGGCGATGACCTAACTACAGATATAATGCCCTGTGGAAAAATTGGTATCACCGGGATCTGGTTAAATAGGAAAAATGATAGACCTCATATCTCAAACATTAAAATAATATGTAGGTTGACTGATCTAAGAATGTATTTATAATTTAAGGGCTTACAACAGAATACGAGCTATTTTTTATTCTTAAGATGCTCATAAAATGCTTTTTTTGTTCTGTCCATTGGATTAAGTCAATTTCAAATCCGTCTGGATCTTTTATATTTATGTCATTTATATTGACCCTACTAATCAAACATCAGTTACAGTTACTTCTTTTTAAACCACACCAGTGTTTCCCCTGAGTTCTTGCAGTTAAGGTTTCCAGATAGAACCTCATCCACTAATTGCTTTAAACCTGCATTATATTCATCATGAGGTATCAAATGGAACATTGAGAACCCTTTGTTTCTTACAAGTTCAACAAAATCAGAAGTAACTGCAATTTCTGCTCCCTCACCCTTGATGATATTCTTAATATGAACAAGACACTTACCTTGGACTTTACTTATAATTTCATCAATATCAGGATACCTTCTTTTATCAACTATTGCTGTAGATGGAAAGTATTTTACATAAAACCTCTTATCAATTTGTTCATGAGACTCAGTTACTATACAGAGGCTTCCGCCACTTTTCAATACCCTCCCAATTTCTGTAAACATCATTTCGACATCAGGAATGTGGTGAATAACATCCGTCATGTACACAAAGTCAAAGTAGTTATCCTCAAAGGGTATACTTTCATGGTTTCCTTTTACAAAGGTAATATTGGGGTTCTTTGCAGTTGCTTTTTCTCTCATACCATCAGAGGGTTCTACTCCATAAACTTGAGCCTGTGTAAGCCTATGTAGAGTATTAGCATAATTTCCAGTCCCACACTCAAAATCTAAAATCCTTGTCATGCTTGTAATTTTCAGTTCTTCAATGAATAACTCTACCACGCTCTTGTTTTCACTTCTGACATTATCATAGGTTTTTGATATTTCATTGTAATTGACTGACATTTATTCTCACTCCTTTACTGTTAATATGAATAATTATACAAATAAATGCATAAAAATACAATAGTAATTTCATAGTTTTATAAATGTCTTTATGAATACATCCGGTACCTGAATGAGTGCATTGATGGTCAGGGATGAGTGTTGTTGATGTTACTGCCTTAACCTACAAGGCTATGAAGAAGTTCAATTCTTATTTGTTTGAAAATATTCTGATACTATAACAAGAATGATTATAACTATTTTTTGTTTAGGCTTATTTCAGTAGTTGCTGTAAAATATTAGGTATACATGACTTGATTGATAAGGGGGATTTTAATGTTGAATGTTAAGCATAAAGGCTATGTAATAAGGAACTATTCAATAGAGGATGCTGATAAGATAGGAAATTTTGATAAGGTTTTGGAGTTGTCTTACAGATACAATGGTGATTTCAAATCAGAAAATATTTATTGTGCTGTCAATGAAGAAGGAGATATTTTAGGGGTTGGTCATTTAGAACCTCATGATACTTGGGCTTTGATTACAAAGGAGGACATGCCTTCCAATTACATTTATAAGCTGAGGCTGGGCATCTCAGTCAATTTAGAACTTGAGCCACCAGAAAGTGTGAGAGATGGGTTATTGGAAGCATTATTAATGAGAGCCAATGAACTAAAGAAAATGCATCAAGGTAAAAAAATCAGGCTTATCAAGTACATTGCAGCTGAGGATAATACAGAAATTGACTACTTCCTTTCTAAAGGTTTTGCAGCATATAGCACTATTTTAGTAATGAAGAGGGATTTAACTGAAGAAATCCCTGATGCTCTAGAGGTAGCCGGTATTAATGTGGTTAACTGGAAAATGGCTACAGAAGAGGAGAAAAAGCAATATCTTGAAGCTGATGCAAAATCAAATTCAGGAGTATGCTGGAGTCTAAATCAATTAACATGGTACTCATTTAGTCCTGAATGGGATGCTTTTACGGCTTTTTCAGAGAATAAGGTAATAGGAAGTACAATGACTTGGATGATAACAGATGAGAGAAATGCAACAGAAAACGTATTTGTTATTCCTGAATGGAGAAAAAAGGGTGTTGCAAAATTAGTGGTAACAGAAGCTCTGAAATTTCTTAAAAACAGAGGTAAAAAGATAGCAACCCTCTGTGTGTTTGGAGATAACAAGCCAGCAATTGCATTATATAAATCTTTGGGATATAAAATGTATTTCACCAATATTGAGTTTGGATTTGACTTATAATCTGGTACTCAAAAAATCATAAGAATGACCTTCAGAAGCTAAAACACTATGAAAAAAAATTGAGGATTTCTTTCTGAAGGGTATTTTGAAGCCTTATACAGAGAATTATTTAACTTATTTAACATCTATGACTCTGATAACTGGTATAAAAGGAAACACAGCCTTAAGAAGCATAGAACAAAGTTTGGGGACTGGCTTTCATATGAATTATACAAAAAGCTTGCATGGGCAAAGTTTGAGTATGATGATGCTAAAAGTATGGTTATGACTATTGATGTTGAAATGGTTGAGGATAATGAAACAAGCACTGATATTCCATTTGTATATAGGTTAAAACATAAGGTAAAAACTTGTATCCCAAATTTAACAGAGGAGAATATATGAGACATATATATTTTATTGGGGGTTCCCCATGTTGTGGGAAAAGTACTGTGGCAGAAATAATTGCCAAAAAATATCAATTTCAATATTTCAAAGTAGATGACTTTTTAGAAGCCTATTACATAAAAGCTGCAAAGTTGGGAAAACCTCTTTCAACTAAATTCACAGGAATGTCTTTAGATGAGATATGGCTAAGAGATCCAGTAGTTCAAAACTCTGAGGAACTGGAAATTTATCAGGAAGTTTTTGAGTTTGTACTGGAAGATTTAAATAACATGAACAATCGTGTGCCAATAATTACAGAAGGGGCAGCATTTCTGCCAAAATTAATGAGTGAAATTGGAGTAGAAAAGTCAAAGTATATTTGTGTTGTGCCAACAAATGAGTTTCAATATGATAAGTTTTTACAAAGGTCATGGGTTATGCACTATTTAGAAGGATGCAGCAATAAAAAACTAGCATTTGAAAATTGGATGAAAAGGGATTATCTGTTTGCAAGTTCAGTTCTAAAAGATGCATCACAATTAGAATATTCAACATTAATAGTAGATGGAAAGAAAAGTATAGATGAAAATTTAAAAGTAATTGAGAAGGTGTTCAGTTTATCAGAGTGAGGAAGGTGCTTTTATTGGGGAAAAAGAAAAGAGAGCATATTGTATTTGATAAAATGCTAAAGACTAAAAAATCTATTTCATTCTATTTAATTAACACTAAGACAAAAAAAGATTTGTATATCAAACCAACAAATATAAAGCTATAGTCAAATACCTAGCCTTTATCCAATAACATCAGGATTTATAGCACGACTCACTTTTTGATAAACTGGTGTATTATATATATGTGACCACAGGGGACATTATATTGGAAGTCACAGATAGAGACAAACTTTATTATCAAAAAGACTTATCAGTTGCCTTAGTTAATCTTTCAAATGGTAGATTGAATAAGGAGCAAGCAGATGATTTGGCTGAAGTATCAATCAAAAACTTAGATTTTAGGAATTCAACTCTGGCTCACAAAGGTGTTAATTGGTATGCAAGAAAGATAATCAATGTAATTGATTTTGATGCATTAGCTTGTAGAGCATAATTTATTTAGACATTGAAGACCTTCCTAAAAGGATGGTCTTTTTTAATGATTATGAGCAAAAAGGTGCTATAAATTACCTTAGAAAAATCTATTTTAAGTGTTGACATTTACATAAATTTAATGTTATTATATACAGGCAGTTGAGCAAATCATCTGCTTAATAATTACTAAAAATCATCTGTTTGGATGGTCAAATGCAGTAAAATAGCATGATTTCATGCTGGTGTAGCTCAGCAGGTAGAGCAGCTGACTTGTAATCAGCAGGTCGGGGGTTCAATTCCGTCCGCCAGCTCCAAACAAAAAACTCCGAGAAAATCGGAGTTTTTTTTATTCAATAAAATAAACCGGAATTGAACCCGAAAGGGCACGAAACGTAAAGAAAATGTGCTGAATGCACATTTTTAGTTGAGTGTAGGAGCCCGGCACCTGAACGAAGAGAAGGTGGGCGACGTCATAAGCATGGCGAAGCCAGGCGATTCCGTCCGCCAGCTCCAAACAAAAAAACTCCGAGAAAATCGGAGTTTTTTTATGCAATAAAATAAACCGGAATTGAACCCGAAAGGGCACGAAACGTAAAGAAAATGTGCTGAATGCACATTTTTAGTTGAGTGTAGGAGCCCGGCACCTGAATGAAGAGAAGGTGGGCGACGTCATAAGCATGGCGAAGCCAGGCGATTCCGTCCGCCAGCTCCAAACAAAAAAACTCCGAGAAAATCGGAGTTTTTTTTATTCAATAAAATAAACCGTAATTGAACCCGAAAGGGCACGAGCCGGGGCACATAGGCATTACGCTGGAGCAGAAGGACAGTACATACATGATGGTGGAGATATAATTGACTTTCACTATATAGTACTTAATAATGGAAGTATTAGGCAGAGTCCGTGATAAAACTTTTCTGAGCATACACTTGACTTTGACCTCGTGTCGTACTTTATGATGGTACTGTAAGGAGGGTATTATGGAATTACAGACAATAAGCATGGTATCAAGAAACTTCAAGATTTCTACCAGAACACTCAGGTATTACGAGCAGTTGGGGATGCTTCAAAGCGTTAAAAAGGAAGATTACGCTTATCGTACATATGATAGGGAATCATTATGTAAATTAGAGCAGATTATTATTTTAAGAAGGCTAAGAATACCATTGAAAGATATTCAATTAATTCTACAAAGCAAAGAAACATCTATAGCATTACAGGCATTTCAGGATAAGATAAGTGAACTTTCAAATGAAATTACAGCTCTTACTACCATAAAGTCTATCTTAGAGGAGTTTGTTACGCGCCTTAAGGATAATTTTGAAGTGAGGATTAATCCAGGCTTGTTTGCTGATGAGTCTTTAATCAATATAATTGACTCTCTAACAATATCAAAAGTCAACTTAAAGGAGGATACGAATATGAGTGAATTAAAACAAGCCAACGAAAATTTGTCTAAATTAACTGATGTAAGAATAGTATATTTGCCGCCAGCAACCGTAGCAAGTATACATTTCCACTGCGATGAGCCAGAGGCCCATGCTAATGAGGTTATGGACAAGTTCGTAAGAGAAAGCAATTTGTGTGAGATAAAGCCGGACCTGAGGCACTACGGTTTTAATCATCCTAACCCATCACCTGATACACCGCCCGGAAGCCCTGATCACGGGTATGAAATGTGGGTAACCATTCCGGAAGACATGACTATCCCAGAACCTCTAACTAAAAAGCATTTTACGGGAGGTCTGTATGCAGCACATATGATTAAGATGGGTGACTTCCATGAATGGAACTGGCTCTGTGAATGGGCACAGAATAATAAGGAATATGAACCAAATTGGGGAGACCCCGAATGTATGCATGGTCTACTTGAAGAACATTTAAACTATATTAATCACTTAAACCTTCCTAATTCTGAGCCGGATGGCATGCAGTTGGATTTACTGATTCCGATAAAACAGAAAATATGATATGGCATTAAGCTATATCATGGATGAAGACTTAAAGCAAAGGCAGGACTAACCACCCTGCTTTCTTCATGTCTACTTTTTGTGTGCTAATATCAAAAAAATGTAATATTTAGTATTACTTACAAGGAATATTATGTTATAATGACTAGCAAAAGTAACGGATTATAAGAATTTTAATTTCAAGCGGTCAATATTCCTTGGGAGGTTAATGTATTATGTTGATGGATGTGCAGGAATTGTTAAGCTTAACTCCAAGCTGTTGTGATATAGGCTTCGCTAATATAGATAGTTATACAGAAGAAGAGCAAAGTAAGCTGTTTAAGTTGCTAGATACTGCAAAAACGGTAATTGTTGTCGGACACCACATAAAAGAATCATTAGAGTGGTCATGGTTTAACTTTGAAGCTGAGCGGGGTAACAACACCTGTGCGGCAGATTTGCATATCAAGGGGGTTGTCGAAAAGGTATCACAAAAACTGGAACTTGAAGGGTTCAAAAGCGTAATACTACCATATCCAGGCAGGTGTGGCATTCTGTTTAAGAGCTTGGCAGCAAAAACCGGACTGGGGCAGTTAGGGGACAATTTCTTGTTTCTACACCCTTTGTGGGGACCTTGGGTACATTTAAGAGTTCTTGTTACTGAGGCGGAAGTAAATGTACCTCGTAGTTTGGAAAAAGATATTTGCATTCATTGTGGCAGGTGTATCTCAGCATGTCCGGGTAATGCAATTGGTGATGGTACTTTTGATGGAAACAAGTGTAATGAAGCCCAAGCAAAGGAGTCTAAGAAGGAAAATGTTCAAGGATATATCTATAAATGTGAGATTTGTGCGAGAGTATGTCCTGTAGGCAACATACCACAAGAGGTTCAGATTCGGAACAGGTGACTTGAGTGTAGCAATATATATAAATCTCTCCCGGATCAACGTAAAAAAACTCCGAGATAATCGGAGTTTTTATGCAGTAAAATAAATTGGATTTTTTTGTACAGTAAAGGGAGTCTGATTTAAATGCAAAGCATATTGGACAAGAGGGATTAGTCCCTCCAAAGCGGTTTACGGAAGGTAAGTATTATGTAAATATACGAACTGCATATTTTACAAATCCTCAAAATTTTCCCCTTTTACAATTATATCAATATCTTTTATTATTATCATTTATACTCTCTCTACCCAGAAGCCAAAAGCAACTTCGGTATTGATATTTTCTGAGTCAGGACAGTGTAAGAACACAATAAAAGATCCTCCGGGAGGAATAATTATTTTCCCGTAGTAATTACCTACAGTGGTGGAGGTGGATTCAGCTATTCTGCTGAAAATACTTGTACCATTGTCCGGCGTATCACTTATGCCTTGTGAATACATAATATAGACTTCTGATTTTGGAAGAGGGATTATAGCGGTATTTGCAGGTGAAAGATAAGGTGACGGTCTTCCTGTTCTTATTATATCCGAATTTAACCACAGTTCAGCTTTAAAGGGCGTCGAGGAACTGTTCGACACTGTAAAAGTGTTCACAAATAAATTGACTCTTGAACCTGGTGGATTATATAATCCGCCCCATGAATTTTTATTGCCGCTCAAAGATAAAGAGGGCGTATGCCCCATAAAGTATCTGCCCTCAAAAGATTTGTTGACACGGTATTCCAGTGAGACAACTTCATTTAATTTCAACATAAAATAACTCCTTGTTGTTTGATAATATATTTTATGTAAATCAATTTCGTGTTGTGACGCTTAATAAAGTTAACTTTGTTAACCAATGTTTATAGACATGGAAAGACAATGGCAACAATTATTGAATTATGATAAAGTCTGAATATAAAAAAATCAGGTTTATAATTTACATAAATCAAGTTAAAAGGAATTTTTTGATTTCTATAGAATAATAATAAACTAGAGTAAAGACTGCTTCAGTACATGGCCGAGCTAAGCAGTGAATACGGCCAAGTTTTCCGTATAAATGGGGTGAGAGAAATGCTGGTAGATATGGATATAACAATTGCATATAAATGTTTCTCTTGCGGAACGTTTGATTTTTCAAGAATTAATCTTTTTAACCTATTTCAGCAACAAAATTTTGAGTCCGGATGTAAGTGCGGAAATGCCGGAATAAAGATATATAAACTAAATAGGAATGAATTTACACTTACGATTCCTTGTATCGGGTGCGGTTCTCAGCATCAACATGTTATAACCAGGGAAAGCCTTCTAAGTCAGAACATTATTATATATACCTGCCCTATAACCGGTATAAAGAACTGCTTTATTGGCAAAGATGATTCTGTACGGAAATTCATTGATAATTTTGAAAAAGAACTTGACGGTATTATTGATGGGTTAGGTTATGAAAGTTATTTTGACAACACCCAGGTAATGTTTGATACACTAAATAAAATTCATGATATTGCTGAAAAGGGTAATCTGCGTTGCAGCTGCGGCTGTGATGACATTGTAGTATCAATGCATCGAAATGGGATAGCCTTAAGATGTATAAAGTGTTCCAGAGACAGGTTTATACCTGCATCAACCAATAGTGACCTGAAAAAGATACTTCAAAGTGAAAAAATAATTCTGAATTCAAGGAAAACTAAGATCAAGGAAAGCTAAAATATGAGTCTAAAATTTAGTTTATTGGATTATTTATTAAAATGCTAGGAAATTATGGCAAAGGTGTGGGAAAATTACACTAAGATTGACATGTATTTACACATTTGATATAATGCCCTTGTGGAATATTCAAAAATTCTCCTCTAGAAAAAGGAATTTATATAAGGTTTTTCTAAAGATTTTTTCGAATCAAATTTCCTATATTAATGTTCAAAATAAAAACGATTTTATATAAGGTGGTGAACTATGGATCAGATTGATTTACAGTCAAAAACACTAGAAGATTTGCGTTATATCGCAAAAATGATGGGTGTTAAAAACATATCCAAACTTAAAAAGAATGAATTAGTGGATATATTAAAAAATTCTGAAGAAGAAAATAAGAAAGATGATTCAAGTGATATAAGCCAGCAAACCTCAACCGAAGCTAATAAAGTCGGCATTATAAAAGAAAGCCAGCCAGTTGAGGACAAGGTAAATTCCAGCGGCAATATGGACAATAATGAAGATATGGCTGTTAAGTCTGAAAAAGGCAAGAAAAATTCCAAAGCTAAAGAAACTGATTCAGTTAACAAGTCAATAATACAGGAAGAAAAACCTGAGGCAGAGGTGTCTGTTTTAAGGAAGTCCAAGAGAGGCAGACCAAGCAAAGTGGCTAAAAACCTTGAAGTAGGAACTGGGGCTGAAGGCGATGAAAAGAAACCTGTCGAAGTATCCGAGAAGCAAGAGAATAATGTTACTCAGGAAATAAAGCCCGGAAGGTTATCGGAGAAATTAATCCGATCTGATAAAAATGAAGAACGATCTGATAAAAAAGAAGAAGAAGTAAAATCAATTTCTACAAAAAATTCTCCTAATGAAACAATACAAGAGACAAAAAATGACGAGAGTGAAAGAAAAAATTCAACTCCTGTTAGACATGCCCAAAGATTATTGAAACCGCATGTTTCAACTATAAATGCTGAGAAACCGACATTACCTCAGTCAGAATTACAGCAGACCTCACGTCATCAACCAAACAGATACCAACAGCAAAAGAGCCATGGTGTGCAACAACTTCAGCCGATAAAGCAGCCAGCGCCGAAGGTGCAGCAACCAGCACAACCACAGATACAGCAACCAGCACAACCGCAGGCACAGCAGTCAGCGCAAACGCAGGTCCAGCAACCAGCACAGACGCAGGCACAGCAGCCGGCAAAACCACCGGTACAACAGACCGCACTGCCTCTGACACAGCAGTCTCAGACAGTGGCGCCTTCCATACCTGTATTGCAGAATGTAACACCGTTACAGCCGGCTATTCAACCAACAATTCAACCATCAATGCAGTCGAATTTACAACAGCCGCCGGTACAGAATGGAATAACTCAACCGCAGCAGCCATCTGAAAAGATTGAAGCTGATGATCCTGTGGAAGGAGTTCTTGAGGTGCTTCCGGATGGCTACGGCTTCCTCAGAAGCGAAAATTACTTATCAGGTCCAAGAGATATATATGTTTCTCCGTCACAAATAAGGAGATTCGGGCTTAAAACGGGAGACAAGCTAAGAGGAAAGGGAAGAATACCGAAGGAAGGCGAAAAATTCCAGGCTCTGCTGTATGTTCAGTCAATAAACGGAGATACACCTGATGTGGCCTCCAAGAGAGTACCTTTTGAATACCTTACCCCTATCTATCCCGAGAAAAGAATTACTTTGGAAACAGCACCAAGAGAGTTCTCTACCAGATTGATAGATTTAATAGCGCCCATTGGAAAAGGTCAGAGAGGAATGATTGTTTCTCCGCCTAAGGCCGGTAAAACCATATTACTTAAAAAGATAGCAAATGCTATTACCGTTAATTATCCTGAAGTAGAGCTTATTGTTTTATTAATAGATGAGCGTCCTGAAGAAGTAACCGACATGCAGCGCTCAATTAAAGGTGAAGTTATATACTCTACTTTTGATGAAGTACCCGAACATCATATAAAGGTTGCTGAAATGGTACTGGAAAGAGCACAGAGGCTTGTTGAGCAGAAGAAGGATGTTGTAATACTTCTCGACAGTATTACAAGACTTGCCAGAGCTTATAACCTTACAATTCCTCCAACAGGCAGAACCTTATCAGGAGGTCTTGACCCTGGTGCGCTCCATAAACCAAAGAGATTCTTCGGAGCTGCGAGAAATATTGAAAACGGCGGAAGCTTGACAATCATGGCTACAGCACTTATTGAGACAGGTAGCCGTATGGATGATGTTATATTTGAAGAATTCAAGGGAACAGGTAACATGGAATTACACCTGGACAGAAAGCTGTCTGAAAAGAGAATTTTCCCGGCAATCGATATAAACAAGTCCGGTACTCGCCGAGAAGAACTGCTGCTTAGTCAAAAAGAACTTGAAAGTGTATATGCTGTCAGGAAAGCAATGAGCAACATGGGAACCGCAGAGGTAACAGAAATATTAATAAACAGACTTTTACAGACAAAGACTAATGATGATTTTGTAAAGAGCATTAATATTTCCTTCCTGGACAAGAATTCGTAAAAGTTTTTGTGTGCAGGCTTAATCAACCCTAACAGCTTATATAAATCAAAGAGTGAACGGCTATACGATAAGATAATAATTAAAACAAATATACTATAAAAACAAGAACCGGAATAGCCTGAAAAGACTATTCCGGTTCTTGTTTTCTTATAGAGAAATAGATGGGAGGAAGCCGCTTTTGTAAAAAAATATGTGCGGATATAGGTAAACGTGAGCAAAATAATTGTTTTAGAGGATAATGAACCCTTGGCTAAAGGTATCGTGTATGCTTTGGAGAAGGAAGGTTGGGAAACAGAGCTGGCCTCAAATGCTAAGGAGTTTAACCAAAAGTTTTTTAAGGCTGACGATAATTATGACGAGAGGGCGGTTGTATATACCGGTAACAATGAAGAAAGGTACGGCAGATATGATCTGGTACTACTGGACATTATGCTTCCGGACGGCAATGGATTTGATATATGTGAGGAAATAAGAACAGTATCAGATGTTCCAATCATTTTTCTAACCGCTTGTGATGCCGAAGTAAATATTGTACTTGGACTTGATATGGGAGCGGATGATTACATAACGAAACCCTTTCGGACAAGGGAGCTGGTTTCCAGGATTAATGCCGCCTTAAGGAGAAGTAAAAACAACCCTGGAGGCAATAAAATTTTGAAATCAAAGGACATATCACTCAATTTTAACGAAATGAAGTTATTCAAGAGGAATAAAGAAATTACACTTACACCCACTGAATTCAAGCTCATGTCAGTATTTATGCAAAACCCGGAAAAGGTGCTTGACAGGAATACTATCCTATCAAAATTGTGGGATATTGACGGACAATTTATTGACGATAACACGTTATCAGTGTATATATCAAGACTACGTGAAAAGCTGGAGCAAAACCCGGAAACTCCTGAGTATATAACAACTGTAAGGGGATTGGGGTATAGATGGAAGCAAAGGAGCAGATGGGTATGAATTTTGATATCATTAGAAACAAAGAATTCAGAGCTATACTGGTTACTTCAACTATCCTCTTAGTTATCACTCTCGGGTTATCTGCTTTAAAAATTAGAAGCATACATAAAATCTTAATGCCGTATAGTTTTAATATAATTCTTCACTGTCTTTGTTATATAGGTTTTATTGTATCAATATATCTCATAATGAATTCCCATTACAGAAAAATCAAAGAAATTACCCTTGAAGTAGAACAAATGTCCAGAGGATGTTTTGGTAAGCTGACAGAAAACCAAAAGGTCGGGGATATTGATATTTTGGAATTCCAGCTGTATCAATTGTCCAAGCGAATACAGGCGGAGCGGGAGCAGGTCAATAATAACAGCAACCTTATCAAGGGCACTGTATCAGGGCTTTCGCACCAGTTAAAGACTCCTGTGGCAGTAATAAGAACTTTTAATGACCTGTTACTGGAAGGGGCCTTGGATGAAAGAGAGGTAGCTGAAGAATTCATTGAAAAAAGTTCAGAACAGATAGATAAACTGGAAAGGCTTGTTCACATGTTTTTAAAACTTTCAAAGCTTGAGGCAGGAGTTGCGTTGATAAATAAAGCAAATAACAATATCAACACAACCATTGAGAAAATAGTTCAAGCATTGTCCGAAAAAGCCCTTACAAAGAAATTAAAATTAAGTTTTGATAATAGAGACTCTATAATTGCTTTTTATGATGCAGAATGGATTTATGAAGCGATTTATAATATTGTTGATAATGCAGTTGAATATACGCCTTTAGGCGGGGGCATCAATATTTCTGTTAAAAAAAGTGAGACCCATATAAAAATTGAAGTAGAGGACAATGGAGTAGGAATTGAAAAAGTTGAGCTCCCCAAAATATTTGATATATTTTATCAAGGAGAAACTGCAAAGAAGTATAATGTTAATTCTACAGGTATAGGGCTGGCTCTTACAAAGCTTATTATAGATAAGCATGCCGGTGTTATTAAAGTAGATAGCTATACGGCAACTGGTACAAAGTTTACAATTTTACTGCCCAACTAACTCTTACAAAACTGTAAGAAAATTTACACCTGGATGTAAGATTGTCAAGGTAGAATGAGGGTAACTAAAAGTTTGACTGGGGGTAATAGCGTGAAAAATACATTCGGTTGGTCATCGTGCTTTTCACGCAGCGAAAAGCCCCTATGTGTCTTTTCGTTACTATTTGTTACGCGCTATGCGCGTAAATGGGAGATAATATGGATACTCTGAAGATTAATAATCTTGTAAAAATCTACGGAACAGGTGAAAGTTCAGTAACAGCAGTAAACAACATCAATCTTACCATAAACGGAGGCGAATTTGTTTCTATTGTGGGACCAAGCGGTTCCGGCAAGAGTACTCTGCTGCACATGCTTGGTGGGCTGGATAGGCCAACCTCCGGGACGGTTAAGCTGGATGAGACAGATATTTATAAGCTGAGTGAAGCAGAATTGTCGGTCTTCAGAAGACGAAGATTCGGGTTTGTTTTTCAGCTATATAACTTAATACCTGTGCTTACTGTGGAAGAAAACATTACTCTCCCTTTGCTGCTGGATAACAGACCAATTGATAAGGAATATATCAATGAACTGCTAAGTCATTTGGGGCTCAGGGACAGACGGCGACACCTGCCCAATCAGCTCTCCGGGGGGCAGCAGCAAAGAGTAGCTATCGGTCGTGCCCTGGCTAATAAGCCTTCAATACTTTTCGCTGATGAGCCTACCGGGAATCTGGACTCCTCCACAAGTGCCGAGGTGATGGAATTATTACAGCTATCTATAAAGAAGTATCATCAAAGCCTTATTATGATTACTCATGACTTAAAGTTAGCAGAAGCTGCTAACAGAATTATTGAAATACAGGACGGTCTTGTTAAACAGGATAAGGTGGTGAGAGCATGAAAAACTACCTTGGGTTGATACCTAAATATTTTAGATTAAACAAAAGACGAACAATATTTTCAATATTAGGTATAATACTTTCAATTACCCTTTTAACAGCTGTTTCAGTACTAACTGAGGGTGCAAGTGCCGGGGATAAAGATAGGGTTCTTAAGGAACGTGGCTTTTACCACATATACATTCACAATCTGGGTAAGGAAGCACGAGATAGGCTTGCAAAGATTGATACAGTTGAAAAACTAGGACATGAGCAATGGACTGGCACCTTTCAGGTTGACGGACAGAGGCTTTCTCTGAATGGTGAAGTAATGGACAAAAGCACCTTGGACCTGTTCAATATTAGTGTTACCGAGGGCAGATTTCCTGAAAAGGAAAATGAGATTCTCTTGGATCAAAAGGCGTTTTTACAAATGAACCCGAGACCGGTTGTCGGAGACAAGCTTGTACTGATAGATAAAAAGAGGGTTTTTTCTGTAGTGACAGGTTCGAACAAGGCGCAGGAGAAGACTATCAAGGAGTCAAATACTGTTACAAAAAAGGAGTTGGTAATATCAGGTATATATAAAACTGATTATTACCCTTTTCAATATTCGGCTATGATGTATCCTGAATATTCTGAAAAAACTGATGGTTTAGTTAACAGAGACAAAACCTATATTAAGTTCAAAGCAGGGGTTTTAGTGAGAAATGAAGTAAGGAAGCTTATTGACGAAGGGCTGATTGGAGCTGATAAATATGTGGAATATAATGATGTATTGCTGATTGCATTAGGACAGGCGGTTGATTGGAATAACCTTATGTTCCAGATTATTTTTTCAATAGTAATATGCCTTGCTACAATTGCCGCAATCTATAATATATTCTATATATCTGTGATAGAAAGGATTAGACACTACGGGGTACTGCGATCGGTAGGCAGTTCTCCGCGCCAAATAAGGAAAATGGTGGTTGCCGAAGGGCTTACCTTATGCCTTATCGCACTGCCAATAGGATTAACCTTGGGCATACTTCTGGCAAGGGTAATATTTATACTTACTCCACAGATAATTTCCAGCAGCGCAAAGTTTATACTTATACCAGAATCATTAATTGCCCCTGCCATACTGGGGGTTGCTACTACTATTTTGTCTACTTTAAAACCTGCATGGGTTGCCGGTAAAATATCGCCGATAGAGGCCATTTCAAATACCGGGTATAGGCTTGAAAAACAGAAATTCAAGGTAAGACGGTGGCAGAATTTTATTTGCAAAATATTTAGTATAAGTGGTCTATTAGCCTACAGAAACTTGTGGAGAAACAAAAAGAAATTCTTAATAACAGTTTTTTCAATGTGCTTAAGCACAATTTTATTTATTGTTTTTACATATGCTTTTTCTACATTATTTACAATCGGAGAAAATTCCTACAAGGTACCTATGACGTTCAGTATCAGTAACGGATATGGAAACAGTGATAAATCAGGACTTACTGAAAGTGATTATGATAAAATTTTGAGTATAAACGGTATAGAGAAGGTGGGAAAAGTACGATTTGGTACCTATTTCAATATTTCAAGAAGCAAGGAGCTTGTAACGGAAGATTTTAAGAAAAAGCAAGGCTATCTTGGCGATGCTTATAATATAAAGTGCAGAGCAATGGGAGTTGATACAGATGTACTCCGGAGAGCAAAATTGAAAAGTGGCAGTATTAATGAGGTGCTTAAGCCGGGTACAAATGCAGTTATCATTGAAAATAACTGGCCTGCTAATAAGAAGAAAAGCGGACTTGTAAAACAATTTGAGATAGGTGAAGAATTATCCCTGCAAATGTGGGACTTAAAAAATAACAAGGTTATAGATTACAAGGTCAGGGTGGCGGGGATATTGGATGATACCGACAGCTACTGGAGAAGCTCATCTGATAATAATATCAGGTTGATTTTTAATAATACTGAATATGAAAAATTGTTTGGTATTAAGGATTATCAAAGATTTGATCTTTATACTGATAAAAATATTGATAAAACAAAAATCTTCTCTGAACTTGAGAGGACGGCTGAAACTATTTCCGACAGCAGAATTACCTACTATGAAAAGGAATATAGTGAGAGTATAGAACAGGGAAAAAACATAAAAGCATTTTATTTGGGCTTTATAGCTATACTTTCTCTTATAGGAGCATTTAACATCTTCAATACTATCAGTGCGGGCCTATTCCTTCGCGTAAGAGAATTTTCTACGCTTAAGGCAATAGGAATGTCTCATGGACAGTTAAAGGCAAATATAAGACTGGAAGGGATTTTTCATGGTATAATAAGTTCAATATGGGGTTCGGTATTTGGTGTGATTATTGCTTATGTATTTTATAGAGTAATTAGTGAGGATGTAGGACATATATCATGGCAGTTACCGTGGACATCGATACTCATTGCAGCCGGAATAAATATTTTTATATGTCTTGTTGCTACATCGGCACCGCTTAAACACATATCTAAATTAAATATAATAGAAGGAATCAGGGTTGTGGATTAAATTGGTATTGTACTGCATGTTTTAATAAAAAAAAGGGTATTGCGGGATTGATGTTTTTATGTTAAAATATCACTTGCCTCGTTAATAAGCAACTTAGTACAAAAGTACGTTGAATATATAAAAATTGAGGACTTTCAATTTTGTTCGAAAGAAGGTGAAAAGCAATGAAAGAAGGAATACATCCAGATTACTCAGAAGCAGTTGTTAAGTGCGCATGCGGTGAAACATTCACTACTGGTTCTACTAAAAAATCCCTTCACGTTGAAATTTGTTCAAAGTGTCATCCTTTCTTTACCGGAAGGCAGAAACTCATTGATACCGGTGGACGTGTTGATAAGTTTAAAAAGAAATATGGTATCGTTGACAATCAATAAGAAAACCTTGAAAGACTGGGATAAATTTCTCAGTCTTTTGTTTTGCGTTTATAAATGTTTTGGGTGATATGTTAACAGTTGGAGTATTATGGTTCCACGTCGATAGTTAGGGTAGAATAGTAAACTTAATTTTTTTTGGAGGGCCAGTCACGTTAATTTGTGATTGGCTCTTTTTTGCGTTGGTATATACTGGCTAAATATTGTATATACCAAATTTTAATTGTATAGACGATTTATTTATTATGGTGTATAATAAAAACGAGTTATTAAGAATTTAATGTTCAAAGAACTATTGTAGAAGGAAAAACGGTATTTAAAATATAAGCTGCGATATAGGGAGGCTAAAATGAGAATAATTAAAGCTAATGATTATTATGAAATGAGCCGAAAGGCTGCGAGTATAATAGCCAGCCAAATAACCTTGAAATCAGATAGTGTTTTAGGACTTGCGACAGGGGACACTCCGCTGGGCATGTATAATGAACTGGTTAAACTATATGATAATAAAGAATTAGATTTTTCAGAGGTAAAAACTTTCAACTTAGATGAATATTATGGCCTTGATATAAACAATAAACAAAGCTATTACTACTTTATGATGAGTAATCTGTTTAATTATATAAATGTTCCAGCTGCAAATATAAATATACCAAATGGAAGCGCTAAAAATATAGAAGAAGAATGTTTGGGATATGAAAGGAAAATCAAAGAAGCTGGCGGAATAGATGTTCAAGTGTTAGGGATAGGCGTTAATGGGCATATCGGTTTTAATGAGCCAGCCGTAAATTTTGAAGCTAAGACACATTTGGTTACTCTTGATAAGTCAACAATTGAAGCAAATTCAAGATTTTTTATTAACAAGGATGAAGTGCCGACAAAGGCTATAAGTATGGGTATCGGCACAATCATGAACTCAAGGAAAATATTGCTTCTGGCCTGTGGAAGCTCCAAAGCTGGTATTATAGCTAAAGCAATAAAGGGAAAAATTACACCCAAGGTTCCGGCTTCCATCCTTCAGCTTCATCAGGATGTTACAGTCATCGTAGATACCGCTGCAGCTGTAAACTTATAATATGGAAATCTTCATCTACAAGTAATAAGGTTTTCTGGATCAGTACAAAATATACTATGGAGGTAAATATGAGTAAATTGGCTATAGGAATAGACATTGGCGGCACAAATATTAAAGCTGCTCTGATCGATAGTGCAGGTAGAACCAGTAATTTTTGTAAAATTCCAACAAATGCAAAGGAAGGCTTTACAAAAACTTTTATTTCAATACAGAAGCTTGTTCAAAAATATATAGATACGGTAGGCCGGGATAACTTGGTTGGGATAGGCTGCGCTTGTACAGGTCAGGTTGATAGTGAAAGTGGCAAAGTTTTATATGCTGCAAGCACCATTCCGGAATTATCGGGATTTGAACTGAAAAAAGAGCTACAGGCATCTTCTAATTTAAGGGTTGAAGTTGAAAACGATGTAAACGCCTATGCGTTAGGCGAAAAATGGTTAGGTGCAGCAAGGGACATAGATAACTTCATATGTATAACACTTGGAACGGGGATAGGTGGAGCAATTTATAAGGATGGAGGCATTGATCACGGTTACAGAGGTATTGCTGCAGAATTTGGACACATGAGTATCGACATTAACGGAGAGCTGTGTAGTTGTGGTAATAAGGGCTGCTTTGAGAGGTATAGTTCAGTTACAGCACTAATAAAGCATTTCAAAGAAGAACTAATAAAGGGAGGGCAATCAATTGTTACAAAAATGGTTAACGGGAATTTGGATAGCATAAACGGGGAGATTATTTTTGCGGCGAAAGCATCGGGAGACATACTTGCTACTAAAATTGTAAACGAGTATAATGAAGCTATAGCCTGTGGAACAGTTTCGCTTGTTCACATTTTTAGTCCTCAAGCAGTTATTTTTGGAGGCGGGATAACCGCCTTGGGAGATACATTTATAGAGCCTATAAAAGAACAATTGCTACTCCGGCTCATGCCTGTTTTTAAAGAAGATTTGATTGTAAGAAGGGCTGAATTGGAAGATAATGCTGCTATTTGCGGAATAGCAAGAAAACTTTTTTATTTATAGAGAAGAGGATTAAAATGATATTTGATAAAATTAATAACTGTAAAAAGTATGAGGTTCATCATAAATATTTTGAAAAAGCATTTGACTTTCTAAAGAGACAGGATTTAGAATCTTTATCACCTGGAAAGTATGATATTGCCGGAAACGATGTGTATGCTTTCGTGCAGGAATACGAAACTAAGGACTTAACCGATGCTAAATATGAAGCTCATAGAAAGTATATAGATATTCAATACCTGATAGAGGGCTGCGAAAATATGGGGTATTCGCAAGCAGACGACCTTAAAGCTTTTACTCCTTATAGTGAGGAGGATGATTTCATAATGCTTGATGGAGCATCACGGCTAATTCTGTACAATCCAGGGGAGTTCTTTATACTGTTCCCTGAAGATGCCCATATGCCTGGTATTTCATACGAAAAAAAGCAGAAAGTAAAAAAAGTGGTCATAAAGGTAAAGGTTAAGTGATTTTAATACTTATGGGGGTATTTTAATGATAGATAAGAACTCATCAGTACCTATTTATGTTCAACTGGAAGAGTATATAAAGAAAAAAATTAAAGAAAGAGTATATCTTCCGGGAGAATCTATTCCGACTGAAAGAGAATTAACAGAGCTTTTTGGTGTTAGTAGAATGACTATAAGACAAGCCATAGCAAATCTTGTTCACCAGGGAGTTTTATATAAAACTCACGGTAAGGGAGCCTTTGTTTCAAAGGAAGTCATTGAAAAAAAGCTGGAAATAGAGAGTTTCAGCCAAGACATGGAGAAAAGGGGACTGATTCCAAGCAGTAGAATATTGTATTTTGAAAAGATTACTCCGGACAGTCAAATCAGAGAAAAGCTACAATTATCAGAAAATGAACAAGTATATTTTTTAAATAGGTTACGTCTTGCAAATGATGAGCCTATGGCCATTGAATATAGCTATCTTCCGGAAAAATATTTTCCGGATCTCATGAAATATAATTTGATGAAATGTTCCTTGTACACATTAATGAAACAGGAGTACCATTCTGATTTTTCGTACATGAAGCAGGACATTAAAGCAGTTACAATAAGCAAAAAGGAAGCGGAGCTGTTGTTAGACAAAACTAAGGGTTTCGGATTACTTTCCTTAAGAACTGTATTTAATGGAGATGATATGCCCATTGAGTATGCAAGAACTATTTATAATCCTGATAGATACACATTTAATTTGACTATATTTAATAAAAGTATTTAATTGTAATTGAATTAAATTTGAAATTGATATAATAAAAGACTTCTTTTGATGAATAATAAATCAAAAAGAAGTCTTTTATTATTTTGTTTGAAGATTAAATAAAACTCGGTTGTCCTATCCTTGATGGTGTATATACCCATATAAAATTGTATAGACAAAATACAAAATTGTATAGACAAAATATATATGGGGTGCTATAATAACTTCAGAAGCAATTAATACGAATAACTGATGTAACCTCTATAATTAATGGTTTGGAGGTGATAAACAAAGCAAGCAGTTGCATTTGCTGATTCAGACAGAAAGGGTATAGTGTACTTACATTATATTGAGGTGGGAAAAATGGTAAGTTCAATGCAAATATTAAGTAAACTTAAAGGAAAGATGATAGTATCGTGCCAGGCATTAGAGGATGAACCATTGCATAGTTCTACAATAATGATGCGTATGGCTAAAGCGGCACTGATGGGTGGTGCGGCAGGAATCAGAGCTAATTCACCACAAGATTGTATTGAAATAAAGAAAAACGTTGATCTGCCTTTAATAGCAATTTATAAGAAGATTTACGATCATAGTAATGTTTTTATAACTCCTACAATAGAAGAAGTAAAAAGCTTACTACCTGTACAGGCTGAAATTATAGCAGTAGATGCCACAAGAAGGCCAAGGCCTGATAATAAAACTCTTGAGGAGTTTTATAAAGAAATAAGGCAGGTTTATGACGGACTTATAATGGCGGATATTTCTGATTATGATGAAGCAATTGAAGCTGAAAGAATCGGGTTTGACATAGTTTCGACTACTTTAAGCAGTTACACTGATTATACTCTTGACAGAGAGAAGCCTGATATCGAGCTTATAGAAAAATTAAAGAAGGTTTTAAAAGTTCCCATTCTTGCTGAAGGAAATATTGAAACTCCAGAACTTGCGGCTAAGTGTATTAAAGCAGGAGCTTGGGCGGTTGTAATTGGTGGGGCAATAACAAGACCACAATTAATAACAAAGAAGTTTGCAGATTATTTGGAAAAAGAGTTGTTATAAATAAAATAATAAGTTTAATGGAGGGTTTAACAATGCTAAAAACAAAATTAGTAGCCTCATTACTAGCTGTTTCAATTCTTGCAGGTATTTTCACAGGTTGTGGAAAAACTGAACCTACACCATCGGCAGGTTCAACATCATCTTCAGTGAATACACAGGGCGAAGCTAAGCAAGTAGAAATAACCTGGTGGGATTATCCTAATTTCCAGTCAGGTACAGCTGGGGACTATGAAAAGACAATTGTAGAAAACTTTAATAAGAAATATCCAAATATTAAAGTAAATGTTGAAATGATTGATTTCGCAAGTGGTCCACAGAAGCTTAATACAGCAATTGCGTCAAATTCGGCACCTGATATGGTATTTGATTACCCCGGAAGAATAATAGACTATGCAAGAAATGGAGTAATGGCTCCATTGGACGATATGATCAATGATTCTGTTAAAGCTGATATACCAAGTAAAATATTAGATGCCAGTAAGCTTGGTGACAATTACTTTATGTATCCTATAAACATTGCACCAAATATGATGGCCTTCAATAAGACAATGCTTGATAAAGCAGGCTTGACAAGTATGCTGCCTCTAGATAAACCAGACAGGCTCTGGACTGTTGACGAGTATGAGGCGCTTCTAAAAGCAATAAAAGAAAAGATTCCAACATTAGCTGCTCCAACAGCAATTTATGCCAAGTCAAGTGCCGGAGACCAAGGTACCAGAGCATACATTTCCAATATGGGTGGAGTTCCTACAATAGCAGAGGACCTATCAAAATATACTATTAACGATGATAAAGATGTTAAAGCTCTTGAATGGATTGTAAATTCAGTAAAATCAGGATTGACCTTAAAGGGTGGAGAAGCGCTTGCTTCAAATGATGTAATTGACATGTTCTTATCTGAGAAAATTGCTTGTGTTCCGCTTTATAACAAGACCTTAAAGGCATCAAGCGCATCTAAAAAGACTTCACAATTTGAAGAAGTATTTGTTCCATATCCAACACCAACTGCTTCTGATAAACCGGCATTTGAAGCATTTATAGGCGGTATCGGTGTATTTGATAACAAG
>JAEWOH010000054.1 GCA_023460955.1 Bacillota bacterium | reverse complement strand
TGAAGTTGCGGAGCGGCATGGGCTGAAGGCCAACCATGTCTCCTCTTGGCGAACGCTTGCGCGGAACGGGAAGCTGGTGCTGCCGGCACCAGAGGATCCGGTTGAGTTTGCGGCTCTGATGGTCGCTTGTGATTTTTCGTGGAATGAGGACCCCGTTTAGGGGGTGATTTTCGTCCAAACGGGACCCCTTAACGTGGGGTCATCAAAGTGCCTCCGGTTTGAACGGAGGCATTTGTGTTTTGGATGTTGGTTGTGGAGACGATTGCAAAGATACGTCGGCTGTCGCTGGTTCAGGGGAAGTCGATCAAGGCGATCTGCCGGGAGCTGAAGATCTCGCGGAAGGTCGTGCGCAAGGTGCTGCGTTCTGGCGAGACGGAGTTCCGTTACGAGCGCAAGCATCAACCCTATCCGCGGATGGGCGCCTGGCGCGAAGAGCTGGATCGGGTGCTGTCAGCGAATGCGGCCAAGCCGCTGCGGGAGCGGCTGACGTTGATCCGGATCTTCGAGGATCTTCGCGACCTCGGCTATGAGGGCAGCTACAGCTCGGTGTGGCGGCACGCGCAGGCGTGGGAACGGGAACGCGGCAGCGCTGCTGCCGAGGCTTATATCCCGCTGAGCTTTGCGCCGGGCGAGGCTTACCAGTTCGACTGGAGCCACGAGATCGTTCTTCTCGACGGTGTAACCACGACGGTGAAGGTGGCGCACATGCGGCTTTGCCACAGCCGGATGTTCTTCGTTCGGGCCTATCCGCGGGAGAGCCAGGAGATGGTGTTCGACGCCCATGACCGTGCGTTCGCCTTCTTCCGCGGCGCCTGCACGCGCGGGATCTACGACAACATGAAGACGGCGGTGGACGCGATCTTCATCGGCAGGGATCGCCGCTACAACCGTCGCTTCCTGCAGATGTGCGGCCATTACCTTGTCGAGCCGGAGGCCTGCACGCCGGCGGCGGGCTGGGAGAAGGGGCAGGTCGAGAACCAGGTCGGTCTGGTGCGCGAGCGCTTCTTCACGCCGAGGCTCCGCTTCAAGACGCTGGAGGATCTGAACGGCTGGCTGGCCGACAAGTGCGTCGCCTGGGCCAGGACGCACCGGCACCCCGAGCAGGGCGAGCGCACAATCTGGGACGTCTTCGAGGAAGAACGCGCCAGCTTGATCCCCTATGCCGGGCGCTTCGACGGTTTCCACAGCGTCCCCGCCTCGGTGTCGAAGACCTGCACCGTGCGCTTCGACAACAACAAATACTCCGTGCTGTCGACGGCCGTCGGCCGTCCGGTCGAGGTCCATGCCTATGCCGACCGGATCGTCATCCGCCAGGACGGCGTGGTCGTGGGCGATCATGCCCGCGCGTTCGGACGCGGCAAGGTGGTCTACGATCCCTGGCACTACGTGCCGGTTCTGGCGCGCAAGCCGGGCGGGTTGCGTAACGGCGCGCCATTCCGGGAATGGGTCCTGCCGTCAGCCATGGAGAAGATACGCCGCAAGCTCAAGGCGGCCGATGACGGCGACCGGCAGATGGTGTCGATCCTCACCTGCGTGCTGACCGACGGGATAAGCGCCGTCGAGGCGGCCTGCCAGGAGGCGCTCGATCAGGGCGTCTCGTCGGCGGACATGATCCTCAACATCCTGGCCCGAAGCCGCGACCCGGCGCCGGGCGAGATCCTTTCCATCCCCCAGGCGCTGAAGCTGGCTCACGAGCCGATCGCTGACTGCGCCCGCTATGACAGTCTCAGGAGGACAAGCAGCCATGGAACGCACCGAGGTTCTGGACCTGATGGGAGCGCTGAAGCTCTACGGGATGCGATCGGCCTATGACGAGATCATGGGCGTCGCCATCAAGCGGCAGCACGAGCCGCCGAAGATCGTCGGCGACCTGTTGTCAGCCGAGATCGCCGAGAAGCAGGCCCGCTCCATCAAATACCAGCTCACCGTCGCCAGACTGCCGCTGGCCAAGGACATCGAAGACTTCGACTTCTCCAGCACGCCGGTCAACGAACCCCTGATCCGCGACCTTGCCGGTGGCGGCTTCGTCGCCGATCAGCGCAACGTCGTCCTGGTCGGCGGCACCGGAACCGGCAAGTCGCATCTGGCCATCGCCATTGCCCGCTCTCTCATCCGTAACGGGGCTCGCGGACGCTTCTTCAACGTCATCGATCTGGTCAACCGGCTGGAGACCGAGACCCGTGCGGGACGGCAGGGCCGCATTGCCGATCATCTGACCCGGCTCGACTTCGTCGTGTTCGACGAACTCGGCTACTTGCCCTTCGCCCAGGCCGGCGGCCAACTGCTCTTCCACCTGATCTCCAGGCTCTACGAGCGCACCAGCGTCATCATCACAACCAACCTGGCATTCGGTGAGTGGCCCACCGTCTTCGGCGATGCCAAGATGACCACCGCGCTGCTCGACCGGCTCACGCACCACTGCGAGATCGTCGAGACCGGAAACGAATCCTGGCGCTTCAAAAGCCGCTCTCAAAGCTAAAGCCGAAAGGCCAATCAGCCGCGCCCGATCAGGCTGTGCAACCCAGACCAGCTTCGCCTGATCGGGCGCTAACCGGCGTGCCCGCCATCCCAAGCCGGGGTCCCATTTGCGCGAAAAGACAGGGTCCCGATTCCGTGGTCATTGACATGCGCGAGCCGGTCGACTGGGTCGACCGCTCCATCGTCGGATCCCGCGAGGCTCCGATTTCTCCGACCGGCGGTCTCGTGGTGCTGAAGGG
>JAEWOH010000053.1 GCA_023460955.1 Bacillota bacterium | reverse complement strand
CGTTATCGGTCATGCCGGAACTCATAATATGCGACGAACCGATATCGGCGCTCGATGTTTCCGTGCAGGCACAGATCGTGAATATGATGGAAGATCTGCAGCGGGAGATCGGCCTCACCTATCTTTTCATCGCGCACGACCTCTCCATGGTACGGCATATCTCAAACCGTGTTGGTGTAATGTACCTTGGAAGCCTCATGGAGGTGACTACCGCTGACGAGCTATACAACAATCCGCAGCACCCATACACCATAGCTCTGCTCTCCTCGATCCCCATTCCCAATCCTCGGGCGGAGAAAAAAAATATCATCCTTGAGGGCGACGTGCCAAGTCCGCTCAATCCGCCGTCAGGATGCCGGTTTCGTACACGATGCCGCTACGCCAAAAAAGTTTGCTCCGAGGTGACTCCAGAATTAAGAAACCTCGGCTCGGAACACTATGCAGCCTGCCACCTCCTTTAATAATGAAAACAGAGGGGAGAAATGCCGTGCAAGAGACACAAAAAACAGAGACGCAGAGAGAAAGATGTTTGACCATTTGATGCCGGAACACGGGCATTGCCTGAGTTAGCCGAAAGGAGCATCCACATGTTGACAAAAAAAAGATTCAAATTGGTAGCAGCCATCGTACTTGTATTCACAGCTTTCTTCTCACAGGCGGCCGTCGCGTACGCGGCGCCGAAGGTGTTGGTATTCAACCACGGCAAGGAGATCAAAGCTTGGGACCCCTCGATCGATGATTCTGGAGGAAGTTTCGTCATAGGCAACATCTTCGAGGGCCTGATGAAAGATACAAAAGACGGCAAGCTGGCCCCCGGACAGGCGGAGAAATATACGATATCGCCGGACGGACTTACCTATACCTTTTATCTGAAGCCGAATATTACATGGTCTGACGGGAAACCCGTCACCGCTAAAGACTTTGAGTACGCGTGGCTGAGACTCCTTGACCCCAAAGCCGGTTCAGAGTATTCGTATATGGGTACCTCATATATAAAAAACGCGAAGGCATTCTTTGACGGAAAGGCAAAGGCAAGCGAGGTCGGCGTCAAGGCCCTGGATGATAAGACATTCCAGGTCGTCCTGGAATCGAAGGTGCCCTATTTCCTCAACCTTACGACATTCTTCTCCTTCATGCCCGTAAGAAAGGACATCGTGGAAAAATACGGCGACGGGTGGGAAAAGAACCCCAAGACCTGTATCTCTAACGGACCGTTCGTTCTGGAATCCTATAAAATCGGCGACAACCTCACGATTGCCAAAAATCCCAAGTATTATGACAGCAAGAACGTGAAGATCGATAAGGTAAAAATGGTATTCGTCTCCGACCAAACAACCGCACTTAACGCGTTCAACGCGGGAGATATCCATGTAAATCCGGAAATACCGCCGGCAGAGATTCCAAGACTCATCGCCGAAGAACCTAATCTGGTATTCACACCGAGAATGCAGACCGCATACATCATCTTCAACGTCGACAAACCTCCATTCAACGATGTGCGTGTCAGAAAAGCCTTCGCGCTCGCGCTCAACAGAAAGGCGATCTGCGAATCCGCTCTCAAAGGCGGAGAGACTCCTGCGACAGGCATCGTCCCGCCAGTACTTTCACTCTCGACAGGCGAAAGCTTCAGGACTCTTGGCAAAAACGGCAAGCCGACCACAGAGTACGGTATCGACCCAAATGCCGCGCGCGTGGAAGAGGCGCAAAAATTATTGGCAGAGGCCGGATATCCCAATGGAAAGGGCTTCCCGAAGGTAACATATACCTACGTAACGAGAGAATCTCTTAAAAAGATGTCCGAGGCTATCCAGGAGATGCTGAAAAACAACCTTAACGTTAAAGTTGAGCTTGACAATATGGAATGGCAGGTGCTCGTCGACAAGAGAAAAAGAGGGGATTTCATAATCAGCGGCGGCAACTGGACCGGTGATTATGCTGACCCAATGACATTCTTCGACGCCTACGCGACGGACAGCAGCTGGAATGAATGCCAGTGGAGATGGAAAAAGTCAAAAGTGGCCCCCAACGACACAGTCCTCAATCCGGAACATAAGGCCTTTGAACAGGAAATCTTGATGGCGCAGAAAACATCAGGTACCACACGTGACGAACATCTCAAGAACGCGGAAAAGATACTCATGGACGCGACCCCCGTATCGCCGCTCTATTATGGCAACTTCTGCTACCTCGTCAATCAGGACAAGGTACGCGACGTATGGATGAACAAGGTCGGGGAATATAAATTCTGGGACGCGGAAATGGTACAGTAATATCCGTTATCGAAAGTAAATGAAGAGGCAGGGGCCGCGCGATTATTAATAATGCACGGCCCTTGTTTCCTTTGCCCTTATCCGGCCTTACAGGTTTAGATCGGCCTAGATTTACATATGACCACAAGACGACACAAACTTCTGCAATGAACATTCGGGGAAATTCACACATCATTCAGATATGCTGCCATTGCCGATCCGTAAATTCAGAAATAAATACTAAAAATTGATTGCCATGGCAGCCGTACATTTCCAATAAACCGGTTTCTTTCAATAAATTTAACGCACTGTTT
>JAEWOH010000052.1 GCA_023460955.1 Bacillota bacterium | reverse complement strand
CGGACGCTGCCGCGGCACGCTGTGACACTCGCAAAGACTTTGGAGCTCTGGTCAAACTCTCCGTCATCAATTCCGGACTCGACGACCGGTATCCACGACTCGCCCCCGACGAGCTGACGCTATGGTTCTCCACCAAGCGGAACGGTAGCTTCGACATCTTCAAGGCAACACGATCACGCATCGATGCGCCCTGGAATCCGCCCACCTCCGTTGCAGGGCTGGACAAGTCGGACGTGGACGAGATCGCTCCGAGCGTCACGTCGGACGACAGCGTCGTCTTCGCGGAGGCGCCCGCCGTCCTCACCGGAGTACCGCACGACCAGGCTCTCGACGTGAAGATCTCCCCGAGCCCGTACACGACTCGCTCCGCGATCGTCGGACTGAGCGCTTCGGGAGTCGCCGAGTATCATCCTTTCGTCACGCCCAAAGGCGACGCGATCTATTTCGCGATGTTCCCCGACGGCGGCTCGGACATCGACCTCTATCGCGCAGAGGGCGCGCCGGACTTCGTCACCCAGAGAGCGATCGCCGAGCTGAACGTCGCTGGGGCGGGCAACAACGACTCCGCTGCCGTCACCACCTCCGACGAGCTCACGATCTTCTTCGCGCGGCGCAACTCCGGCGTGGACCAAGAGATCCATAGCGCCACGCGCGCGACCAAGAACGAGCCGTTCTCGAACGTGCAGCTCGTCGCGTCGACGGTGAGCCCGGCCGACGAGACGCCGGGCTCGGTCACGGCGGACGGCTGCATCCTGTACTTCCACCGAACGCCGCGAGGCGACGGAGGCGTGACCGTGGCCGAGATCTGGCAGGCCGAGCGACCTCGGTGACGTGCTGGCGGAGGAGAAGGGATTCGAACCCCTGGTGGGTTGCCCCACGGTGGTTTTCAAAACCACTGCCTTAGACCACTCGGCCACTCCTCCAAGAGCTGGTCGCGGAGCGAGCCCGCGGACCCAAAGGCGTTTCACATCATACCGATCCGTGCGTCTTGTGGCTTCCTTTCGCGCTCGGGCCCGCCTCTCCTCTACTACGACGCGCCATTCGAGTCCCTCGTCGTGAGCTCGGCCTCGCCGCCGCTCGGCGGAACCTGCGGCTTCTTTGCCGGGCGTGCAAGAGCGGAGGAGGAAGGTGTGGCGGGCAGGGCCGTAGAATCGGTCCTGGAAAGCCGCCGATGAACGCCTACCGCTCGCCCGCTGGGCCGGAGCTGCCCTTCCACGAGTACGTCCGCCAGAGCCTCGCGGGCTCGTCCAAGGACGTCGAGCTCTTCCCGGGCGCGGACAGGATCGGGAAGCTCCGTTTCCAGATCGGCGGCGAGGGCCCGCTCGTGCTCGTCGACGACACCGTGATGCGGAGCTGCAAGGCGGGCGTGCTCCTCACGACGCATGGGGACGATGTAGTGGCAGTCGCATTTGATACTCGCATCGTTGATGCAGAAAAAGAGCAAACATTTTTAATCAGGGGGTAGAACCCTGGCTTGTTCATGGAGCATAAAATATTTGTGTGCTTTTCTAAACAATAGCATGACTTCTATCGCCCGGAAAGGCAATGAGCCCGCATAAAAAACAAAATCCCTTTGGGCGGGAACACAGCCGCTCAATGCGGCGCCAAAAAAGCGAATGCCGGCAGGTTGCGCAAAACGCCGCCCGCCAGCAGCACGCCCACGGCCCCCCAAAGCAGCGCCCTTTCCCACCGGCGCACAGAGCCGTCCCCCGTGCGGACATAGCGCACGGCGTGCACCGCGCCCCAAATGGTACCGGGAAGCAGCAAAGCAAGCAGAACCGCGTTTGCCCGCAGCGCGCCCGGAAGATCCAGCCGCAGCAGCGCCAGCCCCATGCGGGACGCGCCGCACAGCGGGCACCAGAGCCCAAGCGCCGCATGGATGGGGCACGCCGGGCCGCGCCCTGTAAGGCCGACCCACAGCGCATACCCCGCGCACAGCAGCACAGGCGGCAGCAGCCACCGGGCCAGCCGGCGCATGCGCGCACGCTCCTCTTTTTTCACCCATGCACCCCTCCCTTTCCGCCTGTTCTGTTCCGATTATAGTTTCGTCCGCCCGGCGGTGTCAAGGAGGTGCGGAGAAAACGAAAAACCGTATTGACTTTTACCGCCGCAGTGTGGTAAAATATCATTCGCGGCACAAACGCCGCACAGATAAGCGAGGATGGCGGAATCGGCAGACGCGCACGTTTGAGGGGCGTGTGGTTATACCATGCGAGTTCAAGTCTCGTTCCTCGCACCAAAAATGGAAAGACCGTCGACTTATGTCGGCGGTCTTTTTCTATGCCTGTGTTCATGCGGGTTTGAGGCAAGTCAAAGATGGCAAAGTCCTATAATTACACTCGAAGGCAAAATGGAGTGACAAGGTTAGTGTTATCTGGTATAATTTGTTTAACCAAGTCGTTTAAAGGGGAATGCGCACATGGAGGAAACTTTGAAATGGATATTACCAATTTTTATTCCACTTATTATCAGTCTTTCAACAGCGATTATTTCATCGAAAAATACAATAAGAAAAACAAAAGAGGAAACTGCTAAAGAGATTGCATCTATACGGGAAGAAACTGCTAAAGAAATTGCAAGAGTTAATGCTGAAACCTTAAAAGAATTGGAAATAATTAAGGCACAAACTGAGAAAGAGATTGCACTTTTTAAAGTCCAGCAGGAAGCCAAAAAAGAAAACGCTAAGGATGATATGGTTAATCAGATTGGAAGTCAATTTATGACAACACTTTTGACATCCTCTATGCAGGGAAAAAATCCTACGGAAATGATTGAAAGTCTAAAACAACTTCAGAATCTTGCGGACGAATTGAAAAAGTAAATACAGCTTGCCGACCACCTTTAAACCATTGATATGACTGGGTTTCTCCAAGTCCTATAATTACACTCCGACCATAGAAAAGACGTCACGGCTATGTGGCGTCTTTTTTCTTTCGCCCTTTCCGAAAATAGGCCCCCTTGCCGGCAACGTGTGTTGTTCATAAAACAGCAAACAGGCACTGCCGCTTGCACGGCTGTTCTTGTATTTTATCCAGTCGGCTGATAATATGGAATTGAACAGAACTACAAATCCAAATTTGGAGGTGAGCTAATGGGAATTAATATTGAGCAGACACGCCAGTATTATAC
>JAEWOH010000051.1 GCA_023460955.1 Bacillota bacterium | reverse complement strand
CCCGAAAAATCTGAATGCCCGATAAAAGTTAATAATCATAGCCATTTTAACTCTAAAAAAAAGAAAAAAGGAGAGCTGCCTCTCAATAATGCTGTTTAAAACATTATTTTTGAGACAGCCCCTTTTTATATATTGAAAACTTTTAAAATATTTTTTTGTCATATAATCCAATATTTCAAAAATTGTTGTAACTATTGAATTTATTTCCATAAAACCGTGTTAACTGGTAATGCTACTTTATGATTTCCTCATTGTTAACAATAAACATATTTAAATTCTCAGCGAGATTAATTTCTTCAAATACATCCTTCTTACTTCCATCTGTATTAAAAACAAGTCTAACTACAGGTCTGGTGGGAAAACTCCTATTAGTACTAACAACTATCCCTTTCTCACCAGTATTGAGAATAATTCCGGTTCCTACAGGGAACGGAGGTATTATTTCAGTAAAACAGGTTAGTACTGTTTTGTCCAAAGTCGGAGCTGCCATTACAGTCAAATATTCTATTGCCTGATTTGTGCTGATTCGGCTTCTATAAATTCTATTTGAAGTAAGTGCATCAAATATATCTGTAATAGCAACTATCCTTGAAAACAGATGAATTTGATTACTTCTCAAGCCACTAGGATAACCCTTGCCATCGAATCTTTCATGATGCTCTAGTGCAACTCTCGCTGAAGCTTCACTTAGAACAGAAAGCTTTTTCAATAAATTGTAGCCATGGCTTGAATGCTCTTTGATTATTTCATATTCTTCTGTTGACAAAGCTGCTTTTTTCATAAGTATTTCAGTAGGAATCATTAACTTACCGATATCATGTAAAAGTGCCCCAACTCCCAGCTCTTTTAATTGCTCTCTTTCCAAATTCAGTTTAATACCAGTAATTATTGATAATATACAAACGTTTACGCAATGAGAATACGTATAAGAGTCGCAAGTTTTAATATCCATTAAATTTACTAAAATATCATCTGAATTAAGTATCTCATCCAAAATCTTGTTAACCAGTTCAATTGCTTCTGCTGAGTTAATAAGCTGCATTGATGTATAATTATTCATTGAATCTTTTACAAATGTTATTGCTTCACGCCGGGTCTCTTCCTTGACAACATCTGGAATCATCAAGTCTTTTGAAATTTCATCCTCAATATAAACTTCAGAAACACCCATATCTATTAAACGCTCGATATATGTCTTATTCAAAAGAGCGCCCGCCTCAAGAAGTATAATATTTCCGTTGAATATTGCTTTACCAAGTACCATACCGGGTTCACAACTAGATATTTTTATTTGTCTCATTCGTTCCTCGTAATTTTTTTGTGGCTAAGGCTAAATTTATATAACCTAGGCACAGTGACGTTTTCGTTAGTGAAAGTATAATTTATGCATTTTGCTAACATAATTATACTTACTATGCCAAAAAGTAGCAACAATTTTTTATTTAATCGTGAAATCTACCTGGAAATTTTACAAAAGTGCTTTTTTTTAATATACTTAATTTTGTTACAATACTTATATTCAGAGGTAATAAATTTAATGATTTATATTATAGCAGCCATAGTGCTAATATTAATTTATATGAGGATAGAAACAACTTTTTTAGCTAAAAGCTTTGTATCTTTCAGTTCAAGTACAGAAGGTATAAAAATTGTTCATTTGTCAGATATACATATAAATAAATTGTTCGTTTCTGTAAAAAAACTCCGGACAGAAATAGATCTTGTTAGGCCTGATATCATTATCATGAGTGGTGATTACATTGAAACCCATCGGGACATACCAAAATTTATAAAGTTTTTGGAGTATCTGACTATAAAGTACAGGGTTTTCTTAACTTTCGGCAATCATGATCATAAGGCCATGCATTATAACACTATGAATAAGGCAGAGTTTATTGATAAAATTGAAGCCGCAGGTGCCAAAGTACTTATGAATGCAAATGCAACAATAAGCAAGAATGGCAGCACGTATTGTCTCATTGGAATTGATGATGTAAAAAAAGGTATGCCTGATTTTAACAAGGCTTTCGAAGGTGTCAGCACGACTCTCGAAAGCGGCTATATTAACATAGCCATTTCACACAATCCCGATGCAGTTTTAGAATTACCTAAAAGCAAAGTAGATTTCTTTTTTTGCGGTCATTTTCATGGAGGTCAGATATGGATGCCTTTCAACCTTGAATTCAGGATTATGAGAAGTGAGAAGTTATGTAAAATGAAATGCTATAGGGGTTTACATAAAATTAAAGGTATAAACATTTACATAAATAGAGGTCTTGGAAACGTAATCTTCCCATTAAGGTTTTTTTCAAAGCCTGAAATAGCAGTGATACAGCTTCCTGCAAGTCTGTACAGAGAGAAGAATACCTAATATAAAGTCTTGTATATATTTAACCCCATAGGCACCACGGTCATCGCCCGCCGTGGTGCCTATGGGGTCTATAGTGTCTATAGGTTCTATGGTTTCATTATTTAAAAAAGGTTACAGTAAGGGTTTAACGACTTCAAGTACATTGCTTTTTAAAATCTCAAGCTTTTTCTGCGACAAATCCAGTGTCTTATCTGATACTCCATAATAAATCTTTATTTTGGGCTCAGTGCCTGATGGTCTTATACAGAACCAGGAACCGTCCTCCATTTCAAAGTAAAGCACATCTGATTCAGGCAAAGTAATCTCTTCTGATACTCCATCCGCAACGATAAATCTCTCGGAATTTTGATAGTCCCTTATGGCTTTAACCTTAAGACTGCCAAAACTTGTATTTTTAGCGTCACGCATTGTTGACATTGCTGACTTTATTTTCATTACTCCGTCCTTGCCTTCAAGAGTAAAGGAATTAACTCCTTCAATAAAATAGCCGTATTTCTCAAAAAGCTTGTTAAGAGCATCATATAAGGACAAACCCTTTACTTTGTAATAAGCAGCCATTTCTGCAATCAGCATTGATGCTACAACAGCATCCTTATCACGGACATCTGTTCCTGCAAGATAGCCATAGCTTTCCTCAAAGCCAAAAAGGTATTTCTGGCTTCCTTTTTCATCTCTCAGCATAATCTGTTCACCGATGAACTTAAAGCCTGTAAGCACCTCCACAAGTTCAACATTATAATATTGTGCAATCACCCTGGAAAGCTCTGTAGTCACAATAGTCTTAACTACAAAACCGTTTTGAGGAAGCTTTCCTGCTTCATTCATAGCAGTAAGAATATATTCCAGCAAGAGGCAGCCTGTTTGATTTCCGGTAAGCATCGCATACTCCCCGTCGTTCTTTCTGACAACAACTCCAACACGGTCACTATCAGGATCTGTTCCAATGATAAGATCGACATTGTTTTCAGAGGCAAGTTTTATTGCAAGCTCAAAAGCGGACCTTTCTTCAGGGTTGGGAGATTTTACTGTGGAAAACTGTGAATCGGGCAGTTCCTGTTCCTTGACCACCAAAACATTTTTAAAGCCATTCTCAGAAAGAATTCTTCTTACAGGCTTGTTTCCGGCTCCATGAAGAGGTGTATAAACTATTTTAAAGGAATCCGCAACTTTTGCAACTACATCCTTATTAACCTGCAGGGTTTTAAGCATTTCAATATAAGCGTCATCAATTTCGCTTCCAATAATCTTAAGAAGGCCTTTTTCAACAGCCTCTTCTTTTGAAATTGTTTTAACTGTTGTAATATCTGAGATATTATTTATTTCATTAATAACAGCATTTGAACCGTCTAATGACAGCTGACCGCCATCTTCCCCATAAACCTTGTAGCCATTATATTGTTTGGGATTATGACTTGCTGTAACAACTACACCTGCTGCTGCCTTTAGATACCTCACTGCAAAGGATAACTGTGGTGTAGGTCTAAGTTCATCAAAAAGATAAGCCTTAATGCCGTTTGCACAAAATACTTTTGCAGCTTCAAGTGAAAACTCAGGAGACATAAATCTTGAGTCATAGGCTATAGCTATACCATTGCTCTGTTTTCCCAGTTTGTTGATATAGTTAGCTAAGCCCTGAGAAGCAACCCTTACAGTATAAATATTCATCCTGTTTGTTCCGGCACCAATAATTCCTCTCAGACCTCCGGTCCCGAATTCAAGACTTTTATAAAAACGATCTTCAACCTCTTTTATATCATTCTTTATAGAAATTAATTCTTTCTTTGTATCTTCATCGAAATAACTACTTTCAAGCCAAAAATTGAGTTTTCCCATGCTATCCATAATACTGCTTAACCTCCTAAATATTTCATACGTTATAGTATAACATAGTACAGAAAGAGCCGCAACCAATGTATTGATTGCGACTTTCTAATAAAAGACTACTGGATTCGTTAGTAATCCACTGGCTTTTTTATATTCTACATATGATGAAGTTTATTTGATGAATAAGAATATGCAGTCATACCATTCCTTTTCAATAAGTTGTAAAAATGGAGTGCGGTTTTAGCAACTTCCCTTATTAAGCCCAATTTTAAATAATATTCACTGTAATCTTGAGAACTGTAGGATACAGGCTTATAGTTTTTAAGGTACCCGCAAAATACCGTATATTTGTCAAGAAATTTTTGCATCTCATCAGGAACAATGTTTTTTGAAATACAGCTGTCTGAAATTATACTACCCTTTGACAATGACTCCGCCACAAAATCCGAACAAGTGTATGCCTTATAGGTATTAAACCTATGTCCGAGGAATATACCCAAGGCGGCAAGAGTATTGTATATGTTCTCTTCACGGTCATCCCTTATACTATATATAAACTTCCTGATTTCTTCAAATTGTTTATCGCTAATAGGAATTTTATAAACTTTTATATAAACATCTTCCCCATTCCCCCCCGGTGACAGCCGTTGAGGGAATTCTCTTACGAAACCACCCACCAAAGGATTTGACGCCCTGTAACGAGCGAAAGAATACATTTCCTCCAAACCTTCTGTAAGGCTGATAGAGGAGTGATTATAACAACTCCTTGTGATAACTCTTATAAACTTGCCCATCATTGTAGGAGTTGCGGATAATATAACGTATATATTTTTCACAGTTTTCCTCCATTAAAGTTTATACAAGTTATTATTTGAAAAAACTAAAAATTTAGGTTCTATATGTTTAAAGCTTATACATTCATATATACGAGAAGGTAATATAGAATGTATGAACATGCCATATTCTTTTTAAGTAAAGCTAAAACAATCCCACTTTAAACAATATTGTTGCGATAATTACGGTTACAAGTCCTGTAAGACCTATTGCAAGTCCACTCATCGCCCCTTCGGTTTCACCAAGTTCAACGGCTTTTGTTGTCCCAAGTGCATGAGACGAAGTCCCTATAGCTATCCCCCTTGCAGTCTTATCAGTAATTCTAAAAACCTTTAATACGGTCTGTGCCGAAACAGCACCGATAATCCCGGTGATAACAATAGCTGCAACAGTTACCGAGGGAATACCTTTCAACTGCTTGGACAGTTCAATTCCCAATGGTGTAGTGATGGACTTTGGAATAAGAGAAGCCAGCAATTCAGGTGAAAGTCCAAAGGCCTTGCCTATAAGCCATACACTAATAATAGCAGTAATACTACCCGCAAGTACACCTGCAAATATTGCTGCATAGTCCTTTTTCAGGGAATTTATGTTTTTATATAAAGGTACGGCTAGTATTACAGTAGCAGGAGTTAAAAACATTGAAATGAAATCTCCGCCCTTTTTGTAATCCTCCAGAGGTATTCCCAGAAGTAAGAGAATCCCGATTACTATAATAATAGCAAGCATAAGTGGATTTAAAAATGCCAGTTTTGTTTTTCTGTTAATAAATAGGCCCGTTTCAAAGGCAAGCAGAGATATTAATAGTGCAAATACAGGTGATGCAAATATTTCCTTCACTTTTTCTTCCTCCCTTTAATAAGCTGGACAGTTAAGCCCGTAACCACCATAACAATAACAGTCGTTACAAGGCATATAACAACTAAGGGCACCGCATTCTGTTTCAATATGCCCATATATGCCAACAGTCCTACCCCCGAGGGTATGAAAAAAAAGGCGAGATGATCCAGTAAGAATTTACTTATCTCTTCTATCATTTCAATTTTTATTATCCCCGTCAGAAGACAAATAAAAAGCAATATCATACCAATGATACTGCCCGGTAGAGGGATATGTACCACTTTATTAAGTACTTCCCCTAATACGCAAATAATCAGTATAATCAAAAACTGCCTTAGTAATTTCATTAAGTCACAAACCTTTATTTACTGTTTTTTAAGTTGTTCTATTTTATCTCTGAGTTCAGCTGCACGTTCAAACTGTAGTTGTGAGGCGGCCTGTTTCATTTCCTTCTGAAGTTTGTTGATAAGAGTATCAAGCTCCTCTGCAGACATTAGATTCGGCTTTTCTTTTCCAGTATAATATGTTTCTCCCTCTTCTGCAACCTTTGTAGCTTCAATCAGGTCCCTTACAGACTTTTTAATGGTAGTAGGCACAATACCGTGCTTCTTGTTGAAATCCATCTGGATCTGCCTTCGTCTGTTGGTCTCGCTAATAGCCCTATGCATTGAGCCGGTGATATTGTCAGCATACATAATTACCTTTCCTTCAGAATTTCTGGCTGCACGACCTATTGTCTGTATCAATGAGGTTTCAGATCTAAGGAAACCTTCTTTATCTGCATCCAGAATTGCCACCAGCGAAACCTCCGGTATATCCAGACCTTCTCTAAGCAGGTTAATACCAATAAGCACATCGAACACACCAAGACGCAGGTCACGTATTATCTCCATTCTCTCGAAGGTTGCAACATCCGAATGCAAGTATTTTACCTTTATATCAAGCTCCTTCATGTAGTCGGTCAGATCTTCAGCCATTTTCTTAGTAAGTGTTGTGACCAAGACTCTCTGTCCTTTTTCCGCTCTCGTGTTGATTTCTCCAATCAAATCATCTATCTGCCCTTTAACAGGTCTAATAATTATTTCAGGGTCAATAAGTCCGGTTGGCCTTATAATCTGCTCAACTATCTGATTTGAGTGTTCTCTTTCATAAACAGCAGGCGTAGCGCTGACGTAGACTACCTGATTAACACGCTCCTCAAACTCATTGAATTTAAGAGGTCTGTTGTCAAAAGCTGACGGAAGTCTGAAGCCATACTCCACAAGTGATTCCTTTCTGGATCTGTCACCGTTGTACATAGCTCCTACTTGTGAAACAGTTACATGAGATTCATCAATAACCAGCAGGTAGTCATCAGGGAAGTAGTCCATCAGAGTAAAGGGAGCACTGCCTGGTTCCCTTCCACTGATATGTCTGGAATAGTTTTCTATACCTTGACAGAAGCCTATTTCAGACATCATCTCCAGATCATATCTGGTTCTCTGTTCAAGTCTTTGTGCTTCGAGCAGCTTGCCTTCCATTTTAAGCTGTTCCAGCCTTTGTTCCAATTCTTGTTCAATTGTTACCATGGCTTTTTCCATTTTAGGACGAGTTGTAGCATAGTGCGATGCAGGGAAAATGGCCAGATGAGATCTTGTACCCTTTATTTCCCCTGTCAGATAGTCAACTTCTGTAATTCTTTCGATTTCATCGCCAAAGAATTCTATTCTCATAACCATTTCCGAACTATTGGCAGGGAATATCTCAAGTACATCACCCCTTGCTCTAAATCGTCCTCTTCTGAAGTCAATTTCATTTCTTTCGTATTGTATGTCAACAAGCTTTCTTATTATCTCGTCCCTGTCCTTCTGCATTCCCACTCTTAGAGACAGCATAAGGTCGGTATAATCCTCCGGGTCTCCCAAACCGTAAATGCAGGATACGCTGGCAACAATTATAACATCTCTTCTTTCAAAAAGAGCCGCAGTTGCAGAATGGCGAAGCTTATCTATCTCCTCATTTACAGAGGAATCCTTTTCAATATAGGTATCAGTGGAAGGTATATAGGCTTCAGGCTGATAGTAGTCGTAATAGCTTACAAAGTACTCGCAGACATTGTTTGGGAAAAACTCCTTAAACTCACTGCAAAGCTGGGCAGCAAGTGTTTTATTGTGAGCAATGACAAGTGTGGGTTTCTGAACCTGCTCAATAACCTTCGCAATTGTGTAGGTCTTTCCTGACCCTGTAACACCTAATAAGGTTTGATGCTTGAGCCCTTGATGAATTCCGCCACTCAATTTTTCTATAGCCACAGGCTGGTCGCCCTTTGGTGTATAATCCGAAATAACTTCAAATCTGTTCATGTTCCCTCCTTAGCCATCTAAAGCTTAAAAAAATTATACGATAATCTATATAAAATGCAAACTTTCATACATTATTAAAAATTATTAGCCAAATTAAATTATAACATAAAACAGAGGTAAAGCAAACGTATGTTTGTTTTACCTCTGTCCAAATTTAGATAAATAGCTTCACTTTATGGATTTCTTTTGATTTTAGCTCTTAAAATAACATGTGTTCTATAAAAATTTTGGTTCCTATTGATATGAGAATTATTCCTCCCGCGATTCCAGCCCTTTTCCCAAGCAGGTTTCCGAACCTCTTTGCTACAAGGATTGCTATTGTACAACATATAAAAGTTACTATGCTTATTATTGTTATAGAATAATAAATATTAACGTTCAAAGCCGATAAACTTACACCTACGGCAAGTGCATCAATACTTGTAGCTATCGCTTGGACAAATAAGAGCTTAAAAGTAAGACTGAAAAGTGAACATTCCTGATTTAGTTCAGCCTTAATAGCCTCATGCAGCATCTTCCCTCCGATGATAAGCAACAAGATAAAAGCTATCCAATGATCAAATCGGCTTATAACGCTTTCAAAGTTGTTTGCAGCAAAATACCCTATCAGCGGCATTATGCCCTGAAATACAGCAAACATCAATGCCATCTGAAGAATGTGTTTAAGCTTTATTTTATCTATACAAATTGAGTTAGAAATAGATACTGCAGATGCATCCATTGATAACCCCAATGCTAATAATATCAATTCCGTTAATGCCATTTAATTTCTCCTAAATAATAGTATAAAAGCATTTTGTTAAAGAACTCTTTTTTGATTGTATCCAAGAACTTTTGTATAAGAATAATTCCATTTAATAATTTATATTCCAATAAATAAATTATTATCTCCAAAAAACAGGAACCATTCCATTGTAATTAATAACTACAAAATGGTTCCTATACTTGTTTAGCTTCTTGGGAGCAATCCGATCTTTCTTTGAACCTTTGAAAGAGTCTTTCTTGCCATGTAAGCGGCTTTTTCAGAATTATCTTTTAATATGGAATTCAGGTAATCCTTGTTTGCAGTCAGTTCGTTATACTTTTGCTGAACCGGCTTAAGCATTTCAGCTACAGACTGCCCAACTACTTCCTTCAGGTCACCATAAGATCGTCCTTCAAATTCCTTCTCGATCTCCTGGAAATTCTTACTTGTAACTGCTGAATATATACTAATCAGATTACTTACTCCGGGTTTGTTTATCTCATCGTATCTGATTTCACGATCAGAATCTGTTACAGCCCTTTTAAATTTACGAAGTATTGCATCTTCATTATCAAGAATAAATACATAAGCGTTCTCGTTTTCATCTGATTTGGACATTTTCTTTTCAGGCTCCTGAAGACTCATTATCTTTGCACCTATTTTGGGAATATATGGTTCAGGAATAGTAAAGGTCTCACCATAAATATTATTAAATCTTTCAGCAATATCTCTGGTTATTTCAAGATGCTGCTTCTGATCCTGTCCAATCGGAACAAGATCTGTCTGATAGAGCAGAATATCTGCCGCCATCAGTACGGGATATGCGAACAATCCGGCATTAATATTATCAGCATGCTTTGTTGATTTATCCTTGAATTGGGTCATTCTGTTAAGTTCACCCATGTATGTGTAGCAATTCAGAATCCATGCAAGTTCAGAGTGCGCACTAACGTGTGACTGTAAAAACAAAATGCACTTTTCAGGATCAAGTCCGCAAGCCATATACAACGCCAAAAGGTTTAAACTTCTCTGTCTAAGCTCGGCAGGCTTTTGTCTGACGGTAAGTGTATGAAGATCAACTACGCAATACAGGCACTCAAATTCCTCCTGCATTGGTATCCAGTTCTTGATTGCACCGAGATAATTTCCTATGGTAAGGTTTCCTGAGGGCTGAACCCCACTGAATATCCTCTTCTTTTGTTCTGTCTGTTCCATTAATAACACATCCTTAACAATATTATTTCTTGCTATTTCTTGCTAGATTACACTAGTTATGATTTTATCATTAAACCGGACGTATTAACAAGGTGTTTTTATTTTGATGCTTTGTCTTTCTTCCAATATTGTATAAAAACAATCAGAAAACCTATTCCAGCGACAGCAAAATAAATCGCGGTTTTACTGCTGCCTGCCGAGTATTTCAGGGCAGCAAAGCCCAGCAAAACAAATGTAAAAAACAGACTGCCCAATCGCATTAATTTATTCATATAATGCACCACCTGTTATCTTTCTTCTCTGAAGTAAGGCTCTCCGAGAGCTTTAGGAGGGCAATTCTCTTTAGACTTCTTTAAGGATATCATTATAAGAACAACAATTGTAGCTAAGTACGGCAGCATATCAAAAATACTTTGTGGAATAGGTAAGTGACTCTGTAAATACAGTCCAAGAATGCTCAAGCCTCCGAAGAAATATGCTCCGAGCATGGATTTGTATGGATTCCACGTCACAAAAATAACAAGTGCTACTGCAATCCAACCACGTCCACCTGTTACCGCATCCTGCCAGGAAGGAACTGCAACCAGTGAAAGATACCCTCCGCCCAGACCTGCCAAAGCACCGCCAAATAATATATGAACGTATTTGTACAATGTAATGTTTATCCCTGCAGTATCAGCTGCTCCCGGGTTTTCACCAATGGTTCTTATATTAAGCCCCGTCCTGGTCTTATATAAATAGATTCCGGAGATAATAGCGACGGCATAACCTGCGTAAACCAGAATATCCTGATTAAATAAGGCAGGACCGATAACCGGTATTTTACTTAAGAGAGGAATCTCTACAGCTCTGAATACTGATTTAATTGATTCCGGCAAAGCCTCCCCAACCAGCTTCTGACCAACGAAGCTTGAAAAACCGGTTCCGAATATGGTAAGGGACAAACCAGAAACTATTTGATTTGCTCTTAGTGTTATTGTTAGAAAAGCAAAAATCAATGCGCCACAGGCTCCAGCTACTAAAGCAGCAGCAATTCCAAGTATCGGGCTTCCGGTTGATAAACCGACACTAAATCCCATCACTGCTCCCATAAGCATCATACCTTCAACACCGAGATTGAGATTACCTACCTTCTCGGAAAATATTTCACCTAATGTAGCAAACAGCAAAGGTGTTCCAGCTTTAACAGCATCTATTAAAACAAAGGTCAAAATACTTAAAACAGCCTCCATTATGCCGCCTCCTTTACTTTTGCAGAATCTGATTTTTTATTTAAAAGCAACTTGTATTGGATAAAAAATTCACTTCCAAGAACAAAGAACAGTATTAAACCCTGAATAAGCTGAGCTGCAGATGCCGGAATCTGAAAAGCTGTTTGTATAAAGGTTCCGCCTTGCTGTAATACTGCAAACAGAAAGCACACAATTACTATAATAGGTGCACTCAAGGAAGAAAGCCAGGTCGTTATGATAGCAGTATACCCAACTCCACCCGAAACCTGATAGGTCAGTGTTCCGTTTACACCTGAAACCTGAAACATTCCCACAAGACCACATAACGCTCCACTGAAAAATAGTGATGAGAGAATTATCTTCTTGACATTCATACCAGCATATCTTGCAGTATTCTCACTTTCTCCTATAACCTGAATCTCGTAACCTCTTTTGGTTTTATTTATGAAAATGTACATAACTGCCACAAGTACTATAGAAATTATCCAGCCTATATGAACTCCGAATATTTTCGGCATAAGAGCATTGTCCTTAAACATTGCAATTTTCCCGAAACCCAATGCCTTTGGATCCTTCCAAGGCCCATATTGAAGATAATTTATCCACTTAACCGCAATGTAATTCATCATTAGCGTAAACAAAGTCTCATTTGTTCCGAACTGTGCTTTAAAGAATGCCGGAATCAATGCCCATAAGCCACCGGTTATTAATGCCGCAACCATCATTAGTGGGATTAATACAATTGGAGGCAGTTCCGAGAAAAATAATGCAAAGTAGGAAGCTCCGAAAGCCCCCATTATTATCTGCCCTTCGGCTCCGATATTCCAGAACTTCATCCTGAAGGCAATAGATATTCCAAGAGATGTAACTACAAGAGGAATTGTCTTTATTATTGCCTCTTTAAATCTGTAAGCAGAACCGAAAGAGCCATCAAGCATTGACAAATATACTTCAAAAGGATTAAACCCTAAAATCAGAAGGAATATTCCGGAGGTTGCAAGCGCAGCCAGTATAGCTACTAACCTGAATATTACCGATTGCTTCTTTGTTAAATCAGTACGTTTAATTACTCTGAACATCAGGCACCCCTCCCTATAACTTCCTCTATTTTTTGACCGGCCATCATCAAGCCCAGCTGTTCCTTGCTTACCTTATCAGCATCAACGATTCCAGTTATTTCACCATTGCATAAAACCATAATCCTGTCACACAGCTCAATCAGTACGTCAAGATCTTCTCCTATATACAGGATTCCCACGCCCTTTTCCTTCTGCTCATTCAGTAAATCATATATTGTATATGAAGCATTAATATCCAGCCCTCTAACAGGATAAGCAGTTATAAGCAAATGTGGATTAGATTCTATTTCTCTCCCCAACAATACCTTCTGAATATTTCCACCTGATAATTGTCTTACAGGATGGTACACACCGGGAGTATTTATATCTAATTTCTTAATAAGCTTTTGTGAAAGATTTTTAGCTGTTTTCTTTTCAACAAACAGGCCCTTTTGATTCTGATATTCTTTGAGTATCATGTTGTCAACCATGCCCATTGATGCAATCAAGCCCATTCCAAGTCTGTCTTCAGGTATAAAGCTCATGCTTATACCCATTTTTATAATATCACGAGGATTTTTGCCTACGATATTTTCTTCCTTATATTCTATTGAACCGGTTTGTACAGGATATAAGCCCGCAATGGATTCACACAATTCCTTTTGTCCGCTTCCGGCTACACCAGCTACTCCCAGAATTTCTCCCGAAGCAAGTGTAAAGCTGATACCGTTAAGCGATTTGACATTTTCCTCATCAACAACAGTCAGGTTATTTACTTTTAATATTGTTGAGTTATTTTTTCTTTCCACCCTATTTATAGATAAATCAACAGCTCGTCCAACCATAAGATTGGTAAGCTCACTGGCATTTGTATCTTCTCTGTTAACTGTTCCGAAAGTCTCTCCTTTTCTCAGAACGGTAATTCTATCTGATATTTCCATAACCTCATTGAGCTTATGGGTTATTATTATTATTGAGCACCCAGCCTGCTTCATTTTTCTGAGTATTTTAAACAGGCTCTCTGTTTCCTGCGGAGTCAATACTGCTGTTGGCTCATCCAGTATTAATATTTCAGCACCCCTATAAAGCACCTTGAGGATTTCTACTGTCTGTTTTTCTCCAACTGACATATTGTAAATCTTTTTATCTGGGTCAACAACCAGACCATACTTTTCAGATATTTCTCGAATTTTACTCGATAATTTTTTACTCCCTACAAAGAAGCTGCCCTTTTGCCCCGCAATTATGTTTTCCTTCGCAGTCAGCACCTCCACCAGCTTAAAGTGCTGGTGAATCATACCAATACCAAGAGCCATGGAATCTTTAGGATTTTTAAATGAAACTTTATTCCCCTTAATGTAGATGGAACCGCTGTCGGGGGTGTATATACCTGACAACATGTTCATCAGCGTACTCTTTCCGGAACCGTTTTCTCCTAAAAGGGCATGAATTTCACCTTTTCTGACCTCAAGTGAAACATTATTGTTTGCAATAACAGAGCCAAAAGTTTTAGTCAGATTTTCAATTTTAATATACACTTCATTATTCACGGCGTCACCTTTTAATTCATATTCTCAGGATTTGATTATTAAAATTATATTAGCAGTAGTCAAAACGAATAATCAAAGTCTTAACTACTGCTAACAAAAGCCTATTTAATATTTCTGTCTTAACAATTATTGATCAATTTTACCGTTTACACCCTGTACGAACCACTTGCAGTTGAGCTGTTCATCATCTGTCATAGACGCACCTTCAGCTATCTTAACAGCACCCGACTGATCCTTTATTGGTCCGGTAAATACGTTCAGTGAACCGTCAAGCATCTTAGCCTTAGCTTCTTCTATCTTTTCCTTTGTTCCAGGAGCTGCATTTTCAGTGAGAGGAGCCAGGTCTACTACGCCCTCTTTAAGTCCGCCCCAGAAGTTTTCAGACTTCCAGGTTCCATCAAGTATTTTTTGAACCTGGTCAACATAGTAAACTCCCCAGTTCCAGATAGGAGCAGTAATATAAGCCTTAGGAGCAGCCTTTCTGCTGTCTGAGTTGTAGCCGATAGCAGAAGCACCCTTTTCTTCAGCTGCTATCTGAGGACCTGTTGTATCCTGATGCTGAGCAATTACGTCACAGCCATCGTTCAGAAGTGCTGTAGCAGCATTCTTTTCGAGGGTTGGATCGTACCAGGTATCTGTCCATTTAACATTTACAGTTGCATTAGGATTAACAGACTGAACGCCAAGAGTAAATGCATTTATACCTCTTATAACTTCAGGGATCTGCTTTGCAGCAACATAACCGATCTTGTTTGACTTAGTTTTCAGACCAGCGGCAATACCTGAAAGATATCTGGTTTGTTCTATTCTGCCGAAATAATTTGCGAAATTAGTATCATTTGACTTGTAGCCAGAGCAGTGGAAGAATTTAACATCAGGATATTCTTTTGCGACCTTTTCAACATAATCCATGTATCCGAAGCTTGTTGCAAAAATCACATTACAGCCTTGGTCTATTAAGTCCTTCATTGCCTTTTCAACAGATGCATCTTCAGCAACGTTTTCGAGGTAAGCAGTAGTTACACCCTTATCCTTGAGCTTTTCTTCAAGATAAAGGCGTCCCTGATCGTGAGCATAAGTATAACCGCCGTCACCTATAGGTCCGACGTAGATAAAGCCTGCCTTTACAGCGTCAACTTTTCCTGATGAATCAGCAGCTTTTGATCCGCAGCCAGTAAGAGCAGCAGCACAAATCATAACAACTACCAGCATTAATGCTAAAAATCTCTTCATTTCTGAATCCCCCTAATTCTAATTATAAATTTTAATGTATTATAATGCATCCGTAATCCCGGAGCACTTTAATCCTGTTATTAAGCCTGCAATTAAGAAATCATCAATTTCCATGCCTACTTGCGTTATGTAAACAAATAAAGTATTGTTTACATGAACTTACTCGCTAAAAACAATTTTTCCGTTCTGCATACTCTGTATTACTGCCAGTGACTTAACATCGAGGCCCTTCTCCCTTAGCTGCTTCCCACCATCCTGAAAGCCTTTTTCGATAGCAATACCGATTCCGGCTACTTCAGCACAGGCTTGTCCCACTATTTCAGCAAGTCCCAGGGCTGCTTTACCGTTGGCTAAAAAATCGTCAATTATTAAAACCTTATCGTTTGAATTTATATATTTCTTTGACACCCTGACATTATAGGATTTTCCTTTAGTAAATGAAAACACTTCTGCAAGGTAAGTATCAGAATCCAGATTCCTGGCTTCGGTTTTTTTTGCAAAAACAACCGGGACATTAAAGTACTGAGCAGCTATACATGCTATACCAATACCGGAGGATTCAATTGTGAGAATTTTGGTAATATTTTTGTGAGCAAATAACCTGTAAAATTCTTTGCCCATTTCGTTGAAAAGCTGAACATCCATTTGATGATTCAAAAAAGAATCAACCTTTAGAATATCATTTCCTATTATCTGTCCGTCCTTAATGATTCTTTGCTTTAAGAGTTCCATCTTTTCCTCCAGGTAAACTGAAATATAAAGTCCGACAAAATGTTTAATGTCATGATAAATTCACTATAACCTGATATAAAAGGTCTTAGTTAATTAAAAAGCTCCCAATCATGGATTGGGAGCTCAAATCTATACGACAATAAAAAATGTCTAAGATGAACACCCGTAGCAAAGCCATTTACGGCGGCTTCGTAGAGACTTTCGGTCCATATCACCGAGAATATACGGGATATTTTTTAATAAAAAATATATTAAAAAACACCATTATTAAGTTGGCTTTCATTTGTTTTCGACAAAGTAATTGTATATTAGACTATGAAAAAAATCAAGTTAAAAATGAACATTTTTATAAGAATCGTTTAAATAGTTCGTTTATTTTATTGTTTTTCTCAAATAATAACATTAATGGGAAGCCCAGTACATAGCATGCTATTATCTGGCCTATTCCTACCTCGAGCATGGTTGCAAACAGAGGCAGTTCATAAAGAACGCTGAGCATATAACCAATAACAACTGCATTAACCAGAACTGGCGGAATAGGAGCAAGCCATTTCCTCCGAGGCCTGTTATATGTCAGCTTATAGGTCAGATAAGCAGCCAGAAGGGTCGCCAGACTGCCGATAATAATATCCCATATACCGTTGCCGCCTAAAATGTTAGAAATTAAACAGCCGACAAACAGCCCGGGAATAGCCAACGGTGTAAAATAAGGAAGTACTGTGAGAGCTTCTGCCAATCTGCTTTGCAGAGGCTGAAAGCTTATTGCGTAAAAAATCATTGTCAGCACCAGATAAACTGCTGCGATCATAGCTGAGCCAGTCAGCCATACTATTTTCTTATTCTTCATAAATAACCCCTCTCCTTGCCGCGACCAAGGTATCATAAAACACAGGAGTTCAGCCACTAACATTCCCTTTTCAAAACCTGAGAAGAGCATAAACTTGGAACAAAACAAAATTACTGCCCTGCAAATGCAGGCAGCGTCGCCGTAGTTTTATTCAAAGCTTGTTTGAAACCTCTAACAAGCTTTAGACAGGATGGTCACGAACTGTCTTTTATTTTAATTTTCTAAATTATATCATCGTTTATACATAAAAACAATAAATTTAAACCGATTACAATAACCGGATTACAATAATTTAAATACAATGTATTAGGAACTTTTGCTGCCTATAAGCAATAATATGATGGCACTAAGGTTCAGACATATACATACGAGGTAAAGAACATAAACAGTCTGCTTTTGGGTGAGTCCTTTATTAATCAGTCTGTAATGTATTTGTGAGGAATCCCCCTCATATATCCTTTTTCCCTCTCTTATTCTCTTGAGTACAACGAAGATATTATCAAATATTGGTAAGCCTAATGCAAGTATGGGTATGAAAATCGAAACAACCGTAGCTTGCTTGAAAGCCCCGTCCAGGGATATAATCGCCAGAATAAAACCCAGAAATGTCGCGCCGGCATCACCCATTAATATTTTAGCGGGGTATTTATTATATCTTAAATATCCCAGACATACTCCAACCAAAGTTATTGACATTATACCCAGCATTTGGTTTCCTTTTGCAATTGAAACAATAAACAAGGTTGCTGCTGATATACAGGATATTCCTCCTGCAAGGCCATCAAGACCATCCGAGAAATTTATAACGGTTGTAACACCAAACAGCCATAATAACGAAAGAACAAATTGCATCCACTCTGGAAACAACACATAAGAGCCGTCAAAAGGGCTTGTAATACCAAGAAATTTAATATTGGCATAATATACCGGTATGGCACAGGTCAGCAACTGAACTATAAATTTTGGAAGTGCCTTTAGGTCTCTACCGTTAATTTTAAACCAATCGTCCACCATACCAACAAGCCATATTATAAATGAACTTATAAGCAGGGTAACGGATTTTGGACTAAAATCTTTTGTGAAAAGGAAATAACAAAGCCAAAAGGTAAAAAACATGCCTACTCCTGCAAGATAAGCCTTGCTTTCCTTGTGTATTTTTCTTTCCATTTCAGTATTGGGTTTTTCGGTATAGTTTATTTTATGAGCAAGCTTTGTCAACTTGGGTGTCACAAACAGCATTATTCCCAGCGAAAGAAAAAAAGACAAGTAATAATTCATTTTAAAAAATCCTTTCATCCTTTGTAGTTGCAGCACACATAATAAAAATATACTAATTATTACAATTATTCAATACTTTAAAAAAAACTTAATATTAATGCTAATTTTATATTAATCATTTACTTGGAATCAAATGTCCTGTATAATATTCTCTTTGGGAAGATAATGTTCTGATATTTATACAATGTGAAGTTTTTCATCAGGTAATAATATCTATTGGATCTGTGCTGGTAGCATTGACACAGAGGATTACGGAGGTAAATAACTATGTATGACGTAGCAATTATTGGTTGTGGTATTTCCGGTATATTTGCCGGCTATGAATTAACTAAGAAAAATCCTGAACTTAAGGTTGTAATGATCGAGCAGGGTAACGATATATTCGGAAGAAACTGTCCTATCGTGGCAAATAAGATAAAAGACTGTATCCGCTGCAAAACGTGTGATATCATGCGCGGATTTGGCGGAGCCGGAGCCTTTTCTGACGGGAAGTTCAATTTTACAACAGAATTCGGCGGTTGGTTGAATGATTACCTTGAGGATAAAGAGGTAATGGATCTGATCAACTATGTTGACAGTGTTAATGTTGATTTTGGTGCAACCGAGGAAATGTTCTCAACTTACACTCCTGAAGCCAAAGCCATAGAAAAAAGGGCACTTGAAAACGATCTACACCTTCTTCAGGCAGCGGTAAAGCACCTTGGTACCGAGAATAACCTTGAAATTCTGAAAAGATTATATAATTATTTATTAGAACGTCTTGAAATGCTCTGTAACACACAGGTTCTTAACATTAGTCCAACAGGGGACGGGTATGCTATCGAACTTCTTAATGATAAAACAATTGAATGTAAATATCTTATCGTAGCACCCGGCAGATCTGGCGCTGAGTGGTTTTCGAAGCAATGCAAGCAGCTTAAGCTGGATATGATAAACAATCAGGTTGATATCGGAGTAAGAGTCGAGCTCCCGGCAAAGGTATTCGAACATATCACAGATGTTGTGTATGAATCGAAGCTGGTATACAGGACAAAGCAGTACGGTGATCTTGTTCGTACCTTCTGTATGAATCCTTATGGACACGTAGTTTCTGAAAATGTTGACGGTATAGTAACAGTTAACGGACACAGTTATACCGACCCAAGTCTCAGAAGCGAAAACACCAACTTTGCACTTTTGGTAAGCAACAGATTCACCCATCCGTTTAATGAACCTTATCAGTACGGAAAGAGAATAGCCTCTCTTTCAAACATGTTAGGCGGAGGCGTTCTTGTACAGAGATTCGGTGACTTGATAAAAGGTGCCAGAACAAATGCACACAGACTGGGACAGAGCTTTACACATCCTACCCTTAACGCTACGCCGGGAGATTTAAGCCTTGTTCTTACAAAAAGACATTTGGATAATATCATCGAAATGATATATGCACTTGATAAAATTGCTCCGGGAACAGCCAACTATGACACTCTGCTATACGGTGTGGAAGTAAAATTCTACAGCTCAAGACTGGAGCTTTCCAGAGAGCTTGAGACCAAGCTTCCAAATATGTTTGCTATCGGAGACGGTGCAGGGGTAACAAGAGGTTTATCTCAGGCAAGTGCAAGTGGAGTTCATGTTGCAAGAACTATTTCAGAAAGAATAAGTAAATCATAATTAACCATATAATAAAAAAATTCCTGGTGTAACAGCCGGGAATTTTTTTGTTTCAATTACGACAACGCATTATTATTTTATAGGTATCATTTTTTATCATTTTTGAGAAACTTAGTCAAATCATCCAGATTCCTGATGACCTTGTGTCTCCTTATAGCAATTTTAAGAAACCAATACATTTTTGTGTCCCTGCAAAGTAGGAACGACTGTATTCCCAATTTCTTAGCTCCATCGCAGTTATTAAAATTATCATCTATAAAGATTGCCTCTTCGGGTTTTACACCTAATTCCTTTAAAGCCGTTGAATACATCAGTACATCAGGCTTTCTTACTCCCAATACTGAGGATATTACAAAGGATTGGAAATAACCTCTCAAGCCTGCCTTACGGAACACATTCTCCAAGGAGGGCCAGGCATCTGAAACCACTGCCAGCTTATATGCTTTACTTAACTCCGGGATAATCATTTTTGAATCATCAAAAAATATGTACTTGTCATAATTGTAGACCAGATCCCTTGTGATCAGTTCTATCCTTTTATCATCAATATCTATTTGAGGCAGGTTCTTAAAGAATACCTTGTAATACTGAAGAAATTCTATAAATTCCTGTTCCTCCGTTTTAATTAGGTTCTTCGAGGAAATATATTCTCCTGCCTTTTTGAAAGCCAAATCCCTTTGAGCCTTCGGTATAGTATAGAATTTTTGTTTATCAACATAACTAAAAAAATCTGGAGGTATAAACCAATTTCCTGCAAAAGACCTATTCAGGACTCTTCCAGAATCAAAAAGTAAAGCTTGGATATTGTTGCCCATTTCTCACCTACACGCTGAATATTATTTTTCTATCATAAGCTATTATAACTTTCAGTCTTTTATTTGGCAACTTTTACAAGTGTTTCGGCAGGATTTATATATATTAACAGCCTTTAATGACAAAGACACATACTTGTTCCCAATATATTTAGAAAACGAATTGAATAAGAAGCATATATACTGCAGTTCCTGCAAATATACTAAGAAGAGTATTACGTTTCCATATATGCAGAACTGCAATTACAAGCAGTGCGGCCAACTCAGGCAAACCATAACTACCGGATATAAAGGATACGCTTTTCAGGCAGTATACTACCAGTAATCCGATTACAGCATATGGGAGCACCTTGCCCAGACTTTGTATGTATTTAGGCGTTGGCCTGTCTGCCCTGAAGAATGTAAAAGGCAGAAATCTTGTTAACATAGTACCCAACATAAGCATCAATATGATGATAAAGGTCTGAAAGCTGCTTAAATTCATTGTCCGCCCCCTTTATATTGTGTTTTTTCTGTAAAGGTGAAAATAATTAAAATCAGCAGCATTGCCGGAATTATAAAACTATCCTTTCCAAAAATCAAAAGACAGGCTGCTGAACTTAATACACCTACAAGGGCAGGATAATGATTTTTTTGTTCCAGCCATTGATTTATAAATATTACAACAAATAAAGCAGTCAATGCAAAATCCAAGCCTCTGGTGTTGAATTTTATATATTCACCCAAAAATGCTCCCAGCACAGACCCCATAATCCAGTACCATCTGTTAAGCAGCGCAATAAAAAACATAAACCAGTTGTTGTCAACTTCTTTGTCCGGTATTGCAGAGCATAGTATTGAAAAGGTCTCATCACACATGGCAAAGATCAGATAAGGTTTGAACCGACCCGTATTCTTAAACCTTTCCAGCATGGAAATGCCATAAAATATATGCCTTGCATTAACCATTAAAGTAATCAGTAGTGCGTATAGGGGATTAAAAGTTGATGTTAGTAAGGTAATCCCCACATATTGCATTGAACCTGCAAATACAAGAAAGCTGGTCAAAAAGGTCCATCCTGCTCCGTATCCTATTGATTTCATTAAAATTCCGTAAGCAATTCCCAAAAACACAAAACCCGCCAATACCGGTAAAGTAAATGGGAAAGCGGCCTTAAGTGCATTTATCTTTGTTTTCATTTTTGGCCCCAACAATTTTATTTAGATTGTCATATTTCGATTCTAGTTATTTGAATATCTAATATTTATTTATCTAATATTTATTTATATAAAGATATATTTATATAAAGATATATTTTAATTAAGCTTAGGGTTATTGTCAATTAACTTATATGAATTGCAACAGTTGATAAAAATAAGAAAATAAAAAGGTAAATATACCATTAGGAATATTTACCCTCTCTTTGAAACTTCTTTTAAATTATAAATTTAGGTTTTTCATTACGCCGGAACCCAATGATTTATACCTTTTCAGGTTCAGGATATTCAACCCCAAAGGTATCAACTGTTACTTTCTTGATTTTCTGTTCTTCCTTTGGTCTATCATTATAGTCTCTTTTAACGCTCACTATTCTGTCTGCTTCCTCAATACCTTCAATAACCTTTCCAAAGGCAGCATACTGACCATCAAGGTGAGGAGCCTTTGCCACCATTACGAAAAACTGTGAACCTGCGGAGTTTGGGGCCATTGTTCTGGCCATGGATAAAACACCTTTATCATGCTTAAGATCATTTTTGAAACCGTTAGCAGAGAATTCACCCTTTATGCTGTAATCCGGTCCGCCCATGCCGGTACCCTCCGGGTCACCACCCTGTATCATAAAACCGGGAATTACCCTATGAAATATCACTCCATCATAAAAGCCCTTATTAATAAGAGAAATGAAGTTGTTTACTGTATTAGGTGCTACTTCAGGATAAAGCTCAGCTTTCATAACATTTCCGTTTTCCATCTCAAAAGTTACTATTGGGTTTTTACTCATATTTTCAATCCTTTCATAACTCCCAAGCTCTATAGCTGTTGGAAGTCTTAGCTAATTTAGTATTGTCAGTACTATTTTATAGTTTTGGACCCTGATGTCAAGTATATTCATTGATTTTGTGCTATACTCATAATATTATTAAATTATCGTGAAGATATTAAGCATTTATACTAGCAATTACGCAAACATTTATTCAAAAAATTATATGTTGATTTATCGAATACAATATGAATGCTGGGGTAATATATGACGGGTTTAATTTCAAGACTGAAAGCTTTAAATTCTACATCAAAAAATACAATGTATTTTACCTTTGAAGGTGCAGTAGGCGCAATTATTCTTAACCTGGCTAATCCTTTCTTTTCAATGTTTGCCAGAAGAATGGGTGCAAGCGATTATGAAATAGGATTGGTTTCATCTCTTCCGGCACTTATTGGTATTATGGCTCTGGTCCCGGGCAGCCTGCTGGTAGATCGCAGTGGAAACAAAAAGAAAATCGTTTCCAGATTGATTCTGCTATTTGGAGTAATGTACCCGCTTGCGGCCCTGACTCCATTATTCGGTAATTACAAAGTTCCTCTTTTTGTTACGGTCATAGCCCTAATGAATTGGCCTTTTTCAGTTTTTAATATTTCCTGGCAATCTTTTTTTTCAGATGTAATGGTTTCAAACTTTAATTCAGCTTTTACAAAGAGAACAAGAGCTGCAACTGTTGTAGGAACTTCCACCTCATTGGCTGCAGGCTTATTATTGGCCTACATACCCAAGGATGACACAGAGAGAATTGTAATGTATCAGCTCTTTTTTGGTCTGTCCTTTTTACTTGCAATTATTCAGAGCTGGCTATTGAATAGAGTTACATCACCCAACCTTCAAAAGGATACCGGAGTACAAACTAAATCTCTTACGACTATAAAGGAATGCCTTAATAACCTTTTGATATATAAGGAATTCAGAACCTTTATTATACTTGCGTTCATTTTCCACGTTTCCTGGCACATGGGCTGGCCTTTATTCTTCATTTACCAGGTAGATGTTATCGGGATAAATGAAGCCTGGCTTAGCTATGTAAACGTAGCTGTAGGCTTTGCAGGAGTGATTACCTACACTTTTTGGGGTAAGATTATAGAGAAAAAAGGTGCCCGACTTGTGCTTATTTTTGGTACGCTTGGGTTATCAGTTAACGCATTAACCATGATTCTGGTAAAGTCACAATTCCCGCTGCTGCTTCAAAGTACCGTAACAGGCCTTACTTTTTCAGCTTTTACTCTTGCCATTTTCAGTAATCTGATAGAGGTAGTTCCTCAAAAGAATAAAACTATTAATATTGCCATCTATACGACTTTGATATATCTATCACAGTTTATTTCTCCCTTGGTGGGTGTATGGTTATATAAACGTACCTCTATAATATTTGCATTGGGCTGTATCGGACTATTCAGGCTGCTGGCCACAATACTCTTTGTGTTGCGATACCTAAGAAGCAGAAAACATCAGCATTTATAAACATCAATCCTTAATATGAGAATTATCTCCCTCCAACAGTACTCTTGAACCATAGGTTTCAGAGCCCAAAGTGTTATCAATTTCAACAATACAAAGGCTTGTACCATGTATAAAGGGCTGCTCCCATAGCCTTTCAACAGGAAATCCCTTGAAAATCGCCATAATGGTTTTAACAATTACCGCATGAGTTACAATCAAAATACTGCAATCAGAATTATTATGAATAATTTTGTTGAGTACTGTCTCAATACGGGCTCTAACCTGATAAAAATCCTCACCAGATTTGGCTTTATAAAGATGGGGTCTGTTCCAGAAGGCATCCAAACCTTCCTGATCAGCTTCGGTAAACTCTTCCTTTGATCTGCCTTCCCAATCCCCAAGATTTATTTCTCTAAGATTTTCGTCAGTAATAATATCAATTTTTCTCTCGCCCCTGATTAACTCAGCTGTGTGGACAGCCCTTCCGCTGGAGCTGGAATATATGACTTTAAGGTCTTCATTTTCCAACGCTTTTCCCAAAGCCCTCGCATTACTTATACCTTTAGCAGTGAGGTCGGAATTTTTCCAGCCCTGCATTTTACCTGCAATATTCCACTCTGTTTCACCGTGTCTTGTTATGTACAATTTAAGCATTAAACACCTCCAAAATGTTACATTACCTGATATATCGACCTGAAACTATCATATCTGCTGAAAAGCCCCCGGCTTTGCAAAGCAAAGTTGGAGGCTTAAGTTTTAGTACCAAATATTACTCCATATCCAAGGTCAGCTGTGTATCAGCCTTGTCCTCTTCCTTAATATAACAGCCTATTGCAGGGATATTTTTTGTCCTATAGTAATCAACATCTGAAAGCTGCATTTCTTCGAGAGTCTTAATATTTATAAGAGTACTTCCCTTTTTAGAGGTCAATACCTGAACGCCCTGTGAGTCTCTTGTAGATTTCGGATTGATGTTTTCGGTGTTGAATACCAGCACCTTCCTGATACTGCTGGTTGCTACAAGTTCTATGTCCTCTGTCAGGAACATCATTCTCACAAGAGGAGAACCGCCATAATAAGCATTTGCCAGCTTCTTTCTGTTTGTCTTGGTAGCATAGCTGGACATTTCAATTTTAGCACCCTTACCGGTTTCGTAAAAGAACAGCATATACCCTTCGTAGTTATCTGTTGCAGTAATGTAAATTATTTTCTCATCACTGTCCAGATTCAACAGGTTCGTAAGGTATTCTCCCAGGCTGCTGGCTTTGCAGTCAGGAATATCGTATATTTTTGTCTTGTAGACATTGAACCTGTTGGAGAATAAAAGCAGGTCGGCCTTGTTATGTGTATCAATTTCCTGGGCGATTGTATCATCGTCCTTAAGCTTGTGTTCAGGATTTGCCCTCAGAGAAACCAAAGGTATTTTCTTCAGGTAATTCTGCTCTGTAAGGAAAATTTTCAGATTGTAGTCTTCGATGAGATGTTCTGTAGTAATCTCCTCTATGTGCTCCTCATGAATAATTTCGGTGCGCCTGTCCTGACCAAATCTCTTAACTATTTCCTTAAGCTGCTTTTGAATAATCTTCTTTATCTTGCCTTCATTGCCGTAAATATCCTTTAATTCGGTAATCTCCTTCATCAGGCTATCAACTTCACTGACTCTGTTGAGGATATATTCCTTATTCAGATTTCTCAGCTTTATTTCTGCAATATAATCAGCCTGAATATCATCAATCTGGAAACCGCTCATCAGGTTCGGAATTACAAGAGCTTCTTCCTCTGTCCCTCTGATAATAGCAATGGCCTTATCAATATCCATTAATATTTTCTTAAGTCCCATGAGCAGGTGAAGCTTGTCACTCTTCTTCTCAATGTCATAAAGTGTCTGACGCTTTATACAGTCCACTCTGAATATCAGCCATTCGTTTAATATTGTTCTGACACCCATCACTCTTGGTCTGCCGTTTATTAATATATTAAAATTGCAGTTAAAGCTGTCCTGCAGAGGTGTAAACTTGAATAGCTTGTTCATCAGAGCATCGGGATCGGTATTTTTTCTGACATCCAGAGTAAGCTTAAGACCGCTTAAGTCTGTTTCATCTCTAACGTCAGTTATCTCCTTAATTTTACCTGTTTTAACCAGATCAATAATTTGATCAATAATAGCTTCAACTGTTGTTGTATACGGTATTTCAAATATTTCAATACAATTATTTTCTTTGTCGAATCTATACTTTGCTCTGACCTTGAAGCTCCCTTTTCCGTTGGAGTATATATCCCTTATTTCCTTTTCGGAATATATTAATTGACCTCCAGATGAAAAATCCGGTGCTTTTATATATTTCTCAAGCACTGTATCGGCATCATCAATCAGCGCGGAAGTTGCATCACAAATTTCTGTAAGGTTAAAACTGCATATATTACTTGCCATGCCGACAGCTATACCCTGGTTTGCATTTACCAGAATATTAGGAAAGGTTGTAGGCAGCAGTACAGGTTCCTTCATGGTTCCGTCGTAATTATCCATGAAATCAACTGTGTTTTTATCAATATCCTTGAAGATCTCTTCACAGAACTTGTCCAGCTTAGCCTCTGTATAACGCGGTGCAGCAAACTTCATGTCTCTGGAATACTGTTTTCCGAAATTGCCCTTTGAATCCACAAACGGATGCAGCAGTGCATTATTCCCCCTTGTAAGTCTGACCATTGTTTCATAAATCGCCATGTCACCATGAGGGTTCAACTTCATTGTCTGACCCACGATATTTGAGGACTTGGTTTTAGCCCCGGTTAAAAGCCCCATTTTATACATTGTATAGAGAAGCTTTCTGTGAGAGGGCTTGAAGCCGTCAATTTCCGGTATTGCTCTTGAAACAATTACGCTCATGGCATATGGCATATAATTGTTTTCAAGGGTTGAAACTATATCCTGTTCAACAAGATTTTTATGAGTTGACATTCATATCCTCTTTTCTGAAGTTAATCTTGCTTAAAAACTTATATAATAGCTTTGGGTTTTAATTTCATTGACCTTTGTTTACTTTAATACTTTTTAGCACATAAATCAGCTTACGTCGATCATATCCAGATACTTACTTCCGTTTTCTTCGATAAACTGCTTTCTTCCAGGTAAGTTATCACCCAGCAGAACATCAAACATCTGCGCTGTGTACTCAACCTCTGCCTGAGTAACCTTAATTAATCTGCGCGTTTCAGGATTCATCGTGGTCAGCCACATCATTTCGGGCTCATTTTCACCCAAACCTTTTGAACGCTGGATTGTACACTTTTTACCATCAAGCTTGGACAAAATTTCTGACTTTTCCTTTTCAGAATACGCAAAATAGCTTTTTCCCTTATAACTTATTTCGAACAGAGGAGATTCAGCTATAAATACTTTTCCCTCCTGAAGCAGCGTAGGGACAAGTCTGTAAAGCATTGTCAATATGAGTGTCCTTATCTGGAAGCCATCCACGTCTGCATCTGTACAGATAATAACCTTATTCCAACGAAGATTATCCAATTCAAAGGTATTAAGTTCCTTGTTGTGTTTTGATTTAATCTCCACACCGCAACCCAGTACCTTTAATAGATCTACAATTATCTCATTCTTAAATATGCTGTCATAATCAGCCTTAAGGCAGTTTAGGATTTTTCCCCTAACTGGCATTATCGCCTGAAATTCAGCGTCACGTCCAAGTTTACAGGAACCCAGAGCAGAGTCACCTTCTACTATATAGATTTCTCTCTTTGATAAATCCTTCGTTCTACAATCAACAAATTTCTTTACTCTGTTTGAGATATCAACATTACCGCTTAATTTCTTCTTTATATTTATTCTGGTTTTTTCGGCTGTTTCCCTACTTCGCTTGTTTACCAGAACCTGTTCGATTATTTTATCGCTCTCCATCTTGTTCTCAATAAAATATACTTCAAGCTGTTGTTTTAGGAAATCAGTCATTGCTTCCTGAATGAATTTATTTGTAATAGACTTTTTGGTCTGATTCTCATAGCTTGTAACAGTTGAAAAGGAGTTTACTACAAGGATAAGACTATCCTCTATGTCCGCGAAGGTTATTTTGGATTCATCCTTGTTATATTTTCCTCTGGCTTTTATGCATTTGTCTATTTCATAAACCAGTGCATTTTTTACGGCCTTGTCAGGTGCGCCGCCGTACTCCAGGAAGCTGGAATTGTGATAATATTCCAGCAGGTTTGTCTGGTTGTTAAAACAAAAGGCGATCTGCATCTTAAGCTTATATTCCGGTTTGTCTTCCCTGTCTCTTCCCCTTGTTGACGTTTCATAAAACTGAATATCTGTAAAGCCGTCTTCCTTGGTTATCTCCTTTATGTAGTCTACTATTCCGTTTTCATAGCAGTACACAAAGGTTTCTCCCGACTCTTCATCTTTTAATACAAAACGCAATCTTGCATTAACTACCGCTTGTTTTTTCAGAACTGTCTGAAAATATTCCAAAGGTATGTTTATATCTGTAAAAACGTCAATGTCAGGCTTCCATTTCTGAATTGTAGAGGTTTGCTCATACTTGCATTTTTCCTTATTCAGACCGCCTACATTCTCACCTTTTTCAAAGTGAAGCTGAAACCTATGACCGTCTCTGAACACCGTTACGTCAAAGTACTCCGAACTGTACTGTGTTGCACATGCTCCCAGACCGTTAAGCCCAAGACTGTATTCGTAATTTTCTCCGGAGTTATTCTGATATTTGCCACCGGCGTATAACTCACAATAAACAAGTTCCCAGTTAAACCGCTCTTCCTTGGTATTATAATCGACGGGGAGACCTCTACCCCAGTCCTGTACCATAATGGAATGATCGGCAAATCTGGTTACCTCAATGACATCACCATGGCCCTCACGAGCCTCGTCAATAGAGTTTGACAGGATTTCAAAGAAGGAATGCTGACAACCATCGAGACCGTCAGATCCGAATATTACGCCCGGACGCAGTCTTACCCTGTCTGCACCTTTTAAGGATGAAATGCTTTCATTACCATACTCAGTCTTTCTGGTATCTTTTGTCATTAGTGACTCCTCCGATTATTTTTGTTCCCTAAACATTATTTATCAAACTAGTGTTCTCTGTCAAGTAAATAAATCATTAATGGAAATTGTATGACAACAAGCAATAATTATATTATAATAAATTTGAAACTCTGGGGCTAGAAATATTTCACAAACGCTCCTGTTACTATAGTATTGGAGGATGGACTCATGAAATTAAGAATAACCAGAAAAGAGCTGGAAGAGCTGACCCTCGAACAAAAGCAGAATCTCTGCGATTTATGGATTCCGCATATTTATGATACCGCTATAGCCACTGTATGTGTTGACGCTGCTGAAGAAAAATTCGAGCAGATAACTTATATCATCGGTGGAATAAAGCTGCTAAAGCATCATGATATGCTTCTTTATGACCTAAAATTCATGCCTGATGAAAGCTATAAAATAAAGGAAGAAGATACTTATTCAGATAGTATAGCTTCCGACAGGATTGATGGTATAGAGTCAACTGAAGCTAAGGAACCCGAAGAACTAGAGATAACAGACTCCGAAGACTTTAACTTTGATGAAGATTTCAGTTTTGAATTCCAGCGTCCTGAATCTTACTCCAAGCAGGACTGTCTGCCACTTCTGGATATCGGACAGATGATTGATATTTTACAAAGAAAAAACTTTGGTGACGGAGATTTCTATCTGTCAGCCTCAATAGGAGATTATGTACTTGAGATGGGGAAGAACGGATTTTCAGGTTCTGTTTCCTATGATGTAAATAATAAGGAATGTGAACTTTGCGATATTTTATGGGAATCTGTGAAAGCTATTCTATAATAATCTAAACATAAATGTGAAAACATATACTGCTATACTGCAAAAACGGGCTGCAGATAACCCTGCAGCCCATTTAAATTTACAATGTGCTTTTATTTAGTCTTCATCAATATCTACGTTACCAACCCCGGTACTCAGTCTTATTGATACTCCGCCTCCATTAATGTCTCCATTAAAGTGCGATTTGTTTCCTTCAATATTAATAAAACTTCCGCCAAGTTTACCCAATCCGGTATCTGCGTTTATAGACATTTTGGAATCAGAAGGTACTCTAAAATTAACATTACCCATACCGGTAGAGGCATCAAACCCATTCACGTCCTCCACTTTTCCCATAAAATCTATATTACCGGCTCCGGTGCTTAATTTACAGTTACCCAATGCTGAGGAATTATCAATGTCAATATTACCTGCACCAGTACTTAATTTAAGTTCAGCCTTCATATCATCTACGTCGATGTTACCTGCACCGGTACTAGCATCGACCTTTTCAGCCTGACCTTCAATTATTATATTCCCGGCACCGGTTGAAACACTTAAATCCTTGATGCTTTCGGGGACTTTAATATCATAGTTTATAGTTATCTGATAAGTCTTATAATTATCTTTCTGCCATTCCCAGAAATCTTTGCCGTCTTTTGTCCTGACTGCAATATCAAGATTTTTGCCGTTTTGCTCAATTGAAATATTCATATTTTCAAGGATTGTCTTCTTTGTCTCTTCTGAGGCACCCCTTACTTTTTTATCTGCGTCAACGATTATTTCTGAACCATCGGCTTTACCTATATCAATATTTCCGGCACCTGTGGAAACCTTGAGTTCTTCTCCGTCAATTTTATCTTGTTTTACCTGTTGACTTTCTCTCGATTCAGAACCTATTCCATTGAAGATGTTGTTGCTCTTTTTTTCACTTTGGCTGGATTTGTAAAATTCATATTCTTTACCGTTTATTCTTACTCCACATCCTGTAGTAGTTACAACCATCACACATATAAGTGACAAAACTATAAAAGAAAAATATATTTTTTTCAATTTTTTCACTCCTATTTTATTTATATACTTAGAATACGCAGTAAAAATAAAAATGTCTTAAAGAAGTAAATTTTTTTCTTATTTATTGTTTCTCCAGGTTCAAAGAACGTGTAAACAGGTTGCCGACGTATTTCCAGACAAAATATATCATAAAGGTCTGAACCGGCAGGAATACAGCACATTTAATCAGCCTGGCAGTAAGGATAGCATAAGCCCCGTTCTTTGTCAGAATGATCAGCCATATTGTGTTCAAAAACAGACTGCAGATAATAATAACAGTTAAAACTGCCGCAAAAGTCCTTGCAAGTGTTATCTTCTTTTTATAAAGGAAAATACCGTAAATAAGTCCGGATAAGAAGGCACTTAATGTAAAGCCCGGGAAGAAGGCTCCTTTTGGAAAAATCAGCATACCTAAAATATCAGCAGCTGCCGCACCAATACCGGCCATAACAGGCCCGAATAAAATAGCTGAAACGGCAATGGGGATAAATTCAAATGAAATTCGTACAATTGGACTTTCTACAGATAAGAATCTTGTGAGAATAACTTCAAGGGCAATGAAAAGCCCAAGTAAAAGAATACTTCTTAATTTGTTGTGCATCATAGCACTACCTCCTTTAAATGTTTTGACGAAATTACAGTGTAATAAAAATACACTGTGGTAAGCCACATAAAAGAGGTATCTCTTTTTGTGGCAGCGGAATGCGAGATCTGCACCGCAAACACAGTTGTGTTTTTCGTCCAAAAGGCAACTTCCCGTCCCTTTGGCACTTAACGCGCAAAAATCTACTCTGCCAATTTTTATGCAATAGTAGTATAACATATCGGTGATAATACCATTGACTTTTTAAGTGTATATTAGTTTTTTGTAAATAGCAATATGCATTATTATTGAAAGGATTGGGCTAATATAAATATTTTCTTATTTCTGGTGACAAATCCCTGTCCAATTCTCGAGTGCCCTTCTCATTCAAATGGTTACTATCATAGAACATATCATTAGTAAACATATGAGTTTTCCTATTTAACATATTGTAATCTATATATTTAACGTTCATGTCTTTGGCAATGGTATTCAAGTCAGTATAGGATTTGTCGTAGTCTTTTAAGAAATTCATAGTAGGTATTGGCATTGGTGCCGTTACCATCAAAACTTTAATGTTTTGTGCCTTGCATAAATCAATTGTTTTCTTCATATATTCCAGCTGTTTATCATTCCAATCAAAGCCTTGTCCGGCCTTCTTAAAAGGATTGGTAACAAAAAGCTTATTTTGAGTGGCCACCTTTTCACTTCCGAAATACCCGTTTTTATGATATGTAAAATCCGTATAGGCAATGTTGCTGGTCACATTCACAGCATCATTTCTAAAGTTTCCGCCTAAAACATTTTTTACGGCCGGTGCTAAACCCTCCCGGTATTTATAAGTCTTAAAAAGCGACTCAAACAATAAGGACGAAAAATTCTTTTCTATACTCAGGTTAACGAGCATTTCAGCCTTAGTGTCAAAGCCCTTAATATAATCGAACACAAAATATGCAGGGGTTACATTGTCTGAAGTTCCGAATAATCTCCAATATGCCTCATAAACCAGAACTTTTGGTTTTTGATGCTTTAAAGCCTCCTTCAGGGCATAATAACCCACGACAGGGGTCTGTCCCGAGCTGGATAAATTAAAGGTTTTAGCTTCAAGAGCCTTATCAAAATAATCCGTATCAAATGCAAACCTTGCGTGGGATGAGCCAAGAAACATAACATCAACGGAATTATCCTCATATGCATAAAAGTCATTCCACATAAGTTCATGCATATTTGGCTTACTAAAATATGTATAGTAGTGTAAAATTCCACCAACTGACACGTCTATTATTTTAAAAATTATAAGGAAAATCGTTAGCTTAAGAAAAAAAGGTAAGGTTTTAGGCATTTTTGTTTCCATCTGTAGCTCCCGCCTGTGGTGAATTAGCATTTTTTTACCATTATACGCAGCAAAATACTAACTAATTTTACTATCACGTTTTGACAATGTCAAGAAATAGGAACCCGCTTGTAAAGTCGTTAAAAATATAAAGAACCCATGACAAAGACATGGATTCTTTATATAATAAATTCTTTTTAGATTTACGTTTCCAATGTAAGCAACTATTTTTTTGATTTTGTAGCGGTTACAGTAGCAGTTGACGGTGAAGTAGTCGCTGTTCCAGGTGACTTTGTAGCTGTTCCAGGTGACTTTGTAGCTGTTGTTGGTGTCTTCATTCCTGGAGAAACAGTGGCAGTTCCTGGTGAATTAGTTGCCAAACCAGGAGTTGACGGGGTTGTGCTTGATTTAGGTGCAGTCACTGTGGAAGTGCTGGCTCCCGGCTGATTATTTTTAGCACAGGCACCAAGGCTAAAGACCAGGGCAACTATCATTAATAATGCAAAAACTCTTTTCATTTTCTAAAAACTTCCTCCTTTAGTTTTAAAGAATTTATTAAAACGTTTTCTAGTGTTATTATTAGTAAAATCGTTAAATATATACAGTTTTTCCATAAAAAAATAAAAACGGTTAATCCGTTTTTATTTTTTTATTTGCATGGCATTATTTTCTTTGTTAGTATAACCTAATTCAGACTAATTATTACATATTGTATCTTGCCGCCATTATTAAACGGCCGGTCACAGTAAAGCTTTATACTTCCGTAAGATGACTCGGTCCCTGTATTTATATCTGTAAGTTTTTTTGATACAAGATTACCTGAATAGTCTTTCTGATAGAAAGAAACTTCAGGCCCGAAAAGGTATACAAATTCACCCATTTTAAGTCTCTTTGCATCTATTGCCTGTACATACCAGCCCTGTGCGTCAGGGTTAACTATACTGTTAAAGGTACTAATCTGATTGTTATACATTTTCATACTAAATACCGAGCCTACCACAGCTCCCGGTATTTCACTCTTTGAGGTATATGTATATGAGGTTGTTCCCGATAAAAGGTTGTAAGTATAGTTCGTAGTTTTCTTTCCATCGGGTACTGTTATTTTTTGCACTACATAATTCTTATATTGCTGATTCAACACGTCACTGGTGACAATAATATTTACGTCTCCGAATTCACCCGTTGTTCCTATATATTGTACTTTCCCGGCCGGTAAAGTTCCGTTAGGTATATCACTCCACTTTAAAAGGCTGACTGTAGAATCGGTATAATTAAAAATCTTAATATTGTCAGTTATGTAGCTCTGTCCTATTTTTTTCTCGTATCTGTCAATTATTATCTGATTTCCGCTAGGTACATTATAGCTGACTTTCAGTATTGCAATATAATCATCACTCAAAATAGAGTATTTTATTAATGTCCACCTGTATTGGGCTGGATCGTCAGCAATCCTGTAAGTTTTTGTAGTACCATCAACCTCCATAAGGTCAACAGTATAGTATAATTTCCCGTAGTCAGCTGCTTTTTTTGATACATTTGTGGAGGTGCCTACAACAAATGCGTAATCCTCTACATCAGAATTATCTGTATAGTAGGCATCTACTATTTTACCGTCATAACCCAGTACCGCCGTCACAGTATCACCTACATTAAAGGACCCGTTGGTTGAATCAAATTTGTTGAGCTTTGCATACTGACCCAGTTCATAATCCACATTGTTTATCTGGACTTTTTTAGGTGAATACTTACTTGGAAGAATACTGGTTATTTCTCCGTCTATTCTGTTGTCCACAACCAAATAATACTTAAGGACATTAAGCTTGTTGTAAACCTCGTAAACAACATCCTTGTCTTTAATATCGCTTATTGCTATTATTTCACCGACTACATTTGTAGAAGGGACAGAGGTATTGTTTACAGTATCACGCAATACAGGAATATCAGACCTAAAATTGATAGCTCCAAGCTTCATAGTTGACGGTTTAAAATTGAAAGCTATTTCCGGCTTACTATATACCCAGTTATTCTGATCGTCCAACAAACCTGTTGCTTCAATAAGTGTCTGGTCTGCAGCCTGAGAATTTACTTTCTTAATATTTGTATTAAGCATTATTTCAAGAATAACTAAAGCATCAGCAGTGGAAACGTTACTTTCAGCAGTAAGAGCGTTACCGTTTGTCAATCCCAGGCTCTTTGCCTTTTCAATATATCCGGCAGGCCAGGTCCCTGTTATATCAGTCTGAGTATAGCCCAAGGCCTTAACCACCGCAGTACAAAGCTGTGCAAAAGTAATATAAGCAGAAGGCCTGTATTTACCATCAGAATATGCCTGAAGATATCCTAGCTTTGCAGCTGCATTAATGTATCCACAGTATTCAGACTTTACCGAAACATCTGAAAAAGTTGTGGAACCTTCCATAGATTTTGCCAATTCATAGTTTCCGGTAGAGTTTATAATAAGCTTTGAAAAAAGTTCTCTGGTCATTTTACTGTTTTTCAGGTCAGAATCATTAATAATCCCCCATAGTTTCAGTTTCGCAGCCGCTTCTCCATAGTCGGTTTGTTCCCGAGTAGCAGCATATGCTATGGTTGATGACATTATAAAAGCTGAAATCATAGTAAAAGTAAGTATTTTTAAAAGCAATTTTTTTAAATTATGCATATAAATCTCCATTCCGCCGTAAGATAGACGGCACAAATAGTAATATTATTCGAATCTGAGAGCCTCTATAGGATTTAATCTGGCAGCTTTATAGGCAGGGAACATGCCGAATATTATTCCTACCCCCAGTGATATTCCGAAGGAAAGAGTCATCCAGAAGGGCGAGTAAACCGGCGTGGTTATTTTGAACCCCCCAATAATGAACTTGATACAAAACAAACCAATCAGTATTCCTATGACTCCTCCAATACCGGTTATCATTATTGCTTCAATTAAAAACTGGACCAAAATATTTTTACGTTTTGCCCCAATGGCTTTACGGATACCAATTTCACGGGTTCTCTCGGTAACTGAAACCAACATAATGTTCATAATTCCAATTCCGCCTACAATCAGAGAAATAGCGGCTATCCCTCCAAGAACAATCATTAAGGTGTCGGTTATTGAATTTAAGGTTGATAACATTTGTGCCTGGTTCATTACCCTGAATGATGTTGTATCTCCAAATTTTTTTGTAAGATAATTTGTAAGCTTTGTCATTGCCGGGTCAACCGTTGTCGAATCTACAGCCTGAACAGTAAAGCTTCTTATAGTACTGTTCTGGCTTAGCCTTTGAGCAACGGTTACAGGAATAATAATCTGGTCGTCGTCTGATGAATCCTGGCTTCCGTCAATCTCCTGAAGAAGACCTACTACCTTGAATATCTGTCCGTTAATTTTCATTTGCTGACCAACAGGATTCTGTCCTTCAAATAAATCATTTGCAACAGCAGTACCTATTACAGCAGTCTTAAGCATATAGTCATTGTCAAAAGATAAAATAAATCTACCTGATTGGACATGTCTGCTTTTCATATATTCATACTGTTCATCTGTACCTACTACAGTTGTTGATCGGCTTTTAGTTCCTACTTTTCCTGTCATACTGCCGCTGACAATCGGTGCAATCATACTTATTTCACTGCTGTTTTCGTCGGCAAAGGTCTTTAATTCGTTATATGTAACCGTTCTATTACTTCCTCTTCCGGTTATGTTAATTGTAATAATATTACTTCCAAGACCTTCGATTGAATCAGTTATGCTCTTGGTACTCCCCTGAGCGAACGCAACAGCTGTTATTACCGAACCTACCCCGATTATTACTCCCAGCATGGTAAGAAATGAGCGGACCTTATTGCTGGCAATACTTTTCAATGCCATTTTAAAGGCCTGAAAAAACCCCATCTATACCGCCTCCTTATCTTCTGTTATCATGCCGTCCTGTATCCTTATTATTCTTCCTGCCTGAGCAGCCACATTGTTATCATGGGTTATTAATACAATGGTATTTCCGCCTTTATGTAGCTGGTGGAGTGTATTCATAACGTCAGCTCCTGATTTTGAATCCAGATTTCCTGTAGGCTCATCTGCCAGAATTAGCGGAGGGTTGCTTACAAGTGCGCGTGCTATAGCTACCCTCTGCTGCTGACCTCCTGATAATTCATTGGGAGTATGGTGGATTCTGTCCCCGAGGCCTACCATTCCAAGTGCATCTATGCTCTTTTTAAGTCTTTCTCTATGACCAATTCCCTGGTATATTAGCGGTAGTTCAACATTTTCTACTGCTGTCAGTTTTTTTAGTAGGTTAAAGCCTTGAAATATAAAGCCAATCTTATTATTTCTTATTTCAGCAAGCTGATTATCACTCAGCTTGCTGACCTCATGTCCATCCAGATAATAGCTTCCGGAGGTGGGCACATCAAGACATCCCAGCATATTCATCAATGTAGATTTACCCGAGCCGGATGGACCTACAATAGCTACAAATTCATGCCTGGCAATATGCAAAGAGACATTATTAAGTGCATATATGGAGTTTTCGCCCATCTCATATATTTTACACATGTTCGATATTCGTATCATGCTAATCTCCTATCTCTGACCCTGTGTATTTGTTTGTCTGTTTGAATTGCCGGAATTTCTATTGTTCTGACCGCTTCCACCCGGGAAGCCTCCGGAAGGCATTCCTCCTCCGAAGCCACCGCCCATGCCGCCGCCAAGACCAAGCCCAAAGCCTCCCTGACTATTTGAAGAGCCTGAAGTTGAATTGGTCACCAGAGGTGGTAGTACAACTATGTCTCCTTCTGATAAACCGCTCTTTATTTCTGCATATTCATCATTGTTTATACCCAGCTCAACCTCTTTCATTACAGTTCCTTTGTAATACTCCTGATTTGCCCCAAAGGCCGCTGACATTTGCCTTCTTGCTGAAGACGTACCGCTCGGGCTGTTTTTCTGACTGTCACTGCTTCCACTTGCAGGGCTATCATTTTTGCTTGTATTTTTGGTTCTGTTGCTATCAGGCGGTGCTGACATTTTACCGCCCCAGTTACCAGGCCTTCTGTCTGCACTGCCTGTTCCAGACTGGCTTTGTTCATCTGTTCCCAACACTCGTACAAAGGATCTGTTGCCCATTTTTGTTATTGCTTCCAGGGGAACCATTAATATATTGTCGGCCTGGTTTAGTATTATGCTTGCATTAGCATTCATCCCGGCTAACAAATTTTCAGTTTCATTTATTTTTATCTTTACATCATAAGTAGCAACGCCGTTGGTTGAAGTACCCTCCATAGCTTTATATATTACTTCTCCCGTAAGAGGAGTTTTAGAGGTCTCATCAAGAGCATCAATCGTTATTGCTACGGACTGACCTACTTTAACCTTTGAAATATCAAGTTCGTCGACAGATATGGTAAACTGCATTTTATCAAAATCCCTTATACTAATAAGAATATCTCCTGATTTAACGCTGTCACCGGCAACGGCCGTTTCACCTGTGACTGTTCCTGAAATAGAAGAATATATCTTATAATTCTCCAATTGCTTTTTTGCTGCTTCCAGTTGGTTTTGAAGATCTTTAACTTTAAGATCATTAGTCTGGGCAGTTATTTTTAAATCATCATTATCGATTTGAATCAGTACATCACCTTTTTTAACGTATTGATTTTCTTTAACGTTAACTTCAGCAAAGGTACCGTTGGCAGCGGCCTTTACTGCCTGTTTGTTTGCATATTCCAAGGGGCTAACCCCGTTTCCGCTCTCAATCCCTTTTGAAGTTATAATATCAACACTTGCAGTCATTGTGTCGGTCAGTCTTCCGGGATTATTAACTGTAACTTCAACATTTCTGACTCGTCCTCCATCCGAAGCTGTATATGTATAATCATCAATTGCTGTTACTATTCCCTCTACTGTATCCATTATTTCCTGGACATGTACATTGGCTTTCTGACCAATCTTTATATTCTGAATGCATGCTTCACTAAAGGGAATTGAAAGATTAAGCCTTGATGTTTCAGTAATAGTGAAAAGTGCCATATTATTGCCGGTGCTTTCACCCGTTTTTGCTGATATACCCGTAACTAAACCGTCAAAAGGTGCTGTGACGGTAAGATTGCTAAAACTTTTTTGATTGCTGTCTACATTTAATAATGCTTGGCTTATCTGGTTTTCGATTTTTTGAATATTCAGCTTAGCATCTGTATCATCGATTTCAAAGAGCAAATCGCCGGTCTTTATTTTATCTCCTTCCTTAAAATATGCTTTTGTTATCTTCCCCTGAACATTTGTCATAACATCTGAAGTATTTGATGATTTTACAGTGCCTGAGCCCGACAGTGCAACTTCAATTTTACCCCTGACAACCTGTGTTGTCCTTTTCTCCGCTGCTGCAGTGCTACTGGCAGAACTGTTTTTACTATAAAGAAATACTCCTGTAACCAATGAAATAATAACCAAAGCAACTACAGAAAGAGCAATAAACCTTTTTCTGCTCCACTTAAAATTCTTTACTCCCACTTGCATATTTCCACCTCTTCAAATTTAGTTTTAGTAAAATGGGTTATATTACCTTAGTACGTATAACAATATTATTAAACTATTATGTAAAACCTGTGTTTGATTTGTGAATAATATGTGAAGATAAAAAAAAGAACCAGATTCGATTTAGTTTAACCGGTCTGATCCTGATTTTGTTTGTGTTATATTTGTTTATTTTGTTATGGTTATGGTTATTGATATTTGTTATATATGTAGATAATTTAACTTTGTCTGTAATCTATTATTCTTTTGCTCTTCTTTTCACTTCTGGGGAGACTGCCAATACCGCTGACTTCAGCAATAATATGTATCCCGATTCTTTTTTTGAACAGATCTACAATATTATACTCGATGTCTTCACGCTCTGTATCTCCGTCAGAGTTGTATTCAGCCTTTAAAGTCATAACGTCCTTACCGTTAATATGATCAATTATTATCTGATATTCACTGCTGACACCCTCAACCTGTCTAAGTATTTCATCAATCTGGCCGGGATAAATATTTACCCCTTTGACCTTTACCATATCATCTGTACGTCCGATAATTCTGTCAATTCGTGGAAAGCTGTTGCCACAGGGACACTTTCCGGGAATAATTCTTGTAAGATCTCTGGTTCTGTATCTTATAAGGGGCGCACCCTCTTTTCTAAGGGTTGTTATTACAAGTTCTCCCTCTTCACCTTCAGGCAAAACCTCTCCGGTGATTGAATCTATTATTTCAAAGTAAAGGAAATCGTCAAAATAATGCATGCCTTGATGGCAGTCACAATCAATTGCAATTCCCGGACCATATATTTCAGTAAGTCCGTAAATATCATATATTTCAATACCCAACTCATTCTTTATACGCTGTCTCATCTTTTCTCCCCAGCGTTCAGAGCCTATTACACCTTTTTTTAACTTAATGTCAGATTTGATACCGCGCTTTTCAACTTCTTCAGCCAGCACCAAGGCATATGATGAAGTTCCTATTATTACAGTGGATTTTAAATCCATCATCATTTGCAGCTGCTTGTCTGTATTACCCGGCCCCATAGGAACAGCCATAGCTCCCAATTTTTCGCAGCCGGCTTGAAAACCGATTCCTGCAGTCCATAAGCCGTAACCCGGTGTTATCTGTATACGATCAAGGTTTGTGATACCCGCGATTTGATAACATCTAGCCATCATCTCTGCCCAGTTTTCAACATCCCCGGCAGTATACGGAATAATAATAGGTTTGCCTGTTGTCCCGGAAGAGGAATGAATTCTAACAATTTTTTCATCAGGAACAGCTTGAAGTCCAAGTGGATATGCATCCCTTAATTCTTCCTTAGTTGTAAAAGGAAGATTCTTTATCATATCCAAAGAAGTTATCTCATTAATATCAACACCACTTTTCTCAAACTTTTCCTTGTAAAAAGGGCTGTTGCTGTTAACATTTAATAACATTTCTTTTAATAGTTCAAATTGTTCTCTACTCATCTCTACTCATCTCTTCTTTCTAAAAATTTATTGTTTTATTAAATAAAATTTTATTTATTCACTGGTGAAATTTACGGCTTAGTACCCGCCGAAATGTTCCTTGCGTATTCTGCTGTAATAATCCACTGCATTTCTGTCGTACTCCGCCTCCATTAACGACGATGACAGTAAAAAATCTGCTGTGGACTGGTTCATTGCAACAGGTATATCATAAAGTACGGCTATTCTGAGCAGTGCCTTAACATCAGGGTCATGGGGCTGTGAAGTAAGGGGATCCCAGAAAAATATCATAAAGTCAACTTCTCCGTTTGCAATGCAAGCCCCTATCTGTTGGTCTCCGCCCAGAGGTCCGCTTTTAAACCGCTTAACCGGGAGGCCTGTATTTTCTGATATTAACTGAGCAGTTGTTCCTGTACCGCATAAAAACTGTCTTCCCAAAATGTCAGATTTGCTCTTAACCCAATTAATCAGGTCCTGTTTTCTGTTATCGTGTGCTATTAGTGCAATATGTTTTTGTTTACCCAACTTGTTTCCCATAAACTCTCCTGACTGTGCTCAATGCACACAAAAATTGTTGTTGTTTAGTTTTTAATTTTTTGCCCTCGAAAATAAACTTACTTGTTTCCTTCGCTTATTTAACATTTAGGTTCTGATTTAAGATACTTTGATACCCAAGTTCAAAGGCTTTTTGGTTTAATTCACGGAATTTCTGCGGCACATTCTCAATAATAGCTTCCTCTATTACTTCTTTGCCAAAGGGCATTTGACCTACAGCAGCTGCCGCCCCCAGAAGGACAACATTAACAGCCTTCACACTACCCGCCTCGTTAGCAAGACTATAACCGTCAATAAAATAAACCTGTTCAGTATTTATATTAATAAAATCAGTAATTTTTTTAATGTCGTACTGAGAAGAACCAAGAGATGCTGAAACAGGCTTTATTGTCTGAGTATTGATTATACAGCAGCCGCCCATTTTTAATCTTGGTAAACTACGGGCAGCCTCTGACAATTCAAAAGCTATTAGCATATCGGCGCTCCCTAGGGGAATTAACGAACTGAATTTCTCGCTGTTTATTCTCACATGGCTCACAACGCAACCTCCTCTTTGAGACATACCTATTGTCTCTGAGGTTCTGGCAAAGCTGCCCTGCTTTATGGCCGCTGCGGCAATAAGGCGGGAGGCCAGTACAGTTCCCTGCCCCCCAACACCAGCAATCAATATATCATACTTTTGATCTATTTTTTTTATATTATGCATTTTAAACCCCCAACTATTTATTTACTTCGACGGCCCTATTGCGTCAAATGGACAAACATTAATGCATAAGCCGCAGCCGTAACATAGAGAAGGTTCAATAACAACCTTTCCGTCAACAGTTGAAATAGCCGGACAGCCTATCTCTGTAATACACTTCTTACACTTTTTGCAGTTATCCTTTACTGTGTTTTTAACAGCAGGCTTAAACAGCGCAATACAAGGTGCTTCAAATATTACAACCGATGGTCCCTTATATTCTACAGCCTGTTTTATTAAATCTATTGAACCGTGATAGTCCAGAGGATTGCCTTTTACAATATGAGCTACGCCGCAAGCTTTTACCACACCGTATATATCTATTTTTTCAGAGATGCTGTTCATCATCGTCTTTCCTATGCCTGGATGAGGCTGATGACCCGTCATCGCAGTGGTACTGTTGTCCAGTATCACAATTGTTATGTCGGTGTTATTATAAACCGCATTAACTATTCCGGGAATTCCGGTGTGGAAGAAGGTTGAATCCCCAATGAAGGCAATACACTTTGAATCAGGTTCGCTCCTCTTTATACCCTGGGCAACAGTTATTCCGGCACCCATACATAAACAGGTATCAACCATTTCCAGCGGCTTTGCATTTCCAAGGGTGTAACAGCCGATATCTCCGGTAAAAACTGCCTTGTGTCCACGCATTGCCATTTTTACAGCGTAGAAGGAAGCCCTATGAGGGCAGCCTGCACATAGCACCGGCTGTCTTACCGGCAGCTCAGGCAAAGCCGCTTTTGAAGCAGTTTCAGCTTCAAGCCCAAGGTATTTTGCCAGCGTTTCATAAACCAGCTCAAAGGTATATTCTCCAGCGCAGGGCAGGTTTCCTGACTTTTTGCCTAAAATTTTCGTGTTTTTACCTGTTGAAGCACAATATAATATTAATTCTTCCTCCAAAACAGGGTCAAGTTCTTCAAAAACAAGAACCTTATCAAGGCCGGAGAGAAATTCTTCTGCCTTCGCTTCCGGAAGAGGATACGGTGTTCCCACCTTGAATACTTTTATATCGGCCTGTAGCTTGTCAATTGCTTCAACAGCGTAGGTATAAGCAACACCTGACGCAGCAATACCAAGCTTTCCGGAGCCGTAAACCTTATTAAAGTCAAGACCCGAAAAGATTTCTGAAAGCTTGTGCTGCAGCTGTTCTATATGAAGATGCTTCCTATACGCAAGGCTAGGGAATATAACCCATTTTGGATCTTTAACAAATCCCTCAGGCTTGTGATTCATTCTGTTGTCATCCAAATCGATTGTACCGCAAGCATGACAAACTCTTGTAGTAGGTCTTAAAAATACCGGTAGTTCCACCTGTTCAGAGAGTTCGAAAGCATATTGTATCATTTCATAGGCTTCTTCAGGAGTTGAAGGATCCAGCACAGGCAAATTTGAGAACTTAGCAAAATGTCTTGTGTCTTGCTCGGTTTGAGAAGAAAATGGCCCTGGGTCATCTGCTACCAAAACTACCATTCCACCCTTTACACCTATATAGGCAAGGCTCATTAATGGGTCTGAGGCTACATTAAGACCAACCTGTTTCATTGTAACCATTGTTCTGGCTCCGCTATATGCTGCTCCTGCTGCAATCTCCATTGCGGATTTTTCATTTACAGACCATTCAACGTAAATATCACCGGGATTATGATGTGCTACTGTTTCCAGTACTTCTGTTGAAGGAGTACCCGGATATCCGGTTACCACGTTGACTCCCGCTTTTATAGCTCCGAGGGCGATAGCTTCATTGCCCATAAGTAATTTTTTACCCATTTGACCTCCAAAGACCTTTAAAACCCGGCCGTTAAATAAATTAAAATAAGTAAGATACAAATATCAGCATTTATCTATAATTATTCATTGCTTAATATCAGTTGATAATTGTTCAAGTAAGATAGAACAACTATCATGTATTGAAATTATATCATAAATTTTATATATTTGGACATATGTAAGTTACTTTTTAAAGTAATCGCCTCTTATAATAATATCCGAAAGTTCCATACCTAAAACAGCCTGTTCTCTGTCTGCCGAGGCGGTGTCTCCCACTACAATCCTATCCCTTAATACTGCATAGCTCTTATTTGACTTCAACAAGTTTCTTCCCATAGCAGTATTTATATAGCTTTGTTCCTCCACACCCATTAAATATAGGAGAGTTGGCATAATATCCACCTGTCCGCCGGTAGTCTGAATTTCTTTTGGATTTAAATTCTTATTGTAAATAATAAGGGGCAGCCTCTTGTCGTTATTCTCCCACCAGGCTTGGCCACTTTTCATTGCCTTTATTTGTTCAGGAAAATATTTATGTACTCCCTCATGATCACCTGTTACCGCTACTAAGGTGTTGCTTAAAACTCCGTCCTTTTCAAGGTTTTCCATCAGAAGTCCCAGGTATTTGTCAGTATAGCGAATACACTGAAGATATCCTCCAAGCTTTGATTTCCCAAGTTCACCCTTCAAGTTCAGCTCTTTATACTGGCCCGGAAGCTCAAAAGGAGAATGGCTTGACAGTGTTACTACAAAAGTGTAAAAGGGCTGCTTTTGTTTAGCGATCATTGGTTCAATCTGTTCAAAATAAGATTTGTCACTTATACCCATATTAATTTTTTCAGTTGTGTCATAAGTTGACGAATCGTAACAATTATTAAAACCCATTGACGTTAATGCAGGCTTCCAGTTCCAAAAGGCCCCGTCATCAGGATGAAAAGCTGCTGTATAATATCCGGAATTCCTGAGAAGCTTTGGTAATGAATTATATTCTGTATATGTATTACTGATAAAGGTAGTACCAAGCTGAATAGGATAAACAGATGCATTTAGCATTAAGTCGCAGTCAGAACTGTTTCCTCCTCCGACCTGTTCCCTAATATTAGTGAAATACAAGCTGTTCTTCAACATTTTATTCAGGTTCGGTGTAATTTCCTGACCATCGACTTTCTGGTTTATTACAAAGTTTTCAAGAGACTCTACCTGAATTAAAAGCAGGTTTTTCCCTTTAAACATTCCCTTGTAGTCATTGTCCGGTAAATTTTCATTTTTTTTGTTATACCATTCTGTAATTCTTTCTCTATCAGAATCAGTGAGTTTTATTGTACTTTTCTCGGTAAAATAGTTATAGGAACTGTAAATGTTATAGCCTAAAGGAGACAAGCTCCTTATTGTTACTATAGGATTGAATTTGTTATATATCGAAGAAATTGGCAAGGGCTTGACAGCTTGGCTATTAACCTGGGGAGCAATGTAAAGTACCCCAAATACAGCCGAAAACAGTACAAAAAATGAGAAGAATATATTCCGATTAACTTTTTGGTAAAGGCTTCTCTTAATAAAAAAAATTAAGGTAAGCAAGGGAATATCTATAATAAACAGTATATCAGCAAAATGGATAAGCGGAAGGAAACTATTCAGGGAATCGCTTATATTCCCCCCAGCCTTAAGTATATGTAAAGTAGGAAGTGTATTAAACCCCCTGAGATACCACAAATCTATCAAGAATAAAAAAGAAGTGAGAAAGTTAATTACTATAGAAATCATAAATCTGGCCCTATTTTTAAAAAGGAAAATAACCCAGATAAGGCCTAATACAAATGCCGTATAATAAACAGGTCTGAAATTGTATAAAGAAAATACAGTGGATAAAGCCTGTTTTAATTGAACTGCTTCATGATTTTGATCAAGAATATATCCTATCAGCAATATATTTTTTGAAATAAGTGCCAGGAAGGTATAAGCTGGCATAAAATCCGTTGGAACTAAATTCCTAATTACATTTATGAAACTATCAGCTACAATTTTTCTGTCAAAAATCGGGCCATTGTTATTTAGCCTCGTTTCCATCTTATATTCACCCTCACAGAAATTTATTATATAATAAATTTCATTTTAACCTTAAGAATTTTCAATGTAAATACTTTGTATCTGGATTATTAAGGTGAATGATTAAAAATCAGCCTTATTAAATTTTTAGTACTCCTTTCTCATTACTGCTTTTGGAATATCCATATCCTCTCTATACTTTGTCACCGTTCTTCTTGCTATACTGATTCCTTTTTTGTTTAGTATCTCGGCAATTTTTTGATCACTATAAGGTTTCTTTCTGTCCTCACCGGTAATTAGCTTTTTAATATCTGATTTTATAGCATCCGGAACAATTTGTGAGTCATACCCAAGAGAAAGTCCGTTTGTAAAGAAGTAGTCTAGACCAAATACCCCCCACGAACATTGAAGGTATTTTCCCCTTATGGCACGGCTCACCGTTGACTCGTGTATTTGCAGTTTATCTGATATATTTTTCTGGTTCATAGGTATAAGATAGCTTGGACCCTTGTCAAAAAAGCCTATCTGTTGGTTTACAAGCATTTTTGTAACATTTAACAATGTATTGTTTCTCTGTGATATACATTTGATAGCCCAATCAGCTTCTTTTATTCTTTCTGAAATATAATTCTTAACATTATCGGATGGATTTTGTAAAAGGACGTTCCGATAATAGCTGTTAATTGAAATATGAGGGTCTGAAAAATTATTTAAAAGTACTTCATAATAATCACTGAATTTTACAACTATCAAATCCGGTGTTTGATAGTGAATATCTCTTTTAGATCCAAACCCCATTCCTGGTCTTGGATTTAACTTTCTAATAACTTTATATGCATCATTAACTTTATCTATTGAAACACCCAATCTCTTAGCTATGAGATTAAGCTGGTTTTTTCCCAGTAATTCAAGATAATTATTCACAAGTGTAATAACTATTGGATCATTTTGTCCAATTCTCTCTAATTGAAGCAGAAGACATTCTTTTAAGTTTCTTGCCCCTACACCCGCCGGTTCCATTGATTGGAGCTGATTTAAGGCTTTCTCCACCATATTTTTTTCCAGGTTTAAGGTTTTTGATATGTCATCTACTTTCTCATGAAGATATCCGTTTTGATCAATACAGCCTATCATATAATGCACTGCTTTATATATTCCCTGTGATATTTTGATTAAGTTTAATTGTGATTGTAAATTTTGATATAAATCCTCATCATCACCTGGTACATAATGCGCCACGTCTTTATTGTCTTCATCATCTTCAAGGTCATGATTGTAAACTCTGTATTCCTGGTTAACAGAGTCAAGCCATTCCAGTTTTTTTCTAAGCACCTCATATCTATCATTTTCATAGGGTTGGTCTTCCAGCTCTACAACAGGGTTGTCCACAGCTAATTGTTTAACATAGTCCATTAATTCCTGTGTGCTCATCTGAAGAATCTCCATAGATTGTTGCATCTGCGGAGATATAGACATTTTCTGATTTAAAGTTAGTTCAAAATTCATATATTACCTCCTGCAACTACAACAACCGATAGTCCGGAGCTATTAAGCGCCGGACTATCGGTTAATAAGTTAATAAAAATTTATATAACGGCTATACATTCAATTTCTACTAATACATCCTTTGGAAGTCTTGCTACTTCCACACAGGATCTTGATGGGAAATTCGCTGTAAAGTATTTTTTGTATACTTCATTAATAGCTCCGAAATCACCCATATTTTTAATAAATACTGTTGTCTTTATTACACTATCGAAATTGGTTCCAGCTGCCGCCAGTAACTCATTAAGATTCATCAGAACCTGTTCAGCCTGTGCAGCTGCATCTCCTTGAGCCACTTCACCGGTTTCCGGTACGACTGGTAACATTCCGGAGGTATAAACCATGTTTCCTAACTTGATAGCCTGAGAATAAGGTCCAATTGCAGCAGGAGCCTTTTCTGTGAAAATTACTTCTTTTTCCATTCAATTTCTCCTTAAATACTTTGATGCTTCTAGTATTTTCAAAATTTTATTGTTTTATTTGTAATTAAAATCAGCCCTTTTTTACCGATCTTTTGCGTATCATAAATGCTACGAAGAGCACTAGCATCCATATTGGTCCGATGATTAGCGCAACTCTCATATCTGGCATAAGTGCCATAAGCACAAGAATCATAGCCATAAATGCAAGCGTAATATAAGAGGATATTGGGTAGAAAGGAAGCTTAAACTTTAATTTGGCTACTTCTTCAGGTGATTTGGACTTTCTGAACTTAAGCTGAGTTATAATTATCATAGTCCAATTTAATATACCTGCAAAAGTTGCTATAGAAATCAGATATACAAATACTTTTCCGGGAACCAGGTAGTTCATTGCTACTGCAACCAAAGTCAGTGCTGAGGATACTAAAACGCCTACTACTGGAGTTCCTGATTTACTTACCTTTGCAAAGGATTTCGGTGCATTGCCCTGAAGTGCAAGTCCATGAAGCATACGGCCATTACTGTAGAGACCGCTGTTGTATGCTGATAGAGCTGCAGTTAATACAACCAGATTCAATATTCCGGCTGCTGCTGGAATACCAATCTTTGAGAATATTTCTACAAAGGGACTTCCACTTTCACCTAGCTTGTTCCAAGGAAAAATAGTCATCATAACTGCAAGAGCACCAATATAGAATATCAATATTCTCCATACAACCTGATTAATTGCCTTAGGAATAGTTTTAGTTGGGTTATCAGCCTCACCGGCTGTAATACCAATAAGTTCGACACCACCGAAAGAGAACATTACCATAACCAACGAGAACAACAAACCTGTAATACCATTAGGAAGGAATCCGCCATGAGCCCATAGGTTACTAAAACCTGTAGCCTGTCCTCCGTTGCCTATACCGGTAAATATCATGAATAATCCAAGAACGATCATAGCAATAATAGCAACAACTTTCACTAAAGCAAACCAGAATTCAAACTCACCATATAATTTTACATTTATAAGGTTAATTGAAGTAATAATAACAAGGAATATTAAAGCCGACAACCAAGTGGGTATATCAGGTAGCCAATAGTTAACGTAAATACCAACAACTGAAAGCTCAGCCATACTTACAACTATATAGTTAAACCAGTAATTCCAACCGGAAAGAAAGCCCGGAAACTCTCCCCAGTTTGTGTATGCATAGTGGCTAAAAGAGCCTGAAACCGGGTGATCTACAGACATTTCTCCTAATGCTCTCATTATAAGGAAAATAATAAAGCCACCGATTAGATATGCTAATGTAATAGCTGGTCCGGTGAGTTTTATAGAAGTTGACGAACCGTAGAAAAGACCTGTACCTATAGCTCCACCTAGAGCTATCATCTGAATATGGCGGTTTTTCAGACCACGTTGAAGCTCGTGCTTTTCATTTGAGTTTGCACTCATTCAGGAGTCCCCCTTTGTCTTTGATTTAGGAAGCGTAAAAAATTTATTTACGCTCCCTTTAACAAACTACCTTATTAATTAATGTTATTTGTTATAAACTGGCTCAAGGAACGCATGGAAGTGACGCATTGGGAGGTTATGTCCCATAACTATCTTCACATTAGGGATACTGTCGCGGTCTTTGTACAGTTCTGTAACAGCAGCTATAACATAGTCCAAATGTTCTTGTGACAACTGACTGCGATTGATAGCGAATCGGACAACGTTACAAACTTCTTTCTGCTGTTCTGGAGTCTTAAGATCATATTCCATACTATAATCACCAAGTTCCGAAACTCTGATACCATAACGACGAATTAATTCAATACTGAAGCCCTGACCTGCAAAGGTGTCATGACCTCGTTCATAATCAAAGAATTTATCCATGTTCAGATATACACCGTGTCCGCCGGCTGGGAGAACTACAGGAAGACCAGCTTTGTAGAAGCCCTGTGCTAAATATTCGCACTGTCCAACACGTTCCTGCAGATATTCAAAGCGTCCGCTCTCATACAGACCACATGCCAAAGCCATGATGTCACGTCCACTCATTCCGCCGTAAGAGTCATTACCTAATGTAGAAATTTGTTTTACTTTCAGTGTTATACCAACATCCTTTGTTACGTTTCCATCAGCATCAAAATCGGAGAAGTTTCTCCAGAAGTAGCCTTTGTCTCTGAATGCCAATACACCACCCATGTTAGAGTGTCCGTCTTTCTTCAGACTGGCTGTGAATCCGTCGCAATATGAGAACATTTCTTTTGCAATTTCAAATATAGATTTATCTGCATAACCATCTTCATTAACTTTAATAAAGTAGCAATTTTCAGCCCAACGAGCAGCATCCAGCATATATGGAATGTTGTATTTGTGAGCTATCTCGCTGCAAGTACGGATGTTAGCCATGGAAACAGGCTGTCCGCAAACAGTGTTGTTTGTGATGGTAGAGTATACCAACGGAACATTTTCAGGTCCAACTTCTTTTATCAAGTTTTCCAGCTTCTCGATGTCCATGTTACCCTTAAATGGGTTTGTCTCATATTTTCCGCCTTCCGGAACTTCCCAAAGCAAATCCTTATTGTAGAGGTTACGTGGTGTGGAACCCATTTGCTTAATGTTTCCTTCTGTGGTATCAAAGTGTCCATTGGAAGGTATTGTAAAGTTCTTACCGGGATAACGTGTGTTCAAAATTTGACTTACAACATTAAATAAAAGTGATTCTGCGCAACGGCCCTGTGGAACAACGAAAGTGTTTGGACGTTCCATCTGAGCGGCACCACCGTTAAAAAGTGTACCTTCATATTCACAGAGGTACATTTCGTTCATCATTTTTTCAATATCTTCACAACCTGTACGAACAAGATCGAGAATACGTTTTTGATTATCACCGCGCTCGAATACATCACGCATTGTATCAAGCAGTACATAGTAACCTTTATTACGGCCATAAGACTCGTCACCGAGGAACATTGCACTCCACTGCAGATCAGTCATAGCAGTTGTACCGGAGTCAGACAGACAGTCAACAGTCAACATTCCGGCCGGGAACGCAAATTCATTATAATGAGTGGATTGCAGAGCGCGTTCACGCTGTTCAACAGTAACTTTTGGAATATTTCTCTTTACATAAGCAAAAGAACGTGGGGTTTCAACATTCAGCTTGTATTGTTTCATCTTTATATCTCCCTCTTTCATGATATTTTTAATGACTTACATACATATATAACAGCAAGATTCATGCCAAGAATTTCGGCGCTAAATTTGTTAGTTTTCAATAATTTTTATATATTTTTAGTATATTTTCTTGTAATTAATATACAAACAGACTATAAGTTAAATATATCTGATTCAAATTGATACACTTTGAGTTTATTAATAAAAATTATAATTTTCCGCTTAAATAAAGAATTTTTAAATGTTGAATACAAAAAAACAGCTGGTTTAATGTCTCATTTTGAAACACCAAAGCAGCTGTTTTTTTGTGAAAATGTATCATATTAATACATTATTCTTTCAATTCATTTTCTAGCCCGTATTCTTTAAGTTTTCTATAAAGAGTAGATCGGGAAATTTTTAATTTTTTTGCAATATCGGCTTTAGCCCCATATGATTCTATTGCCTTTCTTAAAATTAAGGCTTCTACCTCACTTAAAGAAGGAAATTCATTAAAAGAAAGATTTATGTTGTGAAGAATTTCTTTTTTTATTGGAATAACATTATCCGGCAAATCGTTTATATCTATAATCCCGTCTTCATCACTTACAAGACAAACCTCCATAATATTCTCAAGTTCTCTGATATTACCTGGATATGAATATTCAGTAAGCACTTTTATTGCTCTTGGCGTTACAGAAACTGTCTTTCCAAGACGTTTACCTATTTTATTTACCGCATTTTGTATATAAAGGTGGACGTCCTCTTTCCTTTCACGAAGAGATGGAATTAAAATCTTAATTACTGCCAATCTATAGTATAGGTCTTCACGGAACGTATTTTCCTGAACCATTTGTAGCAAATTTTTATTTGTAGCAGCTATAACTCTTACATCTATTTGCTTTTGACGTGTTCCTCCAACCCTCATAATCTCACGGCTTTGCAATACCCTAAGCAATTTAGCCTGGAGGTGGAAATTCATATCACCTATTTCATCAAGAAAGATTGTACCCGTATCAGCCAACTCAAACATACCGGGTCTTCCTCCTTTTTTAGCTCCTGTAAAAGCTCCTTCTTCATACCCGAATAATTCACTTTCCAGAAGACTTTCCGGGATAGCAGCACAATTCACAGTAATAAATGGTTTTGCTGATCTTGTTCCGTGTTTGTGAATAAATCTGGCAATTACTTCTTTTCCTGTTCCGCTCTCACCCTGCAATAGTACTGTTGAACTTACCCTTGAGGCTTTTTGTGATGTTTTCAGAGTTTGTATCATAGCATTATTATTACCTACTACAATATTGCTGTCTGCATCAGTCAGAAAATCCAATTCTTCATAAAGATGCTTTATTGTTGATTTTGCATCTTTTAACTTTTGGTTTAGCTCTATTATTTCAGAAATATCTCTGAATATAGATACTGCACCCTCAATCTTGCCATTGTAAACAAACGGTACGATATTTGATATTACGTCTCTATCGTTTACTCTTGTTTTTATTCCTATTAGCTTGCTCCCAGTTGTCATAACTTGAGGAATATGAGAGCCGGGAACAACTTCACTTACCTTTTTACCCAGAAATTCGCTTGCCTGAATGCCTGTAATACGGTAATTGGCTTCATTAACATAAATAACGTTTTCATCGCAGTCTGCTATAGCAATTCCATCATGTATTGATTCCAAAATACTCTCGCTTGACTTTATAATATTATGAATGAACATATTACCTCCATAGCGTAAAATGACGGACAGTCTGTTTATTAATTTAATAATAAATAAATATAATTTTTCACACTTTAAGGTAAACTATTTACATTCATTAGAAGAAGAATCGTATTATAAAAAAATGGTGACAATTGTGTTCTGAGTGGACACAATTGTCACCATTTTCTCACTGAAAGGTTCAGTGGTATAAAATTAAAGCAAAACGCTTAATTTTACCTATGCACTATATATTAAAATCTCATGAACCGGGATGTGGAATATATAAATTCTGCGTGTAATAGTCTGTGCTTTCTACAAATATCTTAGCTTACGAAATTTAATATTCTGTATATACTGACTTTAAATCTATCAAGCTGCTGATTTGCATGAAAATTAAGATTACTCTTCTGTACAGGTGAAAGCTACTCCTGAATGCAGAATGATATTCGCATAAGGCATACATTCGCCAGTTCTTACAACGGCTTTACAGTTTTTTGTCATTTCTTTGAATTCTATATGAGGCACCATATTAATCTTAACCGAGCTAAACATTTCGGTTATTTTTTTATTTAAAGTCGGGTTATCCTTTATCATTTCAGAAGCTATAGTTACCTCTTCAACCTCCAATTCATAAAGCACGGTTGTAAGAACATCAAGAAAGGAGGGTAAATCCCTTCTAACTGCCAGATCAATCCTTTTAGATGAGTCGGGTACTGGTAATCCGCAATCACCTATTGCAATTGTATCTGTATGTCCCATCAGTGCGATAACCGCTGATAAATCTGAGTTTAGTATCTTTGTTTTTTTCATCTGTATACCTACTACTCTCTTAGAATAACAATCTAAATCAATCTTCAATAAAAGATATAAGTACGTTCAAGTTCTGATTGAAATTTAGACAACTGCTGCTGCATATCTCATAAACTTTTCTTCAGTAGCTTCTTTTCTCGACATCTCACCAGTAATACGTCCCTCATGCATAACAATAATCCGATCGCTGAGTGCCAGTAATTCAGGTAATTCAGAGGAAACAATTATTATTCCAATGCCTTCTTGCGCAATGCTGCGAAGAATTGAATAAACTTCAGCTTTTGCACCAACGTCTATACCTCTGGTTGGTTCGTCGCACAAAAGGATTTTAGGTGAATTGCTTATCCATCGAGAAATAATTACCTTTTGCTGATTACCACCGGAAAGTGTCAGTATGGGCAAGTTAACATTGTTAGCTTTTATCTTATACTTACTAACCATTTCCTTCATCTTATTATCTGCGAGCTTTCTATCAATAAGAAGACCTTTAACCAAATCCTTAATTATAACAACCTGAGCATTTTGCTTAATTGTCATTTCTTCTATCAACGCATCGTCTCTTCTGTTTTCAGGGATGAGGCCAATGCCGCTTTCTATCGCATCAGCAGGTGAATTGATGGAAGTTTTTTTGTCATTTATAAGAATCTCTCCTGAATCAGGTTTGTTAAACCCGAACAAGGACATCAACACTTCAGATCTTCCGGCACCTACAAATCCACCTAAGCCCAGTATTTCACCCTTATTAAGTTCGAAACTGATATTTTCAAATTCTCCCTTTCTGGTTAGGTTTTTGACCTCCAGAAGCTTTTCACCGGTGTTGTAGCTTGGTATATCCTTAGATGCATCAATCTTTCTGCCAACCATCAAGCTTACAAGATCATCAATTGTCACGTTAGCTACACTTTCAGTAGTTACAAATTGGCCATCACGGAGAACAGTTATGGTATCTCCTATTTCCATGATTTCTTCCAGTCTATGACTTATATAAATGATGGTGGTCCCATTTTTTTCCTTAAGCTCTTTTATGATTTCAAACATGACATTTCTCTGGTCATTAGTTAATGCAGCAGTAGGCTCGTCCATTATCAGAATCTTTGGATTAAAGTATACCGCTTTGGCAATCTGTACTATTGACTGTTCTGCTATACTCAAGCCCCCAACCATATCTGAAGGGTTTCTGTTTAACTTAAATCTTTCTAAAAGCTTTTCAGTTTCCTTTTCCATAAATTTCTCATTGAGAAAAATACCCTTAGTGCTTTTTGAGGAACCCATGAATATATTGTGTGCAATACTCATATTCAAGCATAACGGGACCTCCTGATATACGATGGAAAAGCCCAGCTTCTCCGAATGAGCAATGCTATGAATCTTTACTTCCTCACCATCAATTTTGATAGTGCCGCTGGTGGGCTGGAAAACTCCTGCACATAAATTCATCAAGGTTGATTTTCCGGCTCCGTTTTCACCACATAAGCAATGAACTTCACCCTTTTTAATTTTAAAGCAAACGTCTGATAATGCAGATGTTCCACCAAATTTTTTGGTTATATTTTCAAAACAAATAATGTGATCCACTATTCTACCTCCTTGCAATTATCTTACGCCTTTTCGTTGAGTAATCCATGTATCCATCAATACTGCTGCAATAATTATTATTCCGATAAATCCTGATTGCCAGAATGCGGGAACGCTCAAAAGTACCATACCGTTTCTAACTACAGCCATAATTGCAGCTCCTAAGAAAGTACCCAATATTGAACCTCTACCACCGCTCATGCTGGTACCACCCAGAATTACAGCAGCTATAACATCCATCTCACGGCCTGCACCTGCAGTTGTTGGAACAGATTTAAGATACGCAATACTGATTATTCCTGCAAAAGCTGCTAATGCACCCATTACAACAAAGCTTACAATCTTCATACGATCAGTATTTATACCTGCCAACTTTGCTGCTCTCTTGTTGCCACCTGTTGCATAAATGTCAAAACCCAATTTAGTTTTTTTCATAATTACGAAGGCAATTACGTAAAGAGCTATCATAATTATAACCTGAACAGGTATGGGGCCAATACTGCTACCTATTCCAAAGAACCAGCTGCTTTGAGCTTCTTTTGAAAATGCACCGATACTTCTTCCGCCGGAGATTGCATAGGCTACACTTCTGAATATTTGCATTGTTCCTAAAGTTACAATAAATGCAGGCATTTTAGCCTTTGTTGATAAGAATCCGTTAATGAAACCAATGGCAGCACCTGCAGCTATAGCAATAATAAATGCCAAGGTAGGTGATATTCCATCCTTGATTAACAATGCTGCCATCATTGCTGTTGCACCGTAAATTGAGCCAATTGACAAGTCAATCTCGGCACAGACTATAATCATAGTCATTCCTATTGCCATAATTCCAATTTCAGTCATCTGTCTGACTATATTAATAAGATTCTGAGCCCTTAGGAAGGAAGGAGCCGCGATACTTAAAACTACTATGATTCCAAGCAGAACCATTAGTACACCAAATTCTCTGAACGATCTGTTTTGTTTTCTTAAATTAATAGCAAGTTTATTTTCCATAGTAATCTCCATCTGTAGAAATGTGATTATTTTTTTTGTCAGTTAATAATTTGGGACTGCCTATCTGACTTTTTTCAGGCAGCCCCATTGAATTTTTTTTAAGTTTATTATTCAGGTTTAACGTTAGCTATATTATCTTTGTTTACTAAGAATGCACCTGTATTCATGTTCATCAAATCATAACCGTATTTTGCTTGTGTAAACAGCTGCACAACTGGGTAATATCCCTGTAAGAATGGGTTTTGCCCGATTGTTAACTGCATTGCATCATTAGAAACATGCTTTAATGTACCTTCTGTCAAGTCAAAACCAGCTCCAAACACCTTACCGTTTAACTGTTTTGACTCTATGAACGTTCCTATAGCTTCACTGAATACGTCTACTCCTAAAAATGCATTAACATCAGGATGTGCCAAATATGCATTTTCGATAACACCAACAGCAGTTGTTAAATCTGTTGTTATATCCACCAAGTCAACGAATTGAATTTCAGGGAACTCTTTTGCAGCCCTTTTAATACCTTGTTCACGTGCTATCAAGGCAACATCCGCCGGAGCACATGATGCTATTATATATTTTCCCTTACCCTTCATAACTTCTCCGAACATGTACTTACCCAGCATATAACCTGAATCTTCAAGGTCCTGTCCAACGAATACAGTTCCATCATCCTTACCTGAGTTCTGATTCAAGCTGAGAACAGGAATACCAGCATCCTTGGCCTTTTTGATTACATCTGAAAATCCGTCTGGATCCCATACAACTGTAGCAATTCCGTCATACCCGGAAGAAATACAAGTTTCGATCATACTAACCTGTTCAGCAAGGTTATTTGCTGTATTTGGGGCCATAACATCTACTGTGATCCCCAGTGCCTTACCTGCTTCTTGTGCACCCTCTTGAATTTTTGCATAGAATGAACTATTCAATGCATGTAGTACAACCGCAAACTTTAAATCACTCTTTTTTACATCAGTAGCTGAATCTGCTGATGCCTTAGAAGAATCTGTACTTCCAGTACTTGTTGCAGCAGTATCTCCTGATGATGTACAACCTGCAAACAATCCAACTACCATGACCATGCACAACATAACTGCAATTAGCTTCTTTTTCATGACAATCCCCCTGTAATATTTTTAGGTGTATTCTTTCACTGCTTCAAACATTGCGACGATGTTTTCCGGCGGAACGTTTGAAACAATATTGTGAACTTGCTGGAATATAAAACCTCCATCACGGTACATAACATCAAGATTTCTACGTATATGATCTTTGATCTGCTGTGGTGTTCCGTTAGGTAGAATATCTCTGGTATCACAGCCACCACCCCAGAAGGTAATATCCTTGCCAAAGGTAGCCTTAAGCTTTTCAACCTCCATACCCTTACAGCTGGTCTGAACCGGATTTATTGCATCCATTCCTGCATCAATAATATCTTCTATCAATGGGAATATTCCTCCGCAGCAGTGTAGGCAAAGCTTAATGTCTGGATTTAGTTTTTTTGCATATCCCCACATTTCCTTGTGAATAGGCTTAAAAAATTCTCTATACATAGCAGGTGATATCTGTGGTCCTCCCTGCATTCCCATGTCATCCCCACCAAAGCCCATAACGTCAATATTTTTTCCGTTTGCTTCAATAAAGCTCTTAATGCCTTCACGGTATATTTCAAGGATTTTTTCCAAATACTTGTGAATATTATCAGGGTTAAGCATCATTTCCATCATAAAGTTATCTTGACGGTAGAGGAAGCCTCCCATCTCAAATATACTTCCTCCGAAAGGAGCATATATGGCTCTATCTGTAGACTGACGCAGCTTTGATATGGATGCTTTTCTCTTAACCAAATCCTCTCCTGTGTAACCTAATGGTGCAGGAGGTCCTCCAAAAGCACACCACATGACATCATCTAAATGTTCCTGTAGATTTGAAAAATCATCAGAATCATAATTCTCTAGAGGATAATAGGTTTGCTCGCAATACAGCACACCTTTTTTCCAAATTGCCAGTGGCTTACCTTTGCTGTTGTATAAGATTGAATTGTCGCCTTCTTTTCTTATATCTATATAAGCCGGAATCTTTATGGGTGTGCCGTCTTGAAGCTGCCATTCCTTCCAATATTCATCATGGGCTGTAAACTCTGTTCCAAAGTTAACAACGTCAATGCCGAACATGTCCAGGACATCTTTTTCGGGAAAAACCAACTGTTGTATAACGTCACAAACATAAAGGTCACTTTTCTTTAGTCCTAAGTACTCCCTCAGATTACGATAGGCCTGCACAGAAAAATTACTTGACATATGACCGCCGCAATCAATTGGCACACGGTCGGGTTGCTGATGATTCAATGCTGCTCTGACTCTTTCTCTCGAATTCATAGATACTCCTTTCGTATTACAAATGTAAGTAATTTGACTTACTTTATTACCTTGCCGACAACTCTTTTTTGTTGATAGTGCTTCGGTATTCACGCAAAACCCATAAGGTTTATCGTTTTACCTTGTATTTTACTATCATTTTTTTACATTTTTTATTGGTTTATGTCGACCCTGTATCTACAATATACACAAACTCATTTATGAAGTCAACATGTTTTTTCGTCATTTTTTTCTAATTTGTTGACATAATTTTTATTTTAATTGTATTGACAGGCTTATTTTCATAAAATATACTTAAGTTACTAAAAGAAAATAAGTTTTTTACTAAAACGTTTTAACTGGAGTGAACCTTTATGAAAATATTATGCTTTGGATCCTTAAACCTAGACCATGTCTACCAAGTAAATCACATTGTTAAACCCGGAGAAACAACTACCTCCAATTCCTTTAGTATATTTGACGGTGGAAAGGGACTGAATCAGGCTCTTGCCTTAGGTCGGGCAAACGCAAATTGTTATATGTCCGGTATGATTGGCCAGGATGGTGTTCATCTAATAAAATCCATGGAGAATAGTCATGTTAATGCCGAGTATGTAGCTGTTAATGATGATAATATGACCGGTCACACGATAATTCAAGTTGATGAAAACGGTCAAAACTCCATTATCTGTTATGCCGGTGCTAACCATATGATAGATGAAAAATTTATCGTCCAGGTTTTATCTCATTTCGAGGCTGGTGATTTCATTTTATTGCAGAATGAGATTAATAATATTCCATATATTATTGAACAGGCTAATAAAAAGAATATGAAGATTGTCTTCAATCCATCACCTATTACTGAACAGCTACTTAATTATCCATTGCATTTAGTAGATATTTTACTTTTAAATGAAATCGAGGGCTATGAATTGACACAGGAACGGGATTATGAAGATATAGTTAAGAAGCTTCATGAGCTTTATCCCAGAACCTCAATTGTACTTACACTCGGTAAAAATGGCGCTCTGTTCAGTGATGGAGTAAACTGCTGTAAGCATGGAATTTATGATGTGAAAGTAGTTGACACAACAGCTGCAGGTGATACCTTTACAGGCTATTTTCTTGCGGCATATGCCAACAACGAGCCAATAGAAGCTTGTCTTAGAATAGCTTCTATCGCTTCGTCCCTGGCTGTGTCCAGGCCCGGAGCATCGACCTCCATCCCATTTATGTCCGAAGTTAAAGACAGTAAACTTAAACTGGTAAATATTTAGTTATTATTTTACCACAACGTAAATACAATTTACTTTTATCACATTTGTTAATATAATAATTACTAGAACTTTGATCAAAAATTGGAAAGGAGGTAGGTTTCATTGCGAGCTACTATTAAGGATGTTGCAGCTGAAGCTGGAGTATCTACAACAGCTGTTTCTCTCGTACTAAACGGAAAAAGCAGCAAAATATCAGACAAAACCAGAAAGCAGATACTGGATGTAGTTGAAAAACTGAACTACAGGCCAAATCATATTGCAATGAGTATGGTGACAAAAACTACTCAAACAATTGGATTGGTTCTTCCTGATATCAGCAACATCTATTTTTCCGAGCTTTCCAAGCTTATAGAACAGGCCTGCTATGATCATGGCTATAACGTGCTTTACGGAAATACTCACGATATGTCCAGAAGAGATATCGACTATATAAATATCTTTTTAGATCGTAATGTAGATGCAATTATTGTTATTTTATCAAACTCAACTGATGAACACCTTCGTGATATTCAGAAGTTAATCAAAAGTACCAATACACCTTTTATTGTTGTGGACCGTAAGCTTGATATTGACGTAGGAACTACCATTGTTGTTGATCAGAAGCTTGGAGGGTATTTGGCTACTCAGCATCTGATCAATCTAGGGCATAAATCAATAGGCTGCATAACCGGCCCCAAGAATGTCTACAGCTCAATTGAACGCTTAAACGGTTATAAGGAGGCTCTATTGGAAGCAAACCTCCCCATCCAGGAAAACCTGATATTTGAAGGAGATTTTCATAGGGAAAGCGGTATGAAAGCTCTTCCATATTTGCTTGGAAGAGGTGTTACAGCAATTTTTGCCTTTAATGATATGATGGCACTGGGAGTATACAAGCAAGCGAGCTATTATAACCTTTCAATACCCGATAATTTATCTCTTGTAGGTTACGATGATATATTTATTTCAGATTTTATAACACCACCTCTGACCTCCATTGAACAGCCGGTTAGGAATCTGGCCGACGAAGCTGTAAGGCAGGTTTTAAATGCTATAGAAAATAATAATAGTGAATATAATTCTTTTATTTTCCATCCAATGCTAAAGGTCCGCGGTAGCACTAAACCATTAATAAGTAAATAGATTGCGCATCTTCTATCCTTTTACTTTGTGGGCGTTACAACTACTTTAAAAAATAATTTTTACTTTCATGAAATAAAAGAAGCATATCAATCTGCCTTAAAACAGATTGGATATGCTTCTTTTATTTCTCAGGCATATGCAATTCTTCATACTATTCTTCAAACATCATGCAATCAATATAGAAGTCATTGAAATCCTTTGAGCCTGATAACTCAATGTATTTAATCTTTTTGCTTAAGGTATTTGCCTGGAATAGGCTGTCCTTTGATATAAGTGCTTCAATTGCTCCCTGTCCCGCAGCATTTCCTACCGACTGTATTCTTCCCTTTAATTCAGCAGGAATCAACCCAATTTTAAGCGCGCTGTCTATGTTGATATAAGTACCAAAGCCACCAGCAAGGTATACATTTTTTATATCTGAAAAACTAATTCCGGATTGCTTAACAAGAACATTAATTCCTGCTGCGATCGCAGCTTTTGCGTTTTGAAGCTCTCGGATATCCTTTTGGGTTATTGCAATATCACCGTCAATTGCTAGAGCACTCATTTTATCAATAGTTGTTATGTTATTTTGTATAGCTGATAATTCCGGAGAACCGGGTTCCCATTCATCATCTATTCTGCCGGTTTCATCTATTATACCGGCCTCAAGCATCTGGGCAACACCATCCACAATCCCCGTTCCGCAGATTCCAACAGGCTTTACATTACCTATAGTAGTAAACTCAAGACCCGATCGGAGTGAAATACTGTTTATTGCACCCTGGACACTGCCTATACCGTTTCTGATGTTAGCTCCTTCAAAGGCTGGTCCTGCCGCAGAGGAACATGCGTACAGCATATCCTTGTTACCAAGTACGATCTCTCCATTTGTTCCAATATCAATCAGGAGAGCTGTTTCGTCCTGCTTGTACATACCGGTGGATAGAACTGCGGCCACTGTGTCTGCGCCAATATACGCTGATACAGACGGAAGTATACATGCAATCCCAAATGGGTTTATGTCAATTCCAAGTTCCTTTGCATTAATATTTATCATTGATGTTACAGCAGGAATAAACGGAGCTGCAGCAATATTCTTTGCCGGCACCTTCAGCAGAAAATGCTGCATTGTAGTGTTGCCTACCAGGGTAATGGCATATATGCTTGTCCTTGAGATATTTGCTTCCTCAGACAATACTTTTATGCAATCATTTACTCCGTTAATAATCAGGTCTTGCATTTCCTGCAGACCGGTTTCTTCTTCAATTGTATGTTTGATTCGTGAGATTACATCAGCACCGAATATCTTTTGAGGATTTAAAGCTGATTGTACACCAAGCCTTTGTCCATTTGATAAATCAATCAGATACGCAGCGATAGTAGTTGTACCTACATCTACGGCTACACCATATTGTCTTTTCAGGGTATCACCGGCTTCTATTCCCAATAGCCGGTCACCCATCTTTATTAATGAAACATTATAATCATTTTGCCTTATTATCTCCGGTATCATTCTAATGAGCTGTAAATTAGGAGTACCTGATTCCACAGCATCCCCCACAACTCTTTCAAAGTCCGCAGTTTGGCATGTGAGACCAGGCTTTTCAAGAGAAACCTTTTCCTTTGCAATAATTGGTGAAAGTTCTATGGTTCTCTGTCTTCCTTCAGTTACAATCTGGGCCTGCAGATTAATCTCCTCCAGCAGTATTTCCATATCTGCTTCAACGTAACAACTGCAGGAAAGCCTGTAGCCTGCTTCGATTGCGTTAGTTCCAAGTATTTTTTGTTCATTTGCTGTGGCAGGTGGCAAATATCCCCCCTGTATTTTAACCTTGCATTTACCGCAGGTTCCATTACCATTACATGGCGCGTTAATTGTAATATGGGCCTCCCTGAGGTGGTCCAACAAGTTTTTACCCTTTCCTGCTATGCTTTCGTATATTTTATCTTTTGTTTTCACTGTAAGCTTTGGCATATTAACCTCCCCAAGCACGAAGTACTTTGACACGTAGTGGCTTTAAACCAACAAAGGCACAAATTTCTAAACCTATCTATTCCTGCGGCATGTATTGTTCGATACTGGCATCAGAAAAACTTCCCATCTGGGTATAGGCAGCTATCGCTGCATCAATTAGCTGAAAGCCTAAAGCTGCACCCGTTCCCTCACCAAGTCTCATATCCAGCTTCAGCATGGGCTCCATATTAAGAGCCTTCATAACAGTCACTGTACCTGGTTCAGCTGACCCGTGGGATGGCAGCATGTAGTCTCTAGCCCCCGGATGTATCCTGGTTGCAATTAATGCAGCAACAGCAGAAATAAAGCCGTCAATAACTATTGGAATCCTGTAAATAGCCGCTCCTAAAAAGCAACCGGTAAGGCCAGCAATATCAAAACCTCCAACCTTTGCAAGCACATCCACCGGATCCCCCGGGTCAGGCTGATTTATTTCGATTGACCGCCTTATAACCTCAATCTTGTTTTTATAGGCTTCTTTGGACAATCCTGAACCAACACCTACTATGGTATCAATTGGCATACCGGTTAGTACAGCTGTAAGTGCACTGCTTGTGGATGTATTTCCAATGCCCATTTCACCTGTCCCAAGAAGATTTACACCCTCAGCCTTCAGACCCTTTACAATATCAATACCTGTCTGAATACCATTAATTGCCTCTTCACGAGTCATAGCAGGACCTTTTGCCATATTCCAGGTACCGTTTCTTATTTTTCTGTTTAGTATTGTAGTATAGGGGATATCAGCGTCAACACCAATATCAACTACTACTATTCTTGAACCTGTAAGTTTCGAAAATACATTTATTCCCGTTATTCCACGAGTAAAATTACAGGTTACTGCAGCTGTAACACTCTTAGGGCAAGAACTTACTCCCTCCTCGACCACCCCGTTGTCCCCACACATAACGACGGTAACCTTGTTATCTGCTTTTGGAAATGGTGAACAGTTTATACCTGCAAGTTTTACAACCATCTCCTCCAGCTTCCCAAGGCTTCCAAGGGGCTTAGTAAGACTGTCCAGTCTAGTTTGCGCAGCTTTCATTGAATCCATATCAAGAGGTTCTATTCTACATAATAATTCGTTTAGCATTTTGTCCAACCTCAGTTTTAATTTATTTTGTCTCAGCATTCCCATTTCAGCAGACAAATTGCCTTAATCAGTCAATTTGCCCTTAATAAAAACTATTATCACCCCGGGCAGCTACTTCCACTTTATTATTTCATCATCGTAGGATGCCTCTACTACACCTCCGGGCGGAACTATCAGTACCTCATTTTCATTAAAATCACTGTTCAGTATATTTTCCATTAGTGATTCATTTCCTTCAATCTCAATAAAATTCCAATTGAGAAAATCCGCTGACTTTCTTGTAAATTCCCTATAGTAATCATTATTCGCGAAACAGTCCCATGATATAAACCCGGCATTTTTATACTCCCGCATCCAGTTCTGTTCCATTTCCATAAGATATTCTGCATTATCTTCCCCATACCTCTGTGTGTAGTCGTTTAAGAGTGTATTGTACTTGAGTTCACTAGGCTGCCAGCCCCTCTCAATCCAACCGTTTGAAAACCAGTAGGTCCCGGGGTTTTTTTCAAAGTAGCTTTTGTATTTCTCCTTTGAGCCCAAAAGAAAGGTTATACAATCATGAGCCTTCGGGATTACCATTGGTATGTTTTTACTTGTGAGCCCTGAAATACCGTTACTGCACAAACCATAACCAAGAATAATGTAGTCATAGTTTGGACATGTATTATAATAGTTGTAGGGAAATTCCTCATTGGCCTTGTCTATTTCAGTCTGAACCTTTTCTCTTAACATATCAGGAGTATTGTGTAACCCTTGGTTTAGAAAGGTTACATCAACATAGTGCTTTGATTGGCTTGCCAGGAAAGATATCTCTCTATTAAGTACATCACAGGCTATAATCTTAAGCTTCAGCATTTTTTATCTCCATTTCTGACATCAGGTATATGTTAATTAATTTAGAGCTTATAACTGTTTTATACAATAAATAATATCAAATTTTATTACTTTAATGTAGAAATTATTTTTGCAGTTATATGAATATTTTTAGTTTTAATGTAGAAATAATTTTTGAAATTATATAAATATTTTGAGTTTTAAAATCCCTCCTCCATTATAAATCCTTATTAATTTTATAGGATTACTAATTTATACTAAAAATCTAAAGAATTTTCAAGAATATAGAAATTAATATACTTTATAATTAGTTAATCAATCAATTAAAAATATTAAGGAGAGTGTCACATGATATTTAACAATTTAGCCTATGAAAACGTTAATGATTTTGTTTATGGTGTGTCCAAAAAGCCAGTAGCATGTAAGAATGGATTAATTATTGGTGGTGGTGCTGTTTATCCGGAACTAAACTTTACACTCCCCACCATGTTGATTAATAAGGGCAGTATGCCTGATGTAATCAAAGAATATAAAGCTATTGTAGAAGACGCATGCAAACGAGCAAAGGAATTATATGTTCCGGGACTTGTAGTGGAAGTTGAACTCTTACCCCCCACTACATACAATCCTGAGTGGGGAGTTGAAATAACCAAAGCTGTGAGAGAGATCATGTATTCGTACGAAGCAAAGCATGGGCTAAAAAGTGCCCTGAGAATCACACCTGTTGATATCAGAGAGGACAGAAAATCTCCTCATATGTGGCATGGAAGCCATTGGGATTCCATAATGGAAACCTTTGAAAACTGCGCCAGAGCAGGTGCGGATTTACTTGCAATTGAATCTATAGGCGGCAAGGATATGCATGATGAGGCCATGATGTTTTGCGAGATAGACAAGTCCCTATTCTCCCTTGGTGTCCTGGGTGCAATGGATATGTCCAAGCTATGGAAAGAAATAAAAGGAATTGCTGACAGAACAGGAACAATTGCGGCTGGAGACTCTGCCTGTGGCTTTGCAAATACAGTAATGGTACTTGCCGATAGAGGTTTTGTTCCTAAAATCTTTGCGGCTGTTGTCAGGGTAATTTCTGCCGTTAGAAGCTTAGTTGCTATTGAAGAGGGCGCTGTTGGGCCTCATAAGGATTGCGGATATGAGGGGGTATACATAAAGGCTATAACCGGAACCCCAATATCAATGGAAGGTAAATCAAGTGCCTGTGCGCATTTGAGCCCTGTTGGCAATATTGCTGCCTGTGTAGCTGACCTGTGGAGTAATGAATCAGTTCAGAACATAAAATTGCTTGGCGGAATGGCTCCAACCGTTTCTATTGAGCAGCTGGCATACGACTGCAGATTGATGAATACCGCAGCAGAATCAGGCAAACATAACGCTTTACTGCTAAGAGATTGGTTATGTGACTCGGATAGCAAATATGACCCGCAAGCCTATGTTTTGCGACCTGATGTAGTTATAGAGATTTCTAAAGAGATTATTAAGAAGAATAATCCCTTTGAACGCTCAAAAGCAGCTGCGGTTGCAGCTATTGATGTTCTGAGTAAAGCCGTTGCCGCTGACAAGGTTCAGATTAGTGAAAGAGAACTTCAATGGTTACCTACAATGCAGAGACAGATTGAGGCTATTCCTTATGACTTGGAAAAATTCATTTCAGAAATGCTGGAAAGAGATGAATCAGGTAAGCTGGATCCTAAGAAATATGACCTTTAGGATCTAGCACTACTACTTTTAACTTTTCAAGTTGTACTGGCTTGGTGCAGCTTGAAAAGTTTCCATAAACTTAAATATTAATTGGGATGGATTGCAAATGATTAAAGTTAACGTAGTTTCAGGCTTTCTAGGCGCAGGAAAGACAACACTGATTAAGCATCTGGCTACTGCCCTGACTGAGAATAACGAAAAGGTGGTAATTTTGGAAAATGAGTTCGGTACCGTAGGTATCGACGGCAAACTGCTTGAGCTAGAGGGTTTATCTGTCTATGAGATTTCTAGCGGTTGTATCTGCTGCACTCTAAAAAATGACTTTATGAGCACACTCTTACATATAGCAAATAACATTTGTCCTGATAGAATTCTTATAGAGCCTTCTGGAATATTCGTATTAAGTGAGCTGTACGATATATTTAAAAGTCCACAGGTAAATTCTCGATTAACCTTATGCTCTGCCCTAACGGTAATTGATTGCATTAGATTCCTCAGGCATAGAAATCAGTACGGTTTTTTCTTTGAAAATCAGATAAGCTACGCTGATACACTTGTTCTAAGCAAAACAAAGGATATATCAGAGGCTGAATTGATAATTATAATAGAGGCCTTGCAGAGTATTAATCCTAGAGCAGTAATCTACTCTGACGAATGGGCAGAAATGTGTAAACTTGACTTCCTAAGTCTTTTGTCGAGTCAAAAACATTTCTCCTCACATAACCAGCAAAAAGCCAGTACCATAAACATAAAAGACAAGCCTTCTCACCCTAGGCATGGAAATCATAATTTTACAGCCTTTGGTTTTGTTGTTCCATTCAAATTGACTATAGCTCAGCTGGAGGAAAAGCTGTCTGACTTTATTACCGGCTCCTTTGGCACACTGCTAAGGGCTAAGGGGCATGTCAATGGCGATAATGGCATGCTGGAATTTAATTATGTGGATGGCACCTATGAAGTAAAACAATTAAGCCATGAAATTGAACCTTCAGTGTGCTTCATTGGTGAAAGCCTGGATAAGCCCCGCATCGCCGAGCTGTTCTTGAGATAGCTTACCCCTGACCTCTTGTGGATCTAAATTTGCCCGGTGTAATACCAACCTCTCTTTTAAATACCTTTGTAAAATAACTTTGATCATCAAAACCCACCAAGGTTGAAATATCTGATAATGGTATAGCGTTATTCATTAACAGGCTTTTACTTGCATTTATACGAACTTTGTTTACATAAGCAACAAAAGTGCAATTCATTTCGCTTTTAAATAGTTTACTAAAGTATGAAGGATTTAAAAACACATGGTTAGCAACGTCTTCAAGTGTTATCTGCTCAATATAATTTCTTTTAATATAATCCAGAGCTTTGTAAATAGTGTCCTTATGCCTAATATCTACGAGATTGAAAACACAGTCAGTAAACCTGGCCATTATTTTGGAAATCCAAAAGGTAAGATCTTCAACAGTTTTATGCTGATAAATTTCTGAGAGGTATTTGAAATTCAAACCAAATATCTCTTCAACATTTGCTCCGCCTTCTACGGCACCCCTTGAAAGTAATACTATCAACTCGAGGATTCTAGCCCGGATTACTTCAAAATCATTCCCCGAGGAAAAGAACACATATCCAAGAATCTCATTCAATATTTTTTGGGACTCGTGCTTATCACCAAGTGCTATTTTGGAGAGTAGCACCTTTTCCTTTTCAAATGGATAGGTTGAATAATCATTATTCTTCTTTTCAATAGACTTCATATAATGTATCCATTGTGATATGTCTGACTGAAGTTCATCAGATTGGTTTTTTTGTTCATACCTTAAACCATTACGTACAGAAATATTGTCTGCCACAATGGCAAGCAGCTCGGATAAATTATTTACTCTTTCGGGTTCTATTATCGGAACTTTATTAATATACTCATTAAGCTCTGAAACTTGATCGTCGCTCAAACCATTTTCCTTTATAATATCCTTTATCATAAACTCATCAGGGTCAACCATCAGGACAGGCCCGCCAATTAACGCTCCGTATAAGGTATCGCTGATTGTAATTGGTGCTGACCAATGCACAAAGCCCATTGGACAGAAAAAAACATATTTTCCCCCAAACCTTTCTGCCTGATAACTGCCATAAAGATGAACACTGGCACATTTTGAGGGTTTGTTTGTTGCATCCTGAATTTTCTGACACAGGTGGCACAATTCAGAATTTCTGCTGAAATTGTAAACACACCTGCCTTTAGAATCAATAATAAAGCTTTCGATTTCTGTAGACTGACTATAAGCTTTTAGACTTTTGATTGCCTTCTCTAAATCAAAGGTACTATCATTTGTGTCTTTGAATAATGTCCTCACGATAATGCACTGCCCCCTCTACCGAATAGATTATCTGATTTCTGTAACCGTTAATTCACCAACTAAATCCAAGAAGGCTATTTAGACTATATTTATAGTGTATCGTATAATTAAGAATTGGTAAAAGTCAATTCATGTAAAATGAATAAAGAAATTTTAAGCGGAACCCTAGGTTTTCTTAGGGTTCCGCTTATTGTACATTAATATTTGGCTCTATTAGTTTGCTTCACAAGCTTTTGCAGCTGCGTCAGCAGCTGTAGCAGCATCTGAAGTGTAAATATCTGCTGATATTTTTTCACAGAAGCTCTGTGTTACTGGTGCTCCGCCTATCATAATGGTTATTTTGTCACGAATTCCGGCCTCTTCTGCTGCCTTAACTACGTTTTCAATTTCACCCATTGTAGTGGTTAAGAGTGCTGAACAGGCAATTATCTGAGCATTTTCCTGAATTGCAGTCTCAATAAATTTTTGAGCTGGAACGTCTACACCCAGATCAATAACCTCAAGGCCTTTTCCTTCCATCATCATTCTTACGAGATTCTTACCTATATCATGCAAATCCCCTGCTACAGTTCCAAGGATAACCTTACCTGCGGCTTTTACACCACTTGAAGCAAGTAAAGGCTTAAGTATTTCTGTTCCGGCATTCATAGCTCTAGCTGCTATAAGCACATCTGGCACATAGACCTCATCCTTTTTGAATTTTTCTCCAATGATACCCATCCCTTTTAAAAGGCCCTCTTTGAGTATTGTTTCAGCACTATTCCCTTCAGAGATCGCCTGATTAACAAGTTCCTTTACGATTTTCGCTTTACCGATTTGAAGATTCTCAGATATTTCATTTAAAATACTCATTATTCATCCTCCAATTATATACTATTGATAAATTAGCAACTTATTTAATCTTATTTTATTACATACTCCTTTTTCTGTATTGCAATTATTTGATATTTTTTGTACATTTTATTGATTATTATTTATAAATTAGTATTTATTTTATTAACAAAATTCGTTTAATTTATACAAAACGCATCTTTGTTAACTTGATAAAATACTTACCAATAATCACAAAAATGTCATACAAATTGAAAGTTGTATTTTATAAAATGATGATAAAGAAAGCATACTCGTACCGGCTATCGTCGCGAGTTATAACAGTTCAATTCAGCCATACCGGCGGTTTACAACGGGTTAAAGTAAATTTAATCAATTATTTATTGTCGCATTAAGCGACTCACAGGAGGTTATATTATGAAACTAAATATGAAGAATTGGCTTAATGAAATACTTGCAGCTGATGTTAAAAAAGCTATGCCTGTACTATCCTTCCCATCTATAAGTCTTATGGGTATAAGTGTTGTTGATCTTATATCAGACAGTGAAAAACAGGCATTAGGTATGAAACTCATTGCAGACAAATGCGATACTGCAGCTTCTGTAAGCATGATGGATTTATCAGTTGAGGCTGAAGCTTTTGGAGCTCAAATCAAGATTTCAGGAGACGAGGTACCTACAGTTATTGGAAAGCTTCTTGAGGATGAGGATGATGCTAAGGCACTTAAGGTTCCTGAAGTTGGTGCAGGGCGTACAGGCCTGTACATCGAGGCAATTGGCAAGGCTACAAAACTAATAACAGATCGTCCGGTTTTCGCAGGAGCTATCGGTCCCTTCTCTCTTGCCGGCAGACTTATGGATATGACTGAAATAATGATTAATTGTCAGGTAGAACCTGATATGGTACATGAGACTCTAAGAAAAACCACACAGTTTATTATTGAGTATATTAAGGCTTACAAGGCAATTGGAGCTAATGGTGTTGTACTGGCTGAACCGGCTGCAGGACTTCTTTCACCAAAGCTGATTGCAGAGTTTTCCTCTAAATATGTTAAAGAAATTGTAGATGCTGTTCAGGATGATAACTTTATTCTTGTATACCACAATTGCGGTAACACAATTCCTTTAATTGACTCTATCTTGACAGTTGGGGCTGCTGCATATCATTTTGGAAACGCTATAAAGATGTCCGATATGCTGAAGCTTATTCCTGCAGATACAATTGCATTTGGAAATGTAGATCCCGCAGGCCAGTTCAGAAACGGTACACCGGAGTCGATCAGAGAAGCTACTCTTAACATTTTGAAGGATTGCAGCCAACACAAGAACTTTGTTATTTCCTCAGGCTGTGATGTACCTCCTCTGTCAAGCTGGGATAACATTGAGGCATTTTTTACAGCTGTAAAGGATTTCTATAAAGCTTAAGCTGTTTAGTCATCACTGCTTACAACAAATACTACAAGTAATCTTTTAACTCAAATGATAGACAAAGTTGGCAAAGTCACTATTGTTCGAAAAGGGAAGGATGCTTATGCGTCCCTCCCCTTTTTTTATTTCTCTATAAGCTCTATTATTTTTGACTCCATATTTATTAAGGCTTCCTTTTCAGATATTTCACCGGCTAATACACGAACTATTTCCTTTGGAATAATACTTGTATAAATGTTATTTTTCCAGCGGCTTTCGTCCAGAATCTCAGGCATATATCTTTTTCTGCTTTGCTCATAGCTTTTGAGTACAACTGACTTCCAGGGCTCAAGGTTCTGCAAATCGGTGCGTACATAAAATTCCTTCCTCAAGGTGGAACCACCCAATAAAGGCAAAGGAACAGCGTTTTGGTTGCCACAAGCCCACATTAGAAAAGCTTCGGTTTCTTTTATATTTTTTCCATACTTATTTATACCAAGACTCCAGCCACCCAGTACAGGAGTTCCCCCTGGTATCAAGGCGTAGCCAATATTTCCTGCTATTTTTGATTTAGTATAGTTATTTATATCCCCTGCATCTGAATCATATAACACCGTCATTGCATACTCACCGGTCTTAAAATTCTCTGTCACCTCATTCCATGATTTCGCATAGTTAGGTGAACTATACTTATAACTATTTTTAAGGCTCCTCAAAGCCACCTCAGAGTTGCCATTATTTATAGTTATGTTCCCTTTATCATCAAATACCGAACTTCCGTATGACCACAAACGGTTTAAAAAGCTAATTGCTGTAAAAACATTTTCACCGCTGACTAAAGCCGCACCATATTTTACCGGGGACGATGGATTTATACTTTTTGTAAAGAATTCTGCCACTATGTTAAACTGTGCCCAGGTTTGAGGAGGTAATAATTCCTGACGGTATAACCTCTTAAACCTTCTTTTTACCTCGGGCTCCTCAAATAAATCTTTTTGATAAAACAGGATCTGTGCCCCTGACGTAAAAGGAAAAGCATACAGCGACTCTATATACATCCCACACCCATTTAGTATTCCCTCTATATATCCGTCGAAAAACATTTTATTGGATCGGCTTAAATGGTCTAGGTTCAGAACATAGCCACTCTCGATAAGACCTTCAAGCCAGGTAATGTCCATCATTATCCCATCATAATATTGAGATTTGTTTAGGGCTTCTTTATACAGAAGCTCCTCCAATTCTGAATAAGGAAGAAGATCAAAGGTTATTGTACCTCCACTTTCATTTTCGTACACCTTTGCAATCATTTTCAGGCTTTGGGAGGATGGAGAGTCAAACATGGCAAAACGCAGATGTGAAGCCGTCTTTTCTATTCCAACTTTCATGGGTAAAATATTATCACATTCCGCTGCTATAATGCTTGTTATCGGTTCATGTACTGTAGGGTTAGCAATTGCCGCAATCAGCTGTTCTACTGCTTTCTTTGCAACCTTCTTTTGAGATACCGAAATTTGCTCTTCAAAATCACTTTCATCTTCAATCCAACTGCTTTCTTTTATTACTATTATTGAAATATCCTTAAGTCCAAGAGTATCCATAGCCTTTTTTATACCTTGAGCTATTAAGTAATTACCGGCTATAATTCCTTTTATGCCGGGATTTTCTAAGTACAACTCAAAAAAAGCCTGAAAGCCTCTTTCCTTATTTGAATCTATAGTTTTTACCAAGCCACTTCTTTTGCAGTATTTTTTATAGATGCCTAATAATATGCCATCATCTAATAAGTCATATTCCATTATGAGTCCAATATCGGTTAATCCTTTAGCGTAAAACCTCTTAATAGCTTTCTCAAAGGCTTCCGAATAATCAATTACAATCCTGTTCCCCATATATTCCGGAGAGTAGTGTCTTGTAATCAGAATAGAAGGTTGAGAGCCATAAACATTAGTATAATTAGGCTTTTTCCTGGTTATTGAATATAGAATTAATCCATCAACCCTCTGTTCAATGCATCGGGATATGCTTTTCTTTTCCAGCAACCTATTATTCTGACTGAATTTCAATAAAATACTGTAACCCTCAGAAAGTAGCAATTCTTCTGCTTCCTTCACAAATTCAGAATATTCGGGCTGTATTATATTAGGAACAATGATTCCTATTAATGAGCTCTTTGTGTTCTTAAGGTTTCTTGCATTTGCATCAGGATAATAAGATAACTCTTTTATAGCTTTTTCAACGCGGTTTATCAACTGTTCATTATTGGTTTTCCCGTTAAGTACATTTGACACTGTTCCGATTGAAACATTTGCAAGCTTTGCAACTTCCTTTATTGTTGTCAAGTAATCTTACCTCCCGTAATGTATTAGCTTTGCCCATATGGATTTTATCATTTTCGGTTAGCATTATCAATGTTTTCATTCTTTCGTGCTTATTTACAAAAACTTAATAAAAGGGAGGATTACTTTACAAAAGCTATGTAAAGAATCCCCCTGTTAACCCTTAACTATTTTTCTCCGTTATACTCTTTAATGGCATTAACCATTGCTACAACATTTTCAACTGGTACACCCGGCTGTATATTATGAATTGTATTGAATACAAAGCCTCCATTCCTGCCGAATAGCTTACAGCACTCCAACACCTCATCATGAACCTGCTTTGGAGAACCGAAGGGTAATGTTTTTTGGGTATCTACCCCGCCTCCCCAGAAGGTAACCCTATCACTAAACGAATCCTTAAGTAAATTCATATTCATATTTTTAGCTGTCCATTGAACGGGGTTTAAAATATCAAAACCTGCATCTATTATCTCTGGGATAAGCTTGTATATACTTCCGCAGCAATGCTTGAAGGTTTTCCAGGTGGTATTCTGATGAATCCAGTCATTAACTTTTTTATAGTAAGGTGCGTAGACCTTGTTAAAAACTTCATTTGAGCAAAATGGTCCGTTCTGTGTGCCAAAATCAGTTCCGCAGATATATGCAACCTGTATTGTTTCACCTAAAACATCATGCATCTTTTTTAAGTTCTCTATTGCGTAATGCAGCTGGTATTCAAATATTTCGTGTAGTACCTCAGGTCTGGATACGATTGATACATACCACTCAGTAATGTCCCTTATTCCCTTTGGCTGCTTTAGTTGTGGTCCTGGTACCAGCGCAATATCACCAAAAGCTGTGCCCCCAAGGTTACCCATTACTACATCCCCGGTATTTTCAAACAATGGTCGCTGCGCCCTTAGCCATTCAAGATCCTCATGGGCTATGGGACCAAATTCTTCAAAATTATCCTTAATATCATAATCATCTTCATCAAACTCGGGAGCTCGATTTATACTGTCAAAATAAACTCCATTTTTGGGCATACAGCCTGCAGGTGGATATGATATATCACCACATGAATAAATAAATGTGTTACCGTTTTCATCGGTGCTGGTAACAAAATCTTCAGCTACCAACACCGTCTGTCCCCAGGGAGTCTTCCACTCCTTGAATTTATCCTTTTGCTTGAAGCCAAACATTGTCCCTGCATTCCACAGAGGAGTGGTCTGTATGCCCATTGCATTTTTCAAATCCTCTTCAACGAAAGCCAGCATTTGAACCGGTTCTAGAATTTTAATAGGTTTTTTTTCCAACCCATAATACTCTCTTAAGCCTTCTACCACTTTACAATGGATACCAGTAGTAGGCATACCCCCAATATCAAAAAGCACCGGTCCCTCTATATGACTTATTGCAAGCTTTAATTTTTCTTTTCCTGTCATGAGCTTATCTCCTATCAGACTATATCTTTTTAAGATGGTTGAAAGAATAAAGATTCTATATGTATTTTCATGAAACGTTTCATATTTATATTATATGATATTCCTTGGGATAATTCAATATAATTTATCCCTTTAAATTCATATTAACCAGTCTGTCTATTTCACCACATATATCATGATACTCCTCACTACTGTTAAGAATCTCAAATTCTATACATATTTCCTCACGCTCAAAGGGCTGCAGTTTGTGGATTTTTAATCCTTCCTGAGTCCTGCCGTATACATTTGAATTTGTGGGCTCCAGCCCCATTACGTAGTCACCGGCAGAAATAGATTTCCACTGTACAAATTTAGGCAAATACCGCTTATTGAACTTTATTTTGATACCGATATTGCTTTTTAGATTAAACAAGCAGGCAAAGGTGTCTCCATTTCTGTCTGCTGCCAATTCGTGAAGATATACTCTTTCCGGTTCATTGACTGCAGGTTTCTCCATAATATTCCATCTATCTGCATCCTTTCGGGCTTCTTTATCTCGAGGTGTCACCTTTATGGTTGGCAAAAGTACCACTGCATTTTCATCTAAAAAAGGATATCCGAAATTGAAATGGTATAGAAGCATAACAGGCTCTTCACTAAACCCATTATTTTCGATTGTATCAGTAATTGTAAGCTTCTTTTCTCCATATACTGTTTCTATTTTTCGTCTCATGGTTAAGTTCTTCCCGAATAGCTCCGCCTCCCTCATTTTCCCTGAGACTGAGATCACATATCTGTCCTGCTTCCATTCTCCGTCAGCACTAACATGCTCAGCCGGAGTAGACCTGATTCTTCCATGCATAGGATAATGTTTATTATTCTCTTCGCATGGAAGACAGGTGTTTTCCATACCACATGTAAAAAGCAAGCCTCCCATTAAGCTTTTGAGTCCCTCTTCACCGTGTGTATCATAGTCTGCCCGTCCTATTAGCCCCTGCTTGGCTAAAAAATTAATATTCACTCCTCTATAAGAGAAATCTATTATATCCAGGCACTTATCAACAGCTATCTGATAACGTAGTTCTCCGTTTTTAACATCGTAACCTTTTACTCCACCTGCCCTTCCTTCTCTAAAAGAAATGGGTCGTACAAAGGCTACCTGTTGCATGCTTCCCACATATTTATATAGCTCCATGTTCTGCATATTATCTCCCATCTACGCGCATTACGCGTACACAAATAGTTATGAAAAGACACATAGTGGCTTTTCGCTGCATGAAAAGCACTATTATCAACCGAATGGAATTTCATGCTATCCACGCTCTATATTTCATGAATCGTTTCATAATTTATGTTAACACTATTTTCATTATTGTTCAATTATTAAATAAATAGATATTCTGAAACTTGAAATTAAATAAAGTCTGCTTTTTTAATAACACAGTTGCAAATTAATTTCAGGTGCTTATTAATAGCAAAAAGGACAGCAATAATCCCCACTGATATTCTCCCTTTCAGGTAGATAAGTGAATAATAAAACTTGTCTGCTTAGAAGGGAGAATATCACACAGTACTACTGCTGTCCCAATTTAAATATTCTTATTATTTTTACCAAATTACATATTCCTCTGATTTATTGATTCATTAAACTATTTTAGTAGTCCAATTCTCAACATTCCAAACATCGGTTACCCAATCCTGGTAAAACTCCGGTTCATGACAAACCAATAAAACAGTACCCTTGAATTCCTTTATTGCACGTCTAAGCTCTTCTTTCGCATCAACATCGAGGTGGTTTGTAGGTTCATCAAGTATAAGCCAGTTAACATCTTTAAGCATAAGTTTGCACAATCTGACCTTGGCATTTTCTCCTCCGCTTAAAACCATCATCTGACTGGTAATATGCTCGGTGGTAAGTCCGCATTTTGCTAATGCCCCTCGCACTTCAGCGTTGGACATGCCAGGATAGTCATTCCAGACCTCTTCCAGAGCAGTATTTGTATTATACCTTTCTGACTCCTGCTCAAAATAGCCCGGATAAAGGTAATCATCTAATTTAACCTCACCGGCAAAGGGTTTTTGTATTCCCAGAAGGGTTTTAAGCAGCGTGGATTTACCCAAGCCGTTTACCCCTTTAATCGCAACCTTTTGACCTCGTTCAAGAGATATATTTAAAGTCCCTGTCAATGCAGACTCATATCCTATAATAAGGTTATGCGTCTGGAATAGATAACGCCCGGGAGCTCTCGCTTCTCTAAAATTAAATATGGGTTTAGCTTTTTCCTTAACTTTTTCAATAATTTCCATCTTATCAAGCTTTTTTTGCCGGCTTTTAGCCATATTTGTTGTAGCAACTCTTGCCTTATTTCTTGCAATGAAATCTTCCAGCTTCTCTATTTCCTTCTGCTGTTTTTCGTATGCTTGCATGGTTTGTTGTTTTGCGAGCTGGTACATTCTCTGGAACTCGTCATAATTACCCGAATACCTGGTAAGTACCGCATTTTCCACATGATAAATTACATTAACTACATCATTTAAGAATGGTATATCATGTGACACTAATATAAATGCATTCTCGTATTCCTTAAGGTAATTTTTTAACCAGTTAATATGATTTTCATCCAAAAAGTTTGTAGGTTCGTCCAGTATTAAAATCATAGGATTCTGAAGTAAGAGCTTTGTCAGCAGAACCTTTGCTCTTTGTCCCCCACTGAGATTTCCAACGTCAGTTTCCAGCCCGATATCTCCCAGCCCAAGACCATTAGCAACTTCCTCGATTTTAGCGTCAAGAATGTAAAAGCCGTTATGCTCCAAAACATTCTGGATATCACCAACGTCCTCCATCATTGCATTTATTTCTGTCTCCGAAGCATCGCCCATTTTTTCATAGATTTCAAGCATTTCCTTTTCAAGGTCAAACATATATTGAAAAGCTTCTCTTAATGCTTCTCGGATAGTCTTGCCCGGAGTCAATACGGTATGCTGATCAAGATATCCTGTGGTTATTCTGTTACACCATTCAACCTTACCCTCATCAGGCATAAGTTTACCAGTGATAATATTTAAAAAAGTTGATTTGCCTTCTCCGTTCGCGCCCACAAGGCCAACATGTTCACCCTTTAAAAGTCTGAAAGAGGCGTCTTCCAATATTTTTCTGGCTCCAAACCCGTGGCTCACGTTTTCTACGGTCAATATACTCATCTTTCTGCCTCCAAATCACATTTCAATAATAGGTGTCGGCTGTTAACAACAAACCAACCCCCTGCTAAGTGTTCTGAATTTGTATTTTTCATAACATGTATCTGTTACTATTTTTGTAATAAACAATATCAACGAAAACTAGTATAACTTATAGGGGTATATTAAGTCAAAAATAAAAACTCAAGTGGTATTTTTTTATGAATCCAACCTATATGTTGACAATACATTTCACATGTAATATAATTATTACATGTGAAATGTAAAAATTTACTAATATGGGAGGTACTTTAATGATGAGCTTAATGCTAATTTTTCTTATTGCCGGCGTTATAATGATTGCAGCAGTGATAGCAGCAATAATAATAACTGTAACCGTCATAAGATCCAATAACAAAAACCAACTAAATGTATTTGATTCCTATAGAACAATGGCTAATAATTTAATGGTCTCAAATAAAGAAGTGCGTGAAGAATTGTCAGAACTAAAAGATAAAATTTGCTCAATTGAAAAAATGCTTAAGGAAGTAGAATAAGATGCCGGCTGCTAATAATTCTGTACCGGACTGGCTCAGTTCCGGGGATCAATTAGTTAAATTTTTTGATGCCCTGTCCAATCCCCTAAGAATTAAAATAATGGGTATTTTATATCAAAACAGACAGTATGTCAGTGAACTTGCGAGATTAGTCAATATAAGCAGACCATTGCTTTATATGCATTTAAGAAAGCTTGAATCAGCCAATCTTATAAAAGGAAATCACGAAATTTCAGAAGATGGTAAAGCAATGAAATATTATGAGATACAGCAATTGGATTTGCATGTAAATCCCAAGTTGCTGTTTGAATTATCCAAGAGCGTAACAATAAAACAAGACTTGGAAGGCTAAAATACCATTTACAAAAATATCTAAGTTCATAAAAATCAAGCCAGTATATTTTCATCGAAAGAAATATACTGGCTTTTCTCTTTGTACTAATATATAGATAAGTTTCAACTACTTTATCTAAATTTAAGCGTTATTTTGTTCTGTTGGCTTAACATCCTGAACAATAGCAGGATTCTTTTTGAGAAGATCCAGCACATTCATGCCTGTCAAAGCTTCAACTGTCTCAGGCAGTTGAGAAATTATATCTGTTACATAGCCAGTAACCTTTGCAGCACCTTTGGCTTCACCACCATTACCGTTATCAACGATAACAATTTTTTCGGTTTTAGCGAGAGGACTTGCTATAGCCTGTGCTATATCAGGTAATTTTTCGATAATCATCTGAGTTACGGCGGCATCATTGTACATCTTGAAGGCTTCAGCCTTCTTTGCCATTGCAGCTGCTTCAGCCTCACCTTTTGCTTTTATTATTTCAACTTCAGCCATACCTTCAGCTCTCTTAGCCTTTGCCTTAGCTTCACCTTCCATTTCAATCGCTCTGGATCTTGCTTCAGCTGCGGTTACTTCTCTATACTTGCTTGCATCTGCTACTTTTGTAGCCTGATAGTTTTCAGCATCAGCCTGCTTCCTGACTGTAGCTTCCAATTCTTTTTCTCTTCTGAGTGCTTCCTGCTCTGCTAACTCAATTTCCTTCTGTTTCTTGACAATTATAACCTGCATTTCAGTTTCGGCAACTTCTTTTTTAACTATGTTTGATCTGATATCATATGCAAGGTCGGCGTCAGCCTTTGCAGTCTGCTGATCCTTATTATAGGACTGAACCTTCAGTTCTTTTTCCTTAATAGCTTCTGCTATCTGAGTTTCGGCCAGAATTCTTGCTGCTTCACCTTCTCTGTTAGCTTCAGCAGTTTTAATCTTTGTTTCCTTTGTTGCATTCGCTTCAGCAATCTGTGCATCTCTCTTAACTTCAGCTATTCTAGGCTTACCAAGTGCTTCAAGGTATCCGTTTTTATCTGCAATATCTTTTATTGTCAATACTTTCAGTTCCAGACCCATGTTCTGCAATTCAGTTGCTGCAACCCCTTGAACATGTGATGCAAAAGTTTCCCTGTCTTTATATATTTCTTCAACAGTCATTTTTGAAACAATTTCTCTAAGCTTACCTTCCAGCACCTGTTGAGTAGTTTTTGCTATTACATTCAACATGTAATCCAACCCTTTTGAGGTGTTAAATTGTTCTGCTGCTGAAAGAATTGAATCCTTATCGGATTTTACTTTTACTACAGCCACACCATCAGCAACTATACCAACGCCCTGTGAGGTTAATGCGCCGTCTATTCTGATGTCAATCTGCATGTTTTCAAGAGATATAACGTCTGTTCTTTCCAACATTGGCACTACAACACCACCACCGCCGGTAATAACTCTTCTGCCTCTAAAACCAGTAACTACCAATGCTTTGTCCTGCGGAACCTTTTTATACATTGAAACGAACATAAATAAAAGAATAAAGATAACAACAATAATTAACGCGGGCACTAAGTATAAAGAAAAATCAACCATTTTTGACACTCCTTTTAAATTTTTATATATTAACACCTTCAGAAGTTGAGTTTAAATTATTCTCATCTCAATATCTGAGTGTGTTATTATTAAGTTTGTTTTTCACCGAATATCAAATGTTTAAGTAAAAAGATAAAAATCACTTTTTTTAGCTAGCTACATACCTTGTAGCTCAGTTACATAGAAGGTATTGTTTTCAATCTTACATATTACTACTTTTTTTCCCTGCTTAACGGGCATTTCTTCTATATGTTTAGCCGGTCCGGTATATTTCAATGAATTTACTGTATATTGGATTGTGCCATAGCCCTTCTCCAAAATATCAGTTGTAACCTCTGCCTGAATTCCAATTAATCTATCCCTTGAAACATCCGAGGTATTTTCACTTCTATAAATCGGTTTTACAACAAAGTTATAGAGTATAGAAGAAACTGCAACCGCCGAAATAATGGCAACAATAAACACCATTACTGAACTCCAAGCGAACAGCTTAATTCCCATTATACCAAATCCACCAAAAACAGTCAGAAAGGATACCGCTACGATTGGATTTATCAATATTGCAAACCATGATAATAAACTGTTTGAGCCACCACCCGAATCACCGGAATGTCCATGATCACCTTGAATGTCAGCACCATGGTGTCCAGCCGCATGATTTCCTCCATTAATATGTGCAGTACTTCCAGCATCAGCATGACCATGACCAATGTCAACATGACTGTGTTGTCCTATGTGTCCGTCAGCACTCGAGCCTAAATCACTTCCCCCATGCATTGCACCTGATATCCCACTTATAATAAGTGAAACAAAAGTATATAATACACCTACTAAAAATATTACTATATAGAAATAATACATATTGACTCACCCCCACTATTTTAACTTTTTGTATAAATTTTCCTCTGAAAAGTATAGATTCAATTATAACGGAATCCAGTAACATTAACAAATGCAAATGTGGACTTATTTTAATTGAACTTTGCCGTTTTAAGCATTCGTACTAATTTTGTGCTCAAGTACAATTTCAATCTTTCATTTGGTATTATTATTGTCGTTTTGCTCGTTATTTCATTTTTAGATGTGGTTCCTGATTATATAAACAAAGGCATTAACAAAAGTTAATGCCTCCTAATTTATTTATGTTAGATCATCTTACCAATAAGTTTATTCCTTATAATCTTCTCTGAATTCGCCTTACTGTTTTTACTTAGTGTTTGTGCAGCTAAATCAAATGCTTTATTGATGACCGCATCACTCATCTGAAACTCTTTAGCTGCAAGTTCCATTACTATTTTATCATGCTTGGGGCTATAGTGGCCATTTTTCTTTTCCAACTTTTGATACTGTTGTTGACAAAACTCATATATCTCCAAGCATTTCTTAGAATCCAACAAAGCTACACACTCCTTTCATTACATTAATTATAGTATTCACTAGTATATATACCACAATTTCTGAGATATTAACATTAAACTTTAAAATTATTAATAGGTTGTGTAGGATTTATGAAGATTATATTAAACTTATCTTAAATATTTAACAGTAAGGCTTTAAATTCTGTTCCATATTCTTACTTTTTGGAATTATATATTTGAATGTTTTTTATTAAAGTAACACATATTTATAATGTGAAAATTTTAAAGTACTGAAAGGATTGATATAATGCAAAATCATAAAAAGCAGGATAGCATTTCAGTAAATATTATAAGTGAGCAAAATGAAGTAAAACCTGTTTCACAGAAACCTGAAGGTAATGCCGGTAAGGATCCCTTCTGTGTCTATGACCATAAGAGGCACGCTGTAGGCTCAATAATTGTAAACGAAGATGGCTCCCAATCTGTTTGCTGTGAGGATGGTTCCTGGAGAAACAAGTAAAACCCATGCTATCAGGGTATATAACTAGAGCTGCAGCCATCATATTACCGGTTGCAGCTCTTTTTAACACTCATAACAACTTATATATAAACCGTTTATCTTTTAAGTATATAAATCAATCAATTTCCCAGTCACATGCTTCTTCAATAACCTTTGCAATTCTGTCCAGATTTTCAGCATCTGTTGAGTCAAATCTTCCATACAGCGGGCTGTCGATGTCCAAAACGCCAACGATTTTACCGTTTTTTCTTAATGGTATTACTAATTCAGAATTAGATGCACTGTCACAGGCGATATGTCCCGGAAACTTGTGTACATCCTCTACCAACTTAATTTCGTTTTCCAAAACCGCCCTACCGCAAACACCTTTCCCAACTTCTATATGGACACATGCCACTTTACCTTGAAAAGGACCTAAAATTAATTCTCCCCTTTTCATAAGGTAGAATCCCACCCAGTTTATATCTTTTAATACCTCATTTAACAACGCTGAAGCATTTGCCAGATTTGCTATAACATCTTTTTCACCCTCCAGCAGTGCTTCCATCTGAGAAAAAAGCAGTCTGTACATTTGGGCTTTCTCCTCAGGATATTTAATATCAGTATCTTTCATACTGTGAGTTCCTTTTTTGATTTAAATTGTCGCTATTTTCTACGTTTAAACCATCATTAGGGACATTCTGCTGTGTATAAGGACGTGTGGTACTGTTCGTCGAATTAGGCATACTTCCGGAATTAATAAACTGTTCTAGTTCAAGACTGTTTTTTAATCTCAATGCCTCAGCTCTTAACTCGGTATCTGCTTTGAGCTGTTCCTTTTTTAGAAGATAGTCCTTAACCTCACTAAAAAGTTTTGGACCAAAAATTAATGTAATTGCCAATATAGGAATTAATGCACCCAGATCCATCTATTCTAATCCTCCTCATTTCATCTCTTCATGTATTAATTATTATATCACATTAATTCCATATATAACTAGGTCAGCTAAAAAAACATAAGCTTACTCTATATTAGTTTATTTAACATGGTGTTAATATCTCCGGATAATACCCCCCCGTGATAGCAGATAACCCTTTGTATATCATATTTAGTAAGAACTTCTATAGACCTTCTCGCCATATCTGTATCATAAGTAAAGTCCGGATGGGCCCCTGCAAGTTCCCCATTATATATATTCAGGGCATCGCCTGCAACCAAAGTCTTGTATCTTTCCAGGTAAACACAAATATGCCCTGGCGTATGACCGGGAGTATGCAAAATTCTAATGCCTCCGCAGCAGTTTAACCTCTCCTCGTGGTTTAATATTCCTGTTACATTAGGCTTATTATTTGAAAACATGCCTTGAATTTGTTCCTGCTGCCCTTGCTGTAATTCTGACATCTGCTTTTTTAGTTTTTCAAGTGTTTCTTTTGAGAATTTAATAGGCATTTTCTCAAATTGGATGTAGGGCTTTTCAATTGGATGGGACAGGACTTCAACTGAATTCGAATCAGCCCCATTGCTATTGATATAATTTGTAAGTTGTGCCAGACTTCCTATATGATCCATATCGTGATGTGTAATAATGATTCGTGTCACGCTTTCAGGCTGAAGCCCTTCCTGCCTTATAAGGGCTGTAATTGTTTCAGCCTGCCCGGGTAGGCCTGTATCTATTAATACAGCATCCTCCTCATCCCAAATTAAAACAGGATACATTGTCCCACCTACATTGGGAACATTCGGTTCCAGTTCAAGTACTGCCAATCCACTTTCCAATTTCATAACATACGAGGCATATAAGCCTCTTCACCTCCATCAGATTTATTTTTTTAGTTTGTGATAATTGTCCAGATATTCAATTGTCTCGTCAAACCACGTGAGTGATGCACTAAGCGAATTTAATCCGTATCTCAATGCTGAAATCCAATAAGGATACTGTGGCTTTTTTTGAGCATCCTCATTATTTAGATAAAAGGAATAAATCATGTTAAGCTGGTTGTACTTAAGTACGTTTCTCTCTTTTGCGTCTTGTAACATATTTATGGTATCCTCAGAATTCATTTGATTTCCAAAGGAAAGTTTTAATAGAAGTTCCGACCTTTCAGGCTGAAACTCAACAGGTTCCACAAGCCAATTTTTTAGTGCCTCCACTCCTTTTTCGGTAATGGCGTAGCTTTTCTTTCTAAGAGACACTTCCTCTGAATGCCTTTGAATTAGCCCGGACTCCTCTAACTGAGACATCACCGGATAAAGGTGTCCGAAATTTTCATTCCAGAAATATGAAATACTTTTGTCGCAAAACTTTTTAATGTCGTACCCCGACATGGGGCCTAAAAGGCTCAGTACACCCAGTACGGCATACATGGTTTTGTTTTTCATTTAAACTTCCCCTCCGCAACAATATATCAGAGTGATATATTTCACATTATATCACTCTGATATATCGTGTCAATACTTTGCAGTAAAATTATAGGAATAACTGTTTAACATAGCCATAAGCAAAAGATTACTCCGGTTAAGGCAAAAATAAGAGTTAGTATGGTGGTTAAAACCTCACACTAACTCTTATGAACAAGTTTACCCTTTGTACTTCAGCATTCTGTCCAAAACGGAATAGGAATTATTATTTTTTGTTTTTGCTTCTTCATTGTTATCATATTCCACCCGTACAGTTAAATAATAATCCTCTCCCGGGAAGCCCATATCAAGCAAATACTTTATCTTTTCAACAGGTATTGCATAAGTATGTTCTTCACTTTTGCCTTCAACCATACCTTTTACCTGGGTATTTCCGCTAATATCAATATCATAGTCTGAAACCACCTTATCAAGAGGTTCAAAAACACCCTTCATTTTATATATGTCAAGAGTATGTCCATCTACAAGTACTATTTGAGCACCGCTGTCAGAAAATTCAACGTCAACACGAGGCCCAATCAGAGGAACTATGTCCAGTGTTTTTTTATTGTCGCCGTTTGCATCGGTAATAACCTGTTCGAAATATGTATTGATATAATTTTTTGCATCATCGCTTATTTCTCTGCCATCGGAAACGTAGCCGATTTGGATATCAGGAGGAATACTTCCGCCTGTAAAAAAAATTGCCAATACTGCGACAAAAATAATTAAGACACCTACAAGTAAATAGTATTTGTAGTAATACCAAAAGTTTTCTATGCTTTTTTTCACTATTTATGAAACCTCTTTTCTTATGAAATTTTATTTTGTTTTTAGTAATTCAATATTGAGGTAATGTAAGAGTAATTAGTAATAGCTGTTTATTGTCATAAGCCTCTACATCAGGCTCTGGATATTACACAGATTCGCATACACCCCATTTAGTTTCAACAGCTCCTCATGCTGCCCTTCCTCGGCAATTCTGCCGTTTTCAAGTACAACTATCTTATCCGCCCTTTTTACCGTAGATAACCTGTGGGCAATAACTATGAGTGTCCTGGTTCCGGCAATCTGATTAATAGCTTTCTGTATTTCGGTTTCGGTCTCAGTGTCTACAGCGGAGGTAGCTTCATCTAGTATAAGGATAGGTGAATTTCTCAGAACTGACCTTGCTATGGAGATTCTTTGCTTCTGACCTCCGCTTAGTCGTACTCCTCTTTCACCGATTACAGTATCATACTTTTCAGGCAGAGACACTATATAGTCATGTATGAAGGCAGTCTTTGCAGCTTCTTCTATCTGTTCCTGAGTTGCATTGGTACAGCCATAAGCTATATTTTCCGCTATTGTCCCATTAAAAAGGAATACATCCTGCAGGACTATACTGAGCTGATTTCTAAGTGACTCCAAAGTCATGTCCCTTATATCGATACCATCCATCATTATTTCGCCTGAATTCGGATCGTAAAATCTAGCTATCAAGGCTGATACTGTTGTTTTCCCAACTCCTGTAGGTCCCACAAGTGCTACCATCTGCCCCGGCTCGATTTTAAAGTTGATATCCTCCAGCACCGGGATATCTCCTTTATATGAAAAGCTGACATTTTTGAATTCCACAGCACCTGATAACTTACCAATTTTTATGGCTTCGGGCTTATCAGTAATGTCCGGCTCAGTGTCCAGTACTTCAAATACTCTTTCCGCCCCGGCCAAGGCCTGCTGCATATCTTCAACTACCCTTGTAAGTGTAGATATAGGAGTATAAAATAAATTCAGATAAAGTAAAAAGGCTACAACCTCTGAAATGCTGAGACCTGTTTTTAAAGCCAGGAGGGGACCTGCTATCAGTACTATAACCGTACCAATCGAAGAAATAAAGTTAACGGTGGGATTCAATATACCGGAATAAAACAAAGCCTTTATCAATGCAGAAGAATGTTCTTCGGATTTCTCAGATACTTTTCCCAGTTCATATTCTTGTTTGTTAAATACCTGAATTTCCTTCATTCCGGAAAAATTGTCCTGAAGCACTGCATTAAGCTCTGCTATCTTTGCCTGACCAACTTTAAAATATTTTCTAATTTTTCTTAAAACTATGGATAAGAAAGCAATAAAAGGTATGGGTATACAGACCAGTAAAGAAAGCAGGGGATTTATAAAGACAAGGATAATCAAAACCCCTGCCAGAGTAATAATATTTGTTATTAAATCCGGTATTGCATGTGCTATAAGGTTTTCAAAAGTGTTTATATCATTTACAACTCTGGACATAAGCTGTCCGGTTTGTTTGTCATGATAATAGCTCATTGACAGCTTTTGAAAGTGATTATACAGTACACCTCTTAGCCTTGCAACCAAACTCCAGGAAGCAACATGCGAAAAGTAATTATTAAGGAACTGGAATAGCGCTCTAAGCGCAAAACATCCCAGAAGCACCATCGACAGAATTATTATCGTATCTATGGAACTCTTATAATTTCCGCCTTCCATTATAGCAATAATTTTAGAAGTTATGTACGGTGAGATCAGGTTTATTCCTGAAATCATAAACAACGCTATTGTTGATACCACAAGATAATTAGTCCAGGGTTTGGCAAGTTTGAATAGTCTAATTATGTGTTTCATATAATTCTCCATATATTTTGAATTTTGCCTAAAGGGCTATCAAAAATTATACCACTTAGTTTGGTAGAAGAAATATTTTTTTACGTTTTGCTTTGGGAGTTTCTATATAAAACTCTATGTTTTCTGTTTTAAATTATTCTGGCACCGAAAGGTATTAATCCAAGCTGTGCGAACTTAAAATGCTGAAGTCCAAAAGGAATACCTATTATTGTGATACAAAAGATCAATCCGACAACGAAATGTAAGACAGCAAATTCCCATCCAAATAATATTAACCAGATAATATTGAAAAGTAAGCCTCCTACCCCGAAATTACCTATCTCAACTTTTCTTCCAAAGGGCCAGATAACAAAGGATGCTATTTTAAAGCATTGAACACCGAAAGGAATCCCTATTATTGTTACACACAAAATCAACCCTGACACAAACCATAATATCGCTGAAATAATACCTCCGAAAACTAACCATATAATATTGCCAAAGAAACTCACTATTTCGCCTCCGTTTAATTTATATATAGTTAATTATAGCATCTAATCCTTATTTAACCAAATATCATTTTTTATTAATCAGGTTGACCCCACCATAGGTAACATAATGCATCTCCCGGGAATATTATGGATATATAAAAATGAATATGATATGAATTAGAAGTGGAGATGATTATATGACTGCACCATACATTAGATTACCATTTATAAGCCATAGCCAGGATAAGTTATGTCAACAGAGATATGAAGATTACTCAGGTTATCCCGGAATACAGTATTCAGGTCAATACCATTCTATGCCTCAACATTATCCACCCCAAAGTTCCTATGATACGTATACAGATAGCGATACTTATGTAACCCAGGACGAATACAGACAGCCGCAGCCTCAATTAAGCAATAACCCTGCTACAGCAAATATTACTCTATTTAAAGAGCTTACCGGTTATCCCAACTATGGTAATCCAAGCAGAAATGCCGATATTCTTTATACAGGAAACCGCGGAACTTGGACTTTTGATTCACCTGCTTTTCTGCTTGTTCCAGGAAACCAAAGATCAAGAATAGTTATTAGAGCTGTCCTTGACGACCATTACAATGTTCCGGTAAACAGGTACTCAGCAAGGATAACATTTAATGGAAGTGTTATATTCAATGGTAGACTTCAGCTGCCGCATGGTTCACCCGCAGGCGGTATGTTTACCAACTGGAGAGACCTTACTTTTAACATTCCCAACTTGAGGAGAAACAACAGAGTTGTTATAGAGAATACCTCCTCCACTGCTGCTGAAGACTGGATTGCAATTGATTGGATGGAAATTAGACTTTTACAAAGATAACCTGCTAATACCAGTAAACCAGAATTATCAAAAACCCCAAAAAGGCTGTTGGATATTCTCCAACAGCCTTTTCCAATCATTATTTAAGGTTTAAAGTACTGTTTATATTTCTATAAAGCATTTCTGTTTTAGATTCATCAGTATAATTTATTAAAATCAAGCTTCCATCTTTTAGATAAATAGCTACAAAGGGTTTTGTTCTATCTATCAAGAAAAGAACAGAGTCCTCATACCCGACCAGTTTATGATGCCCAAATAGCTTATCTCCTATATCTGCTCCATTTGTTCTTGTTATAATAGAAGGAAGGGTTGTCTCAAGAGTAATCTTTTCTATTTGCTCCTTTTTGATATCCGTCCCCCAAACTCCAGATATAGAGATCAGGTCATCACTTATATTAACCTGCCTTTCCCTTGTCATACCCGGCATAGATGTAATCAGAACAATGGTTCCGATAAGTATAAGTGCGATTATCCCCACAATTACTTTAGCTGCCGGCCGAGCAAAGTTAAGTGTAAAGCCCAGTCCAAACCTCTTTTCTACAAAAAGCGAAGGGTCGTTTTCATTGCAATATATTGTGCCAAATTTATAATGATTATCATCACGAATATTAACAACTTGTTTTTCAATTTCTGATTCAGGCTTATAGTTAACATCTTTAGTACTTTTAGCTGCAGCAATAATCATTGCAGCACCTATTGCAACGGGAATAATTAGTGAAACTAAAATGCTTGTAGTTAAAATTGCTTCACTTAATATATTGCACATACAAAAGATTACCAGCATCAGTAAAAGGTTAATATAAATTGTTATTGTAAGATACCCTACAGATAAAATATATCTGGTTTTTCTGCTTCGATATTTAATTTCTCCGATTCTGCCACCATTCAAGGACTGCTTGGTCTTTTGTGTAATTTTATGATTTACAAGGAATATGATGTTAAATAATATCTGCGCTACAAAAAACATTAACGCCGGAAAACCTTCATCAAAAAGATTTAAGCCTTCACCCGAACTATTGCTTGTTAAATTTACCTGTATAAGCATACCAGCTAATGTGATAATCACTATAGTAAAGGGTACCAGAAACCATCGAGATGAAATTGATATCTTGTCATCACTGGTATTTTTCCTGTAACTCGTATCAATGATTACAGAATTATTATCAAATTTCCAATTTTCCTGCTGTCCTATTTTCTTTATTTTTTGGTGAATAAAAAGATAGTTTGCAGCTAATACTGCCAACCATATAAAGGTTTCAGGAACCAATGCAATAGCTGCTATTTCTTCCGGAGAAAAGTATAACAGAAGCGTCAAAGCTACCAAAACCAGAAGAAAGCTCATAGATAAATTCCTTTTATATTTCTTTTGAAGTACCCTGAGATTTTCTCTAGATTCATATCCTATAGGTATTCTTACACCATAAAATATAGATCTTTTGTTAAACTCACTGATTTCCTGTAAAAACAGACCGAATAAAAACAATACTGTAATAAAAAAGTAGTTTATAAACACAAAGTAATTACTCACAAAAAACACTCCTTTAAAACTTATTTATCGAAATTAGCTAAGCTTTTTCATAATTACTGTAAATTTCATTTAATATTTCATATAGCTCTTCTTTGGTAATCTTTTTACAATAAGCCTCTGCCAATACAACCTTTAAATCCTCACCAAGCTTCCTTTTAATAGTTTCTTTCGTTTGGTCGAAATTCAGGTTAATTATTGCTCCTTTCCTTCGGTCTAGTTTGATGTATCCCTCATTTTTAAGTAAAGTGTACGCCTTATTCACAGTGTGTAGATTTATACCGATATCTTCGGCCATTTGCCTGACGGACGGAAGAGTCTCACCTTCCTTGATTTCCCCTGAAGCAATTCCCTCGATTATCTGTTCTATAAGCTGTGTATATATAGGTTTTTCACTTTCGAAGTCTATTTTCAGATACACTATTTTTCACCGCCATATTATATTTGTTATATATAATATATAACAAATATAATATTTAATCAACTATTTTTCATAAAATGTGAAATAATATATATTAAAAGTTAGTTTACAAGATATGCTAATATCATTATAATTAATAAATGTTGTATTGAATTATGTACAATTTACTAATAATATTCGGGAGATTCAGATGAACAAGTCGATTAAAAGATTATTAATAGGCAGACCTCTAAAAAATGAAGAGATAAATGGCGAAAAGTTTGGTATTCTATGGGGGCTTCCCATACTCTCAAGTGATGCAATTTCCTCGGTAGCCTATGCAGGACAAGAAATTTTATTAGTATTGTTGCCTGTAATCGGATTAATTGCCTTCAAATATATGGCATTTATATCAATAGCTATAATTCTTTTATTGGGTATATTGACTCTTTCATACAGACAAACTATTGACTGCTATCCTAACGGAGGCGGTGCTTATATTGTAGCAAAAGAAAATATAGGTCTGATTGCAGGTGTAACCGCAGGTTCATCGCTGTGTATAAGCTATATACTTACTGTAGCTGTAAGTATTGCCTCCGGAGTACATCAGATAGTGTCTGCTTTTCCTATACTAAAGCCCTATACTGTATATTTGTGTGTACTCGTTATAATTCTCATGACTCTGGGTAACCTGAGAGGAATAAAGGAGTCTGCCAAAATTTTCAGTTTGCCGACTTACTTTTTTATTTTTTCAATAATACTAATGCTTATTGTTGGCGTAGTTAAGATATTTCTCGGCTATAAGCCTGAGCCCTTGGTTTTAACGGAAACTACCTTTGAGCCGGTTTCACTATTTCTTATCCTTAGTGCATTTACTAACGGCTGCGCCGCCCTTACAGGTGTTGAAGCTGTAAGTAATTCAGTACCGAATTTCAGAGAGCCCTCAACAAAAAACGCCAAGTCTGTATTAGTTTTACTTTCAACTTTGGTACTGATTGTTTTTGGAGGGACTTCAATAATTGCAAACTATTATCCCATCAACCCGGAAAAGGGAGCAATGCTCATCCAAATAGCTGAAATGATTTTCGGTAAAAGCATCTTGTTTTATATTATAACGGCTCTTTCCTTCGGCATTCTGGTGCTCGCAGCAAATACAGCTTATTTTGGTTTCCCAAACCTAATATCGGTTATGGCAAAAGAGGGTTATGTACCGAGACAGCTCAGTATGAGAGGCGACAGGTTAAGTTTTTCTAATGGGATAATTTTTCTCTCAGCTATTGCAGCTTTCCTTATTATTATATTTAAGGCAAATGTAACACAACTTATTGGCCTTTATGCAATTGGTGTTTTTATATCCTTTACATTATCCCAGGCAGGTATGTTTTTTAAATGGGTTAGGAATAAAGGTGAGAATTGGGTTATAAAAGCAGTAATTAACGGCTTCGGTGCCTTTGTTACCTTTGTTATAGTAATAATTATTGCCATTACTAAATTCACAACGGGTGCGTGGATTGTGGTTGTGGTTATTCCAGCTATGATCTTCCTTATGCTGAAGGTTAAAAAACATTACACGGCTTTGTTAAAACAGCTTAAAATTACTCCGGATGAGTTGAAAGAAGTAAGTATTCCACGGGATGTTTATAGAAACAGAGTAATAGTTCCTATTGAAAGTATCAACAAAGCAAGTATCAGAGCATTAAGATATGCACGAACAATTTCTGATAATGTTGTTGCCTTTAATGTTTCTATCGATGAAGAGCAAGGTAAAAAGGTCAATGAAAGATATAACATGGTTGATACTGATATACCTCTTATTATTAAGTATTCACCTTTCCGAAAGGTTGTTGAACCGCTCCTGATGTTTATTGAATCAGCCGAGTATGATTATCAAAAAGGTGACATTATTACGGTTATCCTTCCCCAGTTCGTTGTAAAACGGTGGTGGAACAATGTCCTTCACAATGGGACAAGAAGTACTATTGAAAAGCAGCTTATAAAGCATAAGCATATTGTTATCTGTACAATGCCGTTACAAATGAAGGATGACGATATTGTACTCAAATCTCCAAAGTATAACAAAGACCTTTAATCTTGAATTATTAACATAATACAGATTTAAAACGGGCCCGATTAGAACCTTATAAGGAATCTGATCGGGCCTCTTGTTTTCTCTTGTTTACACCAATGTAACTATTATTCTTAAGCTCTATTACCAACAATACAGCTATGAACTATTTTAAGCCTATTTCACCGAGTAGCTTTGTAGCAATCCCTGTTTAATATCCCATAGTTTTTGTGACAAGTCTATATAGTATTTATGTGGATTTTCGAATCTCTTTACTTCCTCCCATATTGTAGCTACCTGCTGCTTGCAAAACTCCTTTATTTGTTGGGTACTAGGACTTTCATAAACACATCTTCCTTTATCAAATATCTGAACAAGAAGCTTATGAGCATAAAAATTGGTTAATACTTTCCTCTTCCAGGTATACTCAGGATCAAATATCTCGTAAGGCTCATTTTCATTTATGCTTTCATCGTTCAACGTCAAAACATCGGCAATAGCTTTATTACTCTCCCTGTCATATAACCTGTAAACCTGCTTAAAACCAGGATTTGTTACTTTGCCCACATTTTCGCTTAACTTGATTTTTGGTATTAATTCCCCTTCTTCCTCAACAGCAACCAGTTTATATACTCCCCCGAAAACCGGTTCAGATCTGGATGTAATAAGTCTTTCGCCCACACCAAAGGAATCTACCTGAGCACCTTCAATAAGTATGTCCCTGATTATGAATTCATCCAGTGCATTTGAGGCCACTATTTTGCAATCAGGAAAACCCGCTTCATCAAGCATCTTTCTGGCAGCTTTTGAAAGGTAGGTAATATCTCCGGAATCAATTCTTATGCCAATTGGCCTGAACCCCTTGGGAACTACTTCTTCTTTGAAAGTCCTTATTGCATTTGGAACACCAGATTTTAAGGTGTTATAAGTATCCACCAGTAAAGTGCAATTATCAGGGTAGGTTCTGGCATACAGGCGGAATGCCTCCAATTCATCGGGAAACATCTGAATCCAGCTGTGTGCCATGGTACCCAGCGCAGGAATATTGAACTCTTTTTCGGCAATTGTACATGCTGTACCTATACAGCCTCCGATATAGGCGGCTCTAGCCCCAAAAATAGCACCATCATAGCCGTGTGCCCGTCTTGAGCCGAACTCCATTACATCTCTTCCCTGAGCTGCCCTCACTATTCTGTTCGCTTTTGTGGCAATAAGACTCTGGTGATTAATTGTCAATAAAATCATCGTTTCAATGAACTGTGCCTCAATAACCGGACCCCTGACAATAACTACAGGCTCGTTAGGGAAAATGGGGGTACCCTCCGGGACTGCCCATACGTCGCAGCTGAATTTAAAGTCTTTGAGATACTTAAGAAATTCCTCACTGAACTGATTTCTGCTCCGGAGATAATCTATATCCTCCTTGCTAAACTCAAGTTTTTTCAAATAATTGATTAACTGCTCAACTCCAGCCATTATAGCAAACCCGCCATTATCAGGAACCTTCCTGAAAAACATATCAAAGTATGCTATTTTATCTTTCCAGCCGTTTTGAAAATAACCGTTTGCCATTGTTATTTCATAAAAATCAGTTAACATTGTTAGATTCATGTTATTCATTTAAAATCTCCCCTTCAAGCGGTTTGGCCCTGTTAATTCTGAATGCAGCATAGACCACAGCAGCCGTTAATAATAGAATTACACCTTCCAGCAGGAATATGTTTGTTATAACTTTTCTTTGGAATAATATCGCTATCATATCTATACCTGCATGTATCAGCACAGCGTAAGCAAGGAACTTCCACTTTTTATCACTGACTGCCTTAAATACAAGTAAAGATAATGCAATTTGTAATGCTAGTGACGTTACTCGTTCGACGCCAGTTATCAAAAACATGTAGGAAGGAGCATTAATCAAATCGTTAATACTCTTGTTGAAAGCTTCGAGCTGCTGTCCGTTCAACGAATCGGTAAGTTTATCAAACAATCCCCTGTTAAACATTACTGAAGTAACAAGATTTCCTATCGAAGCAAGACCACCAATAAACATGGCCTCAATACCGCCATGACCCAATCCGTACGAAATTCCGGTATATATTGTGTTCTCACTGTTTACCTTAAGTATAAACCTGAAGCATAAAAGTCTCGCTGTCTCTTCAAATATCCCGGCTGCAAAACCGCCGTAAATAACGTATAAAGGCAGGTTTTGATATACAACAGATTTTGTTGCATCTGCTCCTAATACAATATTATGCATTATATTCTCAAGCACGATTACGAAAACAAGAAAAAAAAGTGCCCCAAACAATGTAGCTTTCCAGTTAAGTTTCTTTTTAACCGCCATAAAAATTATCGCTGCGATGGGTATTACAACTGATAAAATGGTTGAAATTATCATAAAAGAAACCGACAAACTGCTGATATGTCTAATTGGTCCCAATTTTTAACCCCCTTCCAATATACACTTTTACATTATATAATTGTTACAATTAAATGTATATAAAATTAATATAACCGTTTTAATAATAAATTTACATCTCCAATTAATACTTTATGTTCTTCAGGAGCTGTTATGAATTATATAGTTTTTGACCTGGAACTTAATCAGGATTACACTACACTGGATAGAAAACTGGTACAGAAAAGACAGCCACCATTCGAAATTATACAATTGGGAGCTGTTAAACTTGATTCTGAATTTAATACAGTAGATAATTTTAATAAATATGTAAAACCCATTATATATGAAAGGCTTAACCCTTTTGTTGAGGAATTGACAGGAATAACTCAGGAAACACTCAGTAATGCTGAAATGTTTCCCGAAGTATATAAGCAATTTATAGATTTCATAGGAGATAAGGACTCAGTTTTTTGTGTCTGGGGAACCTCCGATATTTCAGAACTATATAGAAATGCCGATATTCATAGTTTGACCAAAACAGCTTTACCACGTAAATACATTAACATTCAACCCTATGTTTCTCTTCATTTCCATTTTCCCGTTAAAAATCTGCTGCGGCTTGAGCACGCAGTTCAAGCACTTAATATCCCTGTAAAAAATACATTTCATGATGCGTATAACGATGCTTTTTATACGGCTGAAATTCTTAAAAAAATTTATAACTCCTTTATACTGCCAAAAACTTTTGACCCGGCGGTTCCTGTCATCAGACCGCCAAGCCGGCAGAGAAGGGTAATTGATACAGAAGCTCTAATAAATCAGTTTGCCAAGATGTATAACAGAGAGCTTACACAGGAGGAGAAGAGTATGATTCTGTTGGCCTATAAGATGGGCAAAACCGGACAATTTATGAAATAATGTCAAGTTATCTTTGGTCATTAACTCCGGAACCAATATAAAAGCTCTCTTCAGGTCCAAAGTAAGACTCCGGAAGCCTTCCCTTTGAAATAACCAGTTTTTGCAGCACCAACCCCGCATCCATCCCGAAGAACCGCAGAGTGTGAAAACCTTTTGACAGCTTATGTTCGGTACTGGTGATATGAATATTTTCCAATACAGCATTACACCATATATCATTAACATAGCTGCCAGCGAAAAATTCCTTTGGAAGAGCATCTGAAACAACATGTTCTCCACTATCAAATACCACAGCATATCTTAATCTGCTTTTCTCCAACAAATTATTTGTGGGCGCAATATAAGTTGTTAAAGTATAAACCGAAGCTTCGTTTAATAAAAATCTGTATTCCAGATAAGGGGCGTCTTCAATTTTTTCGAATGAAACAGTTGTAGGGAACATTTTTACTGAGGACAAGGTACGCCCGTAGTCCTCAATAACCTTCCACTCTACACCATTATTGGCTTTCCTGACAGCTGTATGTTCAGCCTCAATCGATACAACACCCTGAGCTTCAAAAAAAGTCATTTGAGGGAAGTCCTCTATGCTTGTAACCTCAGCTGTAACAACTATTTGCACCGCCTTTCCGGCACCATTAACAGTTAAAAAACCTGTTGAGGTTTCTGAAAGCTTACTCCAGTCTATTGAAATAGTAAAGGTTTTTCCGTCGGAGATAATACCTTCAGTGTTGTCAATAATAATCCAATCCCCACTTTTTTCTATTCTGTAATCATATTCCGAGTCTCCCCCATTGCTGACAGTAAAAGAACGGCAATTCTTAAGGAGGTTACTGAATATGGGCAGAGCAACATTTCCTGAAAGGCAACCGGTTTCCGCTCCTTCAATACACACAATTAATTGGCTCCTCTTCTCAGGTTTTACAATCTTAATGTCAGGGTATGACCAGTCATCCGGTCTCCATTGGGTATATCCAATATGAGGAGAACTCATCATGCCCTTCCACTTTCCTTCGCACATACCCTCGTTATAGTAATTCTGCATATCCTTGTCTCTTTGTATACATTCTTCTACCAAGGCTGCGTAGTAATTGGCCAGGACACTTTTAAAGCTGCTGTAGATATTATTAAGTCCTGCGTAAATCTGCATTTTAACAATATTGGCCGATGCGGCAGCAGGATAATATACCAGCTGATAATACGCAGCTTTTAATTCTTCCGGCATGAGCTGATAATACATTTCCGCTCTCTTTTCAATATCTATCGCTCTCTCAAGTACCCTGCTTGCTTCATTATAATTAGTGTAGCTGTAAGTGTCTGAAAAGGTAACCTCAGGCTTCCTGCTGCCGTTCATTTTTGTATAATCGGCTAATATACCGGAAATCCCATCAATTGTGCTTGCTGCAACGGCACTTCCGAACTGCTTTGCTACCCATTTTCTTGTGTATTCTTTTGTCTTATTTATTCCGTTGGTTCCCCAGGTTTCAAAGTCATAGGCCAGTTCCAGGAAATAGGAAACCGGGAATTCCATTGGCTTTAAATCTCCTATGTTGACTATCCAGATATCCCTGACTCCGTAATCATAAGCCATTGACATCTGCTCCCAAACTTTTTCGAGAGGAGTGGTATTTACCCATTCATAAGAGCGAGGCCCTCCATGATAATCAAAGTGATAGTACATGCCCCAGCCTCCCTTGCGGTTCCTCTCATTTTCAGAGGGCAGGGTACGGACATTTGCGAAATTATCATCTGCCAGCATAATGGTTACATCGTCCAGTACATCCCAATACCGCAAACCCTCGGCCTTTTCTGAACCGTACCAGTATTTCTCCACTTCCTTGTAAATGGTCAGAACCTGCGGGGCATTTTCGAGTCCGTTCTTCTTTAATAATAACTTTTGAGTTTCTATTATTTCTTTCAGAAGCTCAATATTCTTCTTCTCTGAGCCCTCTAATGCCGAGTCCTGCTCTCCTCTCATTCCTAAGGTAATAAGGCTTTCAAATTCTTTATTACGCTTTAATCCATCTTCCCAGAACCTCGTAATTGCAACGGCATTTGACGAAAAATCCCAGGCCGGATTTGATCCATATTGTTGATTGATTTTCTTCCATTCTTCACCTGCGCGGAACATTGGTTCATGGTGGGAGGTTCCCATTACAATTCCGTATGCATCTGCAAGTATTGCGTTTGCTGTAGGACAGCTTTTGCCGTTTTCACTGAAAACGGCACTCCACATTGCAGGCCACATAAAATTACCCTTTAATCTGAGCAGCAGTTGAAATACCTTGTCATAAAATTCTTCATTGAAGTCTCCAAACTTTTCGGTTACCCATGAGCCTAACGAAGGCCACTCGTCGTTTAGAAAAAAGCCTCTGTACTTTACAGTAGGTTCTTTACTTACTATATTCAGTTTTTCATAAGGAATAATCAGATCCTGTTGTCTTGCAGGCCTAACATCTCCCCAGTAAACCCATGGACTAACACCGATTAATTCTGATATATGATAAATTCCATATATAGTTCCTCTCTTGTCACTCCCTGCTATAACAACTGCTCTTTCAACTCCACTGAAGGGCTGTTCCACAACCTGGATTTTATAGCATTCTCTCTTGCCATTTACTTCTGAAGTATCTATGCTTCCGTTCTCAACAAGTTTATCTATTAATCGGTTGTTTCCAATAGACCCTGCAATTATAGCTGTACCTTCAAGGTTTTCATCTTCTGTAACCACAGCAGGAGTTATACCCGTTACCAAGCCGACGTCCTGTGAAAAGGAATGTGCAACAAGGTTCAACCCATTAAAATCTTTCCCGTTTGGATCTATATATATTTCAACAGCGTGTCCTGATGCAACAAGACTTACAGTTAACTTCAAACCATCTCCCTTAATGGTGGCAGCCATAAAAAATATCCTCCTGATACTATACAAATAATTTATTAATCTTTATTCGTTTATTATAATCCTCAACAATAAAATTATATTTATTTCTTTAGAAGATAACCATAAAAATCATTTAACTTTTTTATAAAAATTAAATACTATTTAAAAATCCAGAAGTACAGTGTTTGTACTTCTGGATTCTATAAGTTCTATTCAGTAGTAAAGGGTGAAGCAGGCAGGCCTTCCTGATTATAAAGGTTTGCACCCTCCGGATTATCAGCCCATGCGTATCTTGCATGTACAGGTTCCGCCACCTCTTCATTCCATGCTATAACTGTATTCCCATCAATTTTTGTATGTGCCCAAACAAATACTTTGTCGGAACCGCTTATTGCAAAATGCCCAGGCTGGTCACAGTCACCGGCTCGGGCAATCAAACCGCTTCCGGTATTACTGAAGGTAATTATCAGTCTGTTACCATCCCTTTCAACCGATTGTAGCATGGGCCCATAAGCAACAACCTTATCATCCCCATATGCAACCTTCTGTGCTGCGAGTGCCAGTCGGCTTCCCACATCCTTTTTATTGACAGGATGTATATCATTCCACTCTCCCAGGTCAATGGCAACAGCCATGCCTGTATCAGGCAATTCAAGTGTTCTCCTCTGGGCCTCTCTGAATTCAGCCCAACTGCTTTCAGAAGGGAAATCTGAAGCCTCCATAAAGTTTGGCAGCTGAACAAACAAAAACGGGAAGTTATCCTGCTTCCATTTATCCCGCCAGTCTTTAATGAGTGCTTTGAATAGGTACTCATATTCTTTGGGCTTTAGGGTGTTTGATTCGCCCTGGTACCATGTAGCACCCTTAATTGCATAGTCGGTCATTGGTGCTATCATACTGTTATACAAGCCCAAGGGACGCCACTGGAGAAAAGCAGGAATCGGCATTGGCCCACTTTTTACCCCGATAAGGTACTGCCATTCACCGGTTAAATCAAATTCCCTGTCTCCAATCTGAAGTTTGTATGGCTTATCCTTTGTAAACCCGCCTTTTCCGGCCCCGTTTATCACTCTGACGGTAATTATATTTTTCCCTGCTTTCAGGAGTCCTTCAGGCAGCTCATACTTTCTTGGTATGTACTGGTTAGGTGTAGTCCCTGAACTTATACCGTTTATGTAAACGGTGTCCTCGTTAACAATGTTACCTAAGAACAACTTGGCGGCTTTTCCTTCGAGGTCGGCAGGGAGATTGATTTCCTTTCTGAACCACACCACACCGTTGAAATGTCCAAGACCTTCATCTCCCCAGAATGAAGGAACATTGATCAGCGGCCATACGGAAGCATCATAAGATGTGTCGTAGCAGGGTTTGTCTGCACTTATTAAACCCTTATCATTCTTGTTTATAAAGCCGTACCATGCATCTATTGACTCTTTCTCCTCTTTAAGGATGGATTGTACATACTCTCTATCCCGTAACTTTTTCGCCGACTCCAACGCCTCTTCAAAGGGGGCAAGCGCTTCCTCACTCATCCAGGCTTCAATCGGAGAGCCCCCAAGGCTTGCATTAATCAAGCCTATGGGAACTCTATATTCCTTATAGAGTTTTTGGGCGAAAAAGTAGCCAACCGCTGTAAAGTTCAATACGCTTTGAGGGTTCAAAACTTCCCAGCTTCCGGTTTCAAAATCATTTTGCGGTTTGTCAAAGTCGTACTGCACAGGTACCAGAAACTGCCTTATATAGTTATTTTCTGCCTGTGCAACCTCTTCAGGATATGTGTCCTTGACTGATTCTATTTTCATTTCCATGTTGGATTGTCCGGAACAAAGCCAAACATCTCCAATAAGAATATCCTTAACTGTAACTTTTTCTTTGCCTTTTTCAGCTTCAATCTCCATTTGGTATGGGCCGCCGGCATTTCCTGTCTTTATGTCAATCAGCCACTTTCCGGTTTCGTCAGCAGCTGCCCGGTATACGTTGTTAATAAACACTATCGTTATGGTTTCTCCTGCCGGAGCCCATCCCCATATCTTCACCCGGGCCTCTCGTTGAAGGACCATACCGTCGCCAACAAGCCGGGGCAATCTTAACTGTGTCTCATTCATATGCAGTCTCCATTTATAGACTAATTACTTTAAATAAATTTGATATTTTCCTGCCAGCATAAGAAGACAGAAGAAATATAAACAATTGTCATAGTATCTTCTATGTCCTTTTCTTAAAGGCAGCTCCCAGAAGTCTTTGACCCATTGCATTCTGTACTTCCCCTTGGCGGCAAGTGATCCTGCGGCATTGGTTGCGATAATTGCTACAGGGTGCATAGCAGGCTCATCATCAAGAGTTTCACCCTTTATGGTATAGCCATGATATTCACCTAATTTTGTGTTTTCACTAAAGAATTTCTGAAGTTTGTCAACAATTTCTCCCAGGGATTCATCCTTTCCAAACCATGCTGCATCCAAACCAATATTCATAGCTACCCTGTACGAATCGGAATAGAATTGATAATCACGGAACAGTTTCTTTGGTCTGCCGTCGAATTCTGCATACTCAGGGGCCATCCCGGTGTCCTTGTCACTAGAGATATGTATATAGTGTCTGCTGGCCTCTGCTGCTTTTACCCAGAAGTTTCTGTCCTCTTCATTGGCAAAAAGCGCAAAAAGCTCGTAAAAATGTGGAAGGTGATAAGACGGATCAGAAAAAGGCGTTTCAGGAACAAATTTGATATAATGGTTGGAATTGTCCCACATGGGTTGTCCACCTTTAACAATTTCTGCCTGGTGTATACAGTGCTTTAATATATCTCTTGCCTGGACACTATAATTAAAGGGCTCATTGCCGTCTCCCCATCTGGCGCTGGCAAAGAAAAGTGCCATTGCATAATATTCTTCCCCGTCGGGTGCAGGTCCCTCATAGTTTTTCTTTCCGTCGGTTGCAACAGACCACGCAAAATAGCCATGATACTTTCCAGCCTTCTGATGCATAAATGTCTTTGAAAACAGCCAAAGTTTATCAAATATATCCTTACGGTCCATTTGAACAGCCATCATCATTCCATAGCTCATCCCCTCGGTACGTGCATCGTTATTACCGGTGTCAAGCATGTAACCCTTATCTTCACCCATGTCAAAATAGATTCTTTCCTCCGGGTCAAAAAACATGGTGTTGAATGTATCATTGATTTTTTTATCTATTTGCTCTTGCGGAATGCCCAATTCAGCAAATAAGTTCGGATATTGCTTTGTAAAATATGCTCCTATTGACATTGTCTGATCCTCCGATTATAAATATGATATTTAAATATATGTTTATAGCGTTATTAATACTTCATATTATATAGTTAATGTCTACGCAACTCAATAAAATAAATAAAAGGGGCTGACTCTCATAGAATTCTAAATTCTATGAGAGTCAGCCCCTTAAAAGTTAGTTTAAATCAGAATGAATTATTTTTGACTTGCAAGGAATGTATCAATCTGTTTCTGTGCTTCTTCACATACTTTTTGCATACCTGCTTTTTCAAGTGAGGTTTTCATCTTTGGATAGTATTGATCGTAGTCAACAATACCTTCATGTAAAGGTTGACCCATATTCTTACCTACAGTCGCCAAAGTTGCTATTTCAGTTTTAACAGGCTCAGGATTGAATACCCATCCTAAAAGTTTTTCTGGTTTTGCAGATTCATTGAATGCTTTCATAGCTTTCCACTTATCTGGATTTTCGTTAGCCCAGAGGTAATCAAGGAACTGGTCTCCGCCCATTGCCCACTGTGCGATTCCTGTGTAACCTGAGTTATCAGCAGTAACGCCGTCTGCAAAATCAATCTGATTTTCACTGATCTTTTTATAGTGCTTGTTTTCAATACCCCAATCAAGAAGGTTCTTTATCTGCTTATCGCTAAACAGTAAGTTGATAAACATCATAGCTCTTGCTGGATCTTTTGAAGTTCTTGGTATAACAAGCATTGAGTTTGTCAAATCTCCTGTTGTAGCATAGTAAGGAATATCCTTATATGCATTTACCTGAATTAAGTCATATCCTAACTGAGCTTTCATTTCATCATTCTTACCAGGCTTCAACTGTTCAGCCCACATAAATGCTTTCTGAGCTTTCTTTACAGGCATGCTGTCTTTCAGTGTAGCAACGTCCTTGTTTATGTAGCCTTTGTTGTACCATTCTCTTGACATCTTGTCTATTTCAACATATTCAGGGGTTTCTTCAAGATTTACAACCTTGATTTCTCCGTCTGTCTTCTTGTATCCAACTGGAACTTCTGTCTGTGAAATATGAACTACTGCATCCTGAGTAAAGTATGATGCATGGTCACCCTGTGCAGATACAAAAGGAACGATTCCTGGTTCTTTTTCCTTTATTGTCTGAAGCATTGGTTCAAAATCTCTTGGAGTTTTGATATTTGAGAAATCAAAACCGTATTTTTCTGCCAAAGCTTTGTTAACAAGTACTCCGCCTACACCGAACATATCTTTATTGGTAGGAATAGCGTAAAGCTTTCCGTCAATTATTGGTGCCTTCAGATATGCAGGATTAATATTTTTCTTTATATCAGGTCCGTACTTTTCCAACAGTTCATCCAGATCAAGCCATGCTTTTTGGGCAACAAATGTGCTCCAGCCCCACCAGGATGGTGAGAACATTACGTCGATTTTTTCACCTGAAGCAACAACAAGTTTTTGCTTATCTTGATAGCTGTCCCAGAAGAAATAATTCAACTTAACGGTTGCATTGATTTTTTCAGTAAGGAGTTTGTTAACTTCTTCCTGTACTAATGGAAGATCCTTTGTTTGTGGAGCAAGGAAATAACAGTTTAGTTCATAAGGATCAAGTTTTGGTGCGGTACTGCTTTCTGTTGCTGAAGTACTGCTTTGTGTAGAAGTCTGTGCTTCAGTTGAAGTTGAAGTTGCAGCCTTATCAGAGCTTCCGCAACCTGTCAGTGCCATACTGCATGCAAAAGACAATGCAAGTGCAAGACATCCAAGTCTCTTAATAGCTTTCATTTATTTTCCTCCTTTAGATATAAATATTTTATATTGACCGGCATATAAGGTTTCTGCCCAATTTACCGGAATCAACCCTTAACAGCACCGATTGTAAGACCCTTGATAAAGTATTTCTGGAAGAAGGGGTATGCAAAAATAATAGGCCCGATTCCCAGAATTGCCATAGCCATACGAAGGGTTTCAGCGGGCAGCTTGGCGAGTTCACTGGCAGTATTACCAATAGAAACCGCATGTGAAGAAGTAAGGAACTCAACTGAACGCAGAGCTTGATACATAGAATACTGCAGATTGTAATATTTAGCATCGTTTATAAACAGCAGGCACAGATACCAGTCATTCCAGTATGCCAGCATCGCAAACAGTCCAACTGTTGCAATAGCCGGAGTTGACAGAGGAATAACGATGGTGTAAAAAATTCTGAATTCACTGGCTCCGTCTATTCTGGCAGACTCTAGTATTGAGTCCGGCAAATTTGTTGTGAAAAAGGTCTTCATAATCAATACATTAAATGCATTCAGTAAAGCCGGGATAACCAGTACTGCGGGATTGTTCTGAAGGTGCAGGTATTTGGTATAAAGGATATACCATGGCACCAGACCGCCTTGAAACAGCATAGTGAAAAACATGAAAAACGAAAAAAAGTTTCTGTATTTAAATGATTTCCTGGATATCGGGTAGGCATATAACATGGTCAGGAGTACACTGAAGAAAGTACCGATAATACAAGCTCCAATTGTTATACCATATGCTCTGAAGAGTTTTTCCGAATCCATAAAAAGATACTTATAGGTAGTAAAGCTTATTTCACTTGGAAAGAAAGAGTACCCGTTGGTAACCAGTGAGCTTTCGCTTGTAATGGAAACCATAAAGACAAGCAGTAATGGAGCTACACAAGCAACGCAGTATGTTATAAACAAAATATTGAATATAGCATTGGATACATGCGAAATTGAATTTGATTGAAAAGACGATTTGGATGATTTAATCCTCATGGCTTTTTCTCCTTTAAATTATATTAACAGGTATATTAGCCCTATTTTCAGCAATAAGAAACCAGGCTATTAAAAACTGTTTTTTAACAGCAGAGAATTTTAGATATAAAATTGCTTTTGATAGAACAAAACTTAAAATATCTTGTTCTCAGTACTTATCTTACCAACAACCCAGTTGGCGAATAGAACCGTAATAAATCCAACTACTGACTGATAAAAACCTGCGGCCGAAGACATACCCAAATCACCGCTGTAGATTAATGCATTATATATGTATGTATCAAGAACATCTGTTGTTTCCTGAAGCAGACCATTCTGCATTGGTACCTGATAAAACAATCCAAAGTCTGATCGGAATATGTTACCCAATGCCATTAATGTAGTAACTATCATCAATGGTACCAGGAATGGAAGAGTTATGGATTTGATCTGTTGTAACTTACTTGCACCATCCAGAACTGCAGCTTCATAGTATTCCTGATCAATTCCTGTAATTCCGGCCAGATAAATAACTATACCGTATCCGATGGTCTTCCACAAATTCACAATGGGCAAAATTAACGGCCAATATTGAGGCTGTGTATACCAATCGATTCCTGATAAGTTAAGTAAAGGCGCTATAGATTTGTTATAAAGTCCATCTGGACTTAGAATGGCTAATACTAGGTATGCAACAACAACCCATGATAAAAAATAAGGAAGGAATATAACTGATTGATAAAACTTTGCTGCCAGTTTATTTCTTAATTCATTAAGAATAAGTGCTATTACCACAGCAAAAACAAGGTTTAGCATTATAAACGCCAAATTGTACCCTATTGTATTTCTGGTTATTCTCCAAGCAGCATCTGACTTAAATAGAAACTCGAAGTTTTTAAATCCAGACCAAGGACTATGCAAAAAACCATCCTGATAATTGAATTCTTTAAAGGCAATTATTATTCCGAACATCGGGAGATAATAATTTATCAATACCAGAAGAAACGGCGGTAAAAGCATTAAAAACATAGCCTTGTTAGTTGTGAGTTCTTTCAAAAATCCCCTGAACGGATTATTTGATTTTTGATTGAGCGCTGTGTTCACATTTGTAAACATTCCATACTCTCCTCATAATTAGATTTTATATTCAAACTGAGTTTAAATTAATTACTTTATCTTTCATTTAAAACAGCCATCTTTGTTACAAATTCCTTAGATGTCATTCTTCCGGCAAACAATTCAGCAACAAGATCCTTATGAGTTTCACCGTCTGCAGCAGGTAAAATAGTATCCCACCAATTTACAAATGAAGTACCGGTTTCCATCAATCTTAATGATTGTTTTGAAATCGGTGACATTTTAGATTTATCTAAATCGTCTGTTTTCCAGCAGGAGAAGCCGGCACCGCGTAGGTATCCCTCTTTGCCAGCCTTTTCACTGATAAATTCCAGAACCTTTACGGCTTCTTGCTTGTACTTTGTATTGATATTTATATAAAATCCGTCTGCACTACCGCCGTAAAACTCTGTTATATTTCCTTTTCCTTCTGGTATAACAGGGAAAGGTACCACGAATATATTGTCTTTTGTAGTTGTTTCGGTTTCTTCAATTGTGGATTCAACCCAGTTCCCTTGAAACATCATTGCTGCCTTTCCCAGTGAAAACTCGGAAACCATATCATTAAAACTTGTACTTAAGGCATCACTATTGAAGGCCTTTGCATTTACAAGCTGCAAAAGCTTATCTGCGGCAATTTCAAAGTCCGGGCTATCAAATAACAATGAGTTGTCAAGTGCATTTAAGCACTGCTGATTTCCGGCCTGTCGTATTGCAAGTATATTGTACCAATACATGCCCGTCCATCTGTCCTTCTCTCCTACGACTATTGGTACTATCCGTTTTGCTCTCATCTTAATGACTGCATCCATTAGTTCATCGTAAGTTTCAGGTATCTTTGCATCTGCCTGTTGGAAAAGTTCTGTATTGCAGTACAGGCTGGCAATAAAAATATACATGGGCAGGCTGTAAATCTTCCCGCCATACTTACAGTAATCAATTCCTCCAGGCATTAATTTGTCAAGCGTATCAGGACTTAAATAAGAATCAAGTTCAAGAATATTTTCTCCTAAAATGTAGGGTTGTACAAAACTTCCACCCCACATGTAAAAAAGATCAGGAGCCTCATTTGCTGCTAACGCCGTCCTTATTTTGGATTTATACTGTTCTCCACTCCAGCATACTTCTTTTACCAAGATCCCTGGATTATTGGCATTCCACTCCTTTATAGCATCCTTTAAAGGATTTGTATTTTTGCTGGATACATTTGCCCATTGATGCCATAAAATCAATGTTTTCGTTTCTGAAACTGCATTTTCTTGAGGAACAATGTTTTGTTGGGGTACACCGCATGCAATATGGCTGAATAGCAAAGAAATCACAATTACCGTTAACAAAGCAATTTTCATTAACATTTTCATTGTTTGTTCTCCTCAAGTAAAAATTTACCTCAGCTTGATAACAATTATATCTTTAAGTGAAATACATCTCGATTCATTATTTTGCTGGTATCATTCAAAATTTTTGCAATGTGATGGTAGGCTATTATTGATCACTACTAACTTAACCCTTAGAGCTTTTACGGAATTCGTTTACAGAGACACCTGTGAATTTTTTGAATATAATGCTGAAGTAATGAGGATCTTTAATCCCCACCTTTTCTCCAATCTCGTATACCTTTAGATCAGAATCTTTTAAGATTTTTATAGCAGTCTCCATTCTGACCTTAGTTATATATTCAACAAAAGTCTGATTGGTTTCCTGCTTAAATAAGCGACATAAATGACTGGAACTGATATAAAATTCTTTAGTCACAGCCGAAAGAGATAATTCATCGTTATGGATATTATCGTTTATGTATTCCTTGATTTGTGAGATTAATGAATTTACTTTTTTATTATTGACACAGTTAACTTTATTAATAACTTTTGTTATGAAGCTTTTCATATAGTTTTTAAGCTCATTAATGTTATCAATTCTCGACACAGTCTGATAGGGCTGTGTTGGGTAATCCCACATGCCGGCTGTGTCAATATTTAGCTCCATCAACGCGTGCATACATGCTGATAAGATATCAAAGGCTTCTAGTCTCATATTTTCAATAGTTATTGAAGGACAATAACAGCCTTCAAGAAAGAGTTCATCCAGTAATTGATGCATCTTTTCGACCATTCCGGCCTTAATATAAAAATTAATATTTTCAACAGTATTTGCAAGCCCTCTCCAAGGTATTTCGTAGCTGTATGTAATATCAGAGTAATTAACAACCTGGTTCTTGCCGATAACGATCTTATAATTAATTGCGTCACAAGCTTCACGATACGATATCATTATGTTTTCAATGCCTTTAACCTTGTTTCCTATTCCTATTGAAATAAAGCAATGATAAGTAGTTATAAGTATTGATTTAATGGCTTCACAATAATCATTCAAATCTAGTGATTCGCTGTTGCATAACAGAACAACTCTTCTGCTGTTATCCAGAAAAACATGTGTATCTTTATACTCTTTAACCGATTGTCGTATTTGTTCTGCACACTGAATTGCCAGGAGAATCCTATTCTCCTCTTCGTTACTAATGTTTTTTTCAGAGTTGCTAACTTCAACTACAGCAATTTGATAACTATGGTATTCAGGATTTAAATTTATATGAAAATATCTTAATTTTTCCTCTAGTTCAACTGTATTAACTTCTCCATGTAAAAGCTGTATCATAAATTTCTCTTTGAGAAACGGAAGATTTAGTTCAAGCTGCTGCTTTAAATTTTCATACTCTTTATTGTGCATTTTTTCTGCATCAATCTTATTTTTAAGTTCCAAAGCCACCTTTCTTATTTCATCGGCATTTACGGGCTTTAGTAAAAAATCTGATACACCTAATTTTAAGCTTCTCTTGGCATAATCAAATTCATCGTGACCTGTGATGATTACAATCTTTATATGGGGATACCTTTCAATAACCCTCTTGCTGAATTCTATCCCATCCATAAAGGGCATACAAATATCGGTAAAAATGATATCGGGAACGAGATTATCTATTACTTCTAATGCTTTTCTGGCATCAGCTGCTTCACCGATAATCTCCATGCCCAAATCTCCCCATGCTATTCTATTTTTTATGAGATTCCTGATGAGATACTCATCATCAACTATAAATATCTTTATATTAGACACTTTTTACTCCCCATTTTCATTTAATATAGGTATGATTATCGTGATTTGTGTTCCCGAACCCAGCTCGCTTTCAATTTCAAAGCAGTCCTCTATACCATAAAAAATATACAGCCTTTCAATTGTGCCACGCAGTCCAAAGCTGAAATTCAGGTTTCTCTGTTCAGGACCATTAACCGGAAAATCAGATTTATCTCCTAAAATTTGTCGTATCATCTCTTTGGACATGCCAGCCCCATCATCCTTTACTATTATCCTAATATAATCACCCAAGTACTCTGTTATTATGGTGATGGTTCCTCCCTCTTCCTTGGCCCTCAGTCCATGATATAAGGAGTTTTCTACCAAAGGCTGTAATACAAGCTTCAAAATCTTGTGATTATTGCACCGTTCATCAAGAATTAATTTTACAGTAAACAGATCAGGATACCGCATTTTCTGAATTTTAAGGTAGTTTTTAACCATTTCTATTTCCTCACCAATGGTTATAACCTCTCTACCTTTACTCAAACTCGTTCTATAATAACTTCCCAGTGCTTCAACAATTTCACAGACAGACGAGGTTTCGCCCATAAGAGCAAGAGAATTTATTGAATCCAAAGTATTATACAGAAAATGAGGCTTAATTTGGGCCTGCAGTACATTAAGTTCAGCCTTCCTCTTTACTTTCTGCTCAATGATAACGCGCTTGATTAGGTCTTGTATTTCCCTGATCATTATGTTATAACCATCACGAAGCTGCCCTATCTCATCGTTTCCAGCCTTGATATAGACCTCGTGGAACTCACCTTTTTCTACACCCTTCATGGAGTTCAGTAACCTCTTAATAGGTATTGTAATCATTCTTGATGTAAATATAGTGCCTATAAATAATAAAATGCTATTTACAGTTATTATTACAAAACCGGTTAATCCAGGCACTGCTGTTTCATGGGACAGCTCTTTGACCGGTATAATACTTACTATCTTCCAATCGTATTTCTCTTCAATAAGGTATGAAGTCAAACATTCTGTATTATTTATATTCTGTACCATAAATCCTTGTTTCCGGTCTTCAAATAACTGAGCCCAATCACTTATTTGATTAGTTTCGATACCATTTGATTTGATAATACTCTGGTTGTTCTGGTCTAGAATTGTAACACCTGTGGTATAGTTGTTTGTAATGTTTGCGTAAGAGTCTTTAAAAGCATTTTCCGATATATTTATAATCAGTACTCCCAGAGTTTCAGTTGTGTTAATATCCCTTATAAGTCTTATCATTGATATGAAATTATCGTCAGGGTTATGTTTAAATGCACCTCCACCATTAAGACTTAGAACATATGAGCCTTTGTTTCTTACAACCGGTTCATACCATTCTGCTTTTTGAATACTATCAGGGGTAAATTTTATATCCTCTTGATTTCCCACCGAATAGTAATTTCCTGAAACATCGAATATGAAAACAGAAGAAATAAATGGTGTTTCCTGTGTTAGCTTGTTTAAGTATGTACCTACTTTTTTTTGAGTGTTCAAATCGGAATAAAGACTTTCACTCCTTAAAAGAATTTGTAAATCATCATCAGATATAATAATTTTAGAGTAATTACTAATATTATTAATCATTATGTTTAAGCTGGTTCTGATTGAATAAAGGGTTTGAATAGAAATTTCACTGACTTTCGTTAATGCCATACTTGAATAAATTTCTTGAAAAAGAGTATTACTAAGTAAAATAGAAAAAATAGAGATTACGCAATAAATTAATGTAAACCTTACACTAATTCTACTATTTCTAAAACTCTTGCTGATTATGTTTGTGAACTTCGAAATCTTCTCCAGCAACATTTTTATCATATGCTATACCTCTTGATTTCTATAGTACTAATTATATTCGAGAAGAAGTTTACAGTAAATAAAAAAATATACAAAAGGGCTTGTCTCTTATTGGTAATAACTCGAACTCACACAAACAAGAGTAACACAAGCAAAAACCCGGACCAGCCTCTCCCCAAGGCTAATCCGAGTCTTTAATAATTTTGTGTTTTACCTAACTAAATATTATTTAAATGGATTTTCATCCTTATAGAGCATTGAAGCAGGTTGATTGAAAGCAACATCTTCAACTCCGAGAAGCTTCATTGTAGCGAACAGAACCTTTCCTGTATGCTTGAAAGCTACTCCGCCGTGGTGTGGATATCTCTTAGCTATCAATACATGTCTGTAGAATCTGCCCATTTCTTTGATGGCAAATACACCGATACCGCCAAAGGACTTAGGATCCACATCAATAATTTCTCCCTCTGCAACATAGCTTCTCAGCTGGCAGTCAGCTGTTCCCTGAAGTCTGAAGAAGGTAATGTCACCAGGTCTGATTGTTCCTTCGAGAGTTCCTCTTGAAATATCAGGTTCCTTGTCTGGTTCAAGAAGTCTGTGCATTATGAGCTGATACTTCATTGCATGGTTCTTCATCATGCAGGAAGGTGTATTTCCGCAGTGGAAGCCCATAAAGAGATCTGTAAGTGTATAACCTTCAAATAAAGCTTTGTTGTTAGTAAACATATCTTTTGGTACTGAGTTGTTGATATCAAGCAGTGTTGCGGGCATCTGAGTAGCACAGGTGATTATATACTCGCTTAACGCACCGTATATATCTGTTTCACACGCAACAGGTATACCCTTTGCTGCAAGTCTTGAATTTACATAGCATGGTACAAAACCGAACTGTGTCTGGAAAGCAGGCCAGCATTTATTTGCAAATACGAAGTATTCAGATGCACCTTTGTTTGCTTCTGCCCAATCCATCAATGTGAGTTCGTATTGTGCAAGCTTAGGAAGGATTCCAGGATAACCGTTTCCACCCTTTAATTCTTCTTCCATTTCTTTAACTAATGCAGGTATTCTTGGATCATCCTTATGGTTGTTATAAGCTTCAAAAAGGTCAAGCTCAGAGTTTTCCATTATTTCAACACCCAAATCAAACAATGGCTTGATTGGAGCATTACATGCAACAAAGTTAAATGGTCTTGGTCCAAAGCTGAATATTTTTAATTTTGAAAGACCGAGAAGTATTCTTGAGATATTTTCAAAATCTGCGATCATGTCAGCAGCGTCTTTTGAATCTCCAACCGGATATTCTGGAATATAAGGATTTAACTTTCTAAGACCCAGGTTGTAAGACGCATTCAGCATACCGCAGTAAGCATCTCCACGGCCGCCCATGAGGTTACCTTCTGTTTCTTCAGCAGCAGCAACAAACATAACAGGTCCGTCAAATTTTTGAGCCAGTATTGTTTCAGGTCCTTCTGGTCCGAAATTTCCAAGGTAAACTACTAAAGAGTTTACATCGGCCGCTTTTAATTCACTAAGAGCCTTAAGTACATCAATTTCATTTTCAACAGCTGTTTCAGCCTGGAAAACTTCCAAACCTTTTTCAGCACATGCTTTAACAACAGCTTTTCTTCTTTCAATACTCAGAGAAGCAGGAAAACAGTCTCTGCTAACTGCTACGATACCGAGTTTAACATTTGGCACATTATTCATTTCTTTTAGCCCCCTAATTATAATATTACTATAAACAATCTATTTAGGTATGCTCATGCATACAAGTTTAGGATATTGTAACAAGTTATTCAACTTTAAAACACAATTTGTTCAATATATCACACTTATATGATGGATTCTCCTAAAATACGCACTTGTACATACATCTTTATTATACAGGAATATTTAATTAGTTCAATAATTAATATTTAAGCCACTTCTGGATCTCGGAATTATAAGACAATATATCTGGATAAAATTCTTTCTTAAGTGTATTCATTTCTTTAATCTGTTGATTTATCTGGTCTTCGCTAAAACTAGCAAGATCAGGTGTATTAGGGTATATCATTTTTAACCTTTTAGCAAATGTAAAAATAAACTCAGAATCCATTATCCCAGGTATATTTGTGACCCATAAATGTTTTTCAAGCGGATAATAAAATATGAACCCATTGAATATATCTTTATATTTATATTCTTTGTGCTCTTCAGAATCATAATAATCAAATCTGTCTTCTCCGAAAGGAGAATTATTAAAATCAAAGGCTGTATTCTTATTATTTAAATACCTGAAAGCAGCGTCCCATTTTCCACCTTGCATAGGTGCATTTACATCTACTTTATCGTCGGAACCCGGTAAACCTCTTAATGTATTAATCATTATATTCGCTACCTTTCCCGGAAACTCTTCATTTAAATATGCTGTTGTATTGGATATTGAGCCCATATGTTCCTTAAATGCATGTCTGGAATTCATTATTACTAAAAACTTTTTACTAGATTTACTGGTTTTTTGTTCTTTATATTTACTCGAGATAAAGTCTGCCATTATTTTATCGCGTTTAAGAGCCTGTTCTATATAACTTTCGTGTGTTACATTATCCCAATCAATAGGCATATCGGAGCAATTTACTTGCACTTGTTGACCTTTAGGCAATGAATTGTTAAGATAATGAATCTTGTTTAGAAGATAGTAAAAGTTATATTTTTCCCAGTAGCCTTCACTGGATATGTTACGGTATATGTCAATCAGCTCAGTATTCACTTCGCTCTTATTCAAATCCTTTGCTTGCAGAAATTTGTTCAATCTATTATTTATAGTTTGTGACCCAACTTCTGTAAAAACGTAACCGGATTTTTGAATAAACCTTTTATCACTCATAATTTTATAAAACAATTCATACTGTGTGATATCTTTATGGTTTCTTTCACCTAGCACTACAATATCATATTTATCAAAGAGACCTATTACATAATCAACGGGATCCGTATGTTGTGTTTTAAGATAATCTATATAAGGTTCAATATCATCTGAATATCCTCTTGGAATTTTAAAATTATAAGGTGACTCCAAACTAATGCCTTCAGAACTAATCTCGTCAGAACTAATCTCTTCAGAATCTAAGTGTTGCTGATAAATGAAATATGTACAGAGTGATAACATAGCAAACCCGATAATAATTAATATAAGAATCTTTCCTGTTTTTTTCATATCTAATACTCCTTTTTAGTAATGCCTTGATTGTCATTCATCGATTGCGATTCCTTTATAGCCATTTCTCCATCTGAAATTTGAATAAATCTGATTTTTTTGCAATTCTAATTATAAACGCCTATTCAACACATTGGAACATATTTGAAAAATTAAATATATCTCTCATCTTTGATATTATCTGAAATCATGGTTATCATAAGTAATACAGATTTCAAAGATATGAGGTGGAATATGAGTCTTTATAAAAGCTATAGGCTAGTAGAGGATGCTCAGGGCTTTACTCTTGAAATATACCTTAATCCTGATTCCGAAGAATTTTCTTCTGAATTTTTAACATCGATTAAGGAGAATGCATTACAGCTTGATGAGCAAATCACCAAACTTATTCAGGAAAAATTCTCTGACGTTAAGATTAATTCGGTAAAGCTATTAATTGGTACTTTGGTGGTCGGGTCCCTCTCCTTTCTTCCAAATGCTGAAACCTTTGCAGCTACAAACACAAAATCAGCATACTCTAGTCAAGTGCCGGCTGTCAAAACAGCCACAGTAACTGCAACTAAATTAAATATGCGCAGCGGACCATCTACAGCTAATCCTATAATGCATGTATTGTGGCAGGGTAACGTTGTTAAAATTATCGGAGAGTCTAATGGCTGGTACCAAATAAGACTATCTGACGGAAGGGTGGGCTGGTCAAGCGGCCAGTACCTAAGGCTGAACAATAATGAAACTACAAGGCAAGAAAAAGTAAACGCTCTTATAAATTACTCCAAAACATTTCTTGGTACCCCTTATGTTTATGGTGGCGATTCACCAAGCGATGGTGGATTTGACTGTTCGGGTTTTACAAAATATGTTTTTTCAAAATATGGCTATAATCTTAATCGAATATCTAAGGATCAAGCGTCAAATGGAACCTACGTATCCAGAGCAAATATCCAGCCTGGAGATTTAGTATTCTACTCCTTCGACAGGAATGAAGTTATCAGCCATGTTGGATTATATCTAGGTAATGGCAAAATGATACACAGCCCCAAAACAGGTGATACTGTTAAAATAACCGATGTCAGTACCAGCTACTGGACAAGCCGCTATGTTACAGCCAGGAGGATAATTCAGTGATTAGCTTTAAAGCCAAGTAATCGACTTAAACTGTCATTTACTTGGCTCTTATATTATTCTTAACACCTCTTTACTTTGAAGGATGGATCACCTTAGTAGTAATACGAATATAAATTGTGGTCAGAATCCATAAGTCTATCATAAATGAGATAAGCACTTAGTAATACTATAGCTAACCCTATAATGCGTATAAGAATTATCCATGTTTTTTCATAAGTTAAATATAATACTATTAAGTTAAATAATTAGACATTAATCAAGCGACTAAAATTTGAAATAAGACATATCCAAATGGGAATAAAATGAATATAATTCCTAGTATCACTGAAATAATATTAAATAAAGGCTTTGATGGATTATTTTCTATTTTCATAACCTTTGAGTACATTTTATTCATCCCTATTCCTGTACCACCCATTATTACTAGACATATTCCTATAAAACAAATAAATGCTATTATTATACCGATTATTGCTGCAATAAACGGAAAAAAAATTAGAAACCCCATACTATCACATCCTTTATATGTTAGTTAAAATTAGTAATCCTGCAATCAAGTAACACAAAGTAATTAAGATTCCTACCCACATATGTACTGCCGAAAGCATCCAGTAACCAAATTTCACCTTTTTGGTTGTTTCAAAACGTTTACTCATTTTGATACCTTTAAAGCCTCGGATTATAGCCATTACAGCCAAAATTAAAATTATCGCAAAAACTAAAAGAATTATTACGCTTCCAAATGTCATCTATCTTCCCCCTTTTGATCAGGTCTTTTAATATAAAATTATGACTCCACATAGAATTAACCAAAGGCTAAAAATTTTGTGATAAGTTGTAGTAACTATAAGAAAATCATTTAAAAATGACTACAAAAATTTAAATACAAATATGTTATTAATAATAGCAATAATTTGTGAAATAGTCAAAATTTTGAAACTTTATCAGATAAAATAACTTACTTGAAGTAGGTTTGAAAAATGGTTGATTTTTTGAGCTTGCCAATAAACTTTTTGCCCGCAAGAGTCCAAAGGCCGGAATATAAAAATGTAAATAGTAGAAAGAACAGAAGCATAGATAATGAAAATGAGTCTGAAAAATCTCCAAATGCAGGTATACCGACCACATAATTTAATACAACTACTCCGGTAAATAGAGTACCCGTTGATATTAACAGCGTAAAGAAAAATCGCCTTCTAAGCAGTAAAGACCCGATTATAATTCCAAGGGGCCCTGTAGTTAGTAGCAAAATCATGCCCTCCTGAGGGCTGATTGCAAAAACAATTAATGCGGATGATATTAAAACCACCAATCCAACAGGAATTTCTAAAACTGCAGCTAATAAGACAGGCAATGTACTTAGAGGGCTTAAGGCCATCCCTAAAACAGGTAAAAAAACAGGTGCTGACTGAAAAATTACAGTTATGGCGGTGAGAATTCCACCTGTACAAATCTTATTAATTTTTTTCATTTATAAAAAGCTCCTTATCAGAGGTATAGTAAAAGGTCTTTTATATATTTATGTAATATTCTTAAGGAAAGTTACTTGTAAAGGGTATTGAATTAACGAAAAGCAATAGCAGAATTTTTTATTTAAAACCCTAATCAAACTCTCACCCTTATGGTACTAATGGAACAGTCCCATCATACTCTGATATAAGGAAACAATCTGCAGGAGTGAGATAATAAGTGAAAAAAATCAAGGTTAAATTTAAACCTATTGTTAATAATATAAATTTAACTACAGTAATAAAAACAGCTATACTTCCGGGAGACTCAACTGAAAGACTATTCACTGCAACTCAGATAGGAGAAATCTATTACATTGGAAATGGAGTAATTAGGACCTTTTTGGATATCCGCCCACGTATCCTAAAATTAGGAGTTTCGGGTAGTGGCTACGATGAACGGGGACTGGTTGGACTAGCATTTCATCCCGAATTTAATAATAATGGACTTTTTTACCTTCATTATTCATTAGCAGGAACACAAGGTCCAGGCGCTATAACAAAAGTTTCAAGGCAAGGGAGAGATGCACTGCCTGAATTTTTTGCTCCAGACCCCTGTGACCCCAAAACCTTAACCTTAAAATGGACTAATAGGGAGATTCAATATGATCATATTGATACTGTAGAAGAATGGGTTGTACAATCGGATGGTGAACCTACAAAGCGTCGAACGCTACTAAATATAAGAAGACCATTTTTCAACCATAATGGTGTTAATAGCTTAAACTTCTCTCCTGAAACAGGAAAACTTGTTTTAACAACCGGAGACGGTGGTTCAGGCTATGACCCGTTTAATCTTAGTCAGGATGATATGGAGCTTGCAGGTAAAATAATTGAAATTGATGTAAATAAAAATACCTCCACCCATAATCCGACAGTTGTAACTCGGTTTAATGAGCTTCCAATGACTATTCAGGACATTCTTACTGTTATAGCTAAAGGAGTCCGCAATATTACTGGTATATCATACCTAAAAAATAATAAGGAATATACTAAATATGTAGGAATCGTGGGACAGGATCTTGTAGAGTCAATTTTTTCATTTGATGATTATAAACCAATACCGGTAACACAGCTCGTTCAAGCTTACTTAATGCAATCAGAAATCAACCTTGAAAAATTTATTAACTTTGGCTGGCGGGGTTGGGAAGGTGCATTCCCTACTACTATTATAAAGGAATGTTCGGAGAACAATAAATTGGAGAATCTAACTATTGCTTATTATAATGATGCAATAAAAGCTTCAGTGAAGCGCCAGCAACCTCTAACATGCTATTACCATAATGATCCACGGAAAGATAAGTTTGGTGGAACTGCACTGACGGGAGTGCAAGCTTATGCAGGGAGTGATTTGTCAGTTCTAAAAAAATGTGTTGTATTCACAGATTTTGCAGGGAATGAAGGAGCCCCACCTCCGGTCAGAGGAGTTTTAGCCTATACTTCGTCGTCACGAGACGATTGTATGCTGAATGATTTTGGTGTTATAGAAACTGATTATAATTTTGGCTCACAATCCTCCTATTATGTCAGCTTGGGAACAAATTCTGATCAGACAAGACTATACCTTGGCGTTTATGGCTCTATGAATGTAACTGACTATAATAAGGGTACTATTTTTGAGATTGTTCTATGATTCTTGACTTAGGAATCACCTTGATAAATTCTTTACATGGGGCCTGAAAACCATTTTGGAATAAGGCCCCTCACCAACCGTCAATATCCGGCAGCATTACATCAAGTATCGCCAGTTCCAGCTGTTCCGACTCAACACACATTAGCGCATCTTGACCGTTATAAAATTTGTATATTGTAAATCCCTCATTTTTTAAATAAACTTCAATCAAATCCGCTATTGAATGTTCATCATCCACAACTAAAATTTTGGTACTCATTAATTCTGCACCTTCTTCCCCACTACTTCAATACTTATTATAGTACAGAAAATAAAAATTATATTATAAGTAATTTCTTATGAAAACCTTAAGGTTTAATTAATGTATTGGAAATGGTTATATAGACTGGACCTAGCCTAATAAACTGATAATCCAACTAATTTAACTTTTTAATCTCTTTTCCATCTATACTTACCTTATTTGGGATCAGCTCCTATCAAAATGTATATATCTTTCTTTGAATCATACTTCAGCGTGTATCTTAGGAATGAATAAAAACATAAGAACGTATAATCCTTATCAATATTTTTATTCAGCAGTCTGAATTTAATATTGTAAGTCCCACTGTTTACATTTTGCATCATGAATATTCTATATTCCATAGTAGTTTTAATTTTCATTCCGTCTATTTTAGGATATTTATTGTAATCTGGATATCCAAACCCCCTCCAAATCCTGGATTTCATCATAAACTCAGTTTGTTTTAGGTAATAATCATAGATTAATTTGTTTTTTTGATCGTCCCATGTGGTATCTACGTGAAGCCATTTGTTATTTACGTAAACTAAATTCCAAGTATGCCAACTAGCTGTGGATCGGTCAAGCAAGGATCTCACAGGAATATCCGCCCTTTTACACATATAGTAAAATAAGGATGCATAGTTTGCACATACTCCTTTTTTGGAATTAAGAGCCTGTAAGGCACTAGCACCACTGAGAACAGTATCCCTTCCGCTATATGTTATATTTTGTACTACATAATCGTGTATGACTTTTATTTTCTGTTGCTGAGTCATATTTTGCTTAATAATTTTTTTTAAAATCTTATCAATTTCAGTATAAAGCTTTTTATGTATTGAGTCAGGCTGTATCTCAAGGTTAGGTATCTCGTTGTATTTTAACTCTCTGGGCTCAGACTTATAATTGTCCAATCCAAAGGTATACGCTTCATTTGCTCCATCGTGCTCCCGGATATTTGTTACACTATTTTTTAGTGTATAGTTCACTGTAAGACTCGCTTCATCGATTTCAATAATACCATATCCCACATCAAATCTCTGACGTCCTCCGGCTATCTCTATGGTATCAATCCTAGGACAAACATAATCACTTATATATCTTTCATATTCCGTTGCATTACAAAAAACATAAGAAATAAAATTCTTTTTTACTGTTACTGAAGATAGACCATCAGCCCCATATGAAAAACCCAGAATTCCATCTGTATCTGATGTAGACATACCAGCAATGGCTTCTTCAACTGTTAAGCGTTTTTTAGGATAAAACTTATTATCTCCAGATGGTAAACGCTGGATGTAAGCTCCAACTGCTTCTATGGCATCAGGTGATATACTTTCATAATCCGTGGTATCAATGTTCGTAAATTCTCCGTCTATACAGTCTGTTGGCCCAACAAGTCGAAGTGCTGCCTCTTCTCTCGTCATTGTTTTATCCAATTCGTCAGCACTATCAATTAGCCCTGATATAAAGGCTTTTTTTACATATTCGGGGGAACTGTCGTTTATCGAATCGTCATCAATATGTATAAGTTCTAGTAACCATTCAGAAAGGGCATCTTTATTACAACTGTATTTTAACTCTGCATATTCACCCACTGTTATGGGTCTTTTAAACCCTCTCTGTAGTTTTTCAGGCACTACTCCATTTGATATTTTAGTAATAATTTCTTCTCTAGCCCAAGCTGATGGAGCATCTTCCTTAAACTCAAAACTAGAAGTCCCCGCAGCATCTCCTTTAATAGCTAGTGAAGGAGATGTCCCCAATAAAAATGTACAAATTAAGAGTACTGCAACAAAGCTCTTTTTTATCATCAATTATCTTTCCTTTATAAAATGTATTATACTTCATTTAACATCAGCCTTAGGTTGGCAGCTTTACCTCTATAATCCCAAACTTTCCGTTCCTCTTGGCTTCCCATATGCTTTTCCCATTTTTATTAAACATAAATTTTATCTCCTCAAACTGTGGAGTTACAGCTACAGTTTCATTTTTTATATCTAGTAGCCCCCACTTATTCTTCACCATTACCGGTAACAATAAATCTTTTCGTTCAATTGAATTACTGTCATCACCATCCCAAAAAGTATTACCTATAAGCTTACCTGATTTACCTAAAAAACCGGTTTGACTCCCACCCCAACTGCTTTTAATAACATATGCGGTAACATCATCAGAGAGGCTCTCTCTGACCGAATATTCCGACCACTCTGCTTTATTGATAACTTTACCTGCCTTGTCTACTAGCCCGAACTTGTTATATTTGGAGAAAATAAAATAGTTCCCTGATGGGCAATGCACAACATTATAATTTAAATCACATAAGTTGTTTAAATTTGTATCAATTATTGCCGATTTTCCGTCTTCTTTACTAACCGCGGCATATCCATTTGTAAAATCAGTTACCCTCTTCCAACCAGTAAGGCTAAGGTAATTACCTTTTTTATCAATTGGACGCCAGCAGTTCATTGTTTTTTCTTCATAAAGCTCATCTTCAGTACCTCCAGGTTCGTCTCGGTAACCTAATACCCATGCAATCCCTTTATAGAACCTTTTTACTTCATACCACTGAGGATTAACTATTTCTTTTCCTTCATCAGTTATATAGCCAACTTCATCATCGTTGCTTACAATTGCCACTCCATCGTAAAAATCTTCTATAGTTTTCCACTTAGTCTCACTTACAACTTTCAAGTTATCATCTAAAATACCATAAAATGTTGAATCATTAATAGTTTCGCTCACTAACCATAATTTTCTTGGTGTTTCAATAGGTTTTGGCTCTTTGCTCCACAGAAATTCAGACACAATTTTACCTGTTCTATCTATAAACCCCCATTTACCATTTTTCTTTACAGCACTTAAATTCCACCCTTCGCCGAAGGAGGTTATACCATCCAAAACAGGTTTCAATATTGTTTTTCCGGCACTATCCACAAAGCCAAATTTATAATCGCCCTTTGCTTCGGTGGAGATAATAAATAACTTTTCATTTCCTGTTATAGGCATGATAGATTCAAACTGCGGTTTTATGAGAATCTTTCCATTCTTATCTACAAGACCCCATCTGCCCATACCAGCTATTCTGCCATATGAAAATACATCGAATAGATCCCAATCTTTTGTGAAACCAGGACTAGGCCACTCCACAACAGGTGCAGCACCATCTGAAAAATACCCTACATAACCGTACTTGAGTGGCACGACATAGTTACCTTTAGTATCAATAAAACCAAACTTATAGTTATTGTAAACCCAAGCACGTCCTTCATAGAATGAATCAACATAGTCCCATTTTGGTGATATCACAATTTTACCTGCCATATTAATATAGCCATACTTGTTATTTATACAAATGGGAGCCAATCCTTCATTAAAAATATCTATTCTACCTGTCCTGGGCTTTATCAGAAATTTACCATTCTCATCTGTAACTGCACTTTTATTTTCCCCTTGATGAACTATGTAAAGCTTCTCATTTGCCTGATGATATATTTCATCATATTGAAAATTGATTCTGACTGTATATTCGCTTTCTTTTGCAACTGAAACTCCTTGAGTAAGTAACACTAATAGTATTATCAGTAATGATATTAGTTTAAATTTGTGCATTTTCCCCCCATATTTAGAGTTATTTTTACATTATATCCCATATTATTATACAATGGAATTAATGTCAACATAAGTCAATAATGTAACTTGAGTGGGTCCACAGTAAAAAGCAAAAAACTGATGTAGAAAATCACATCAGTCTTTTAGGCACAAAAGCTCATTCAAGCTCAGTTTATTTTGCTTCCTAACATCAAAAGTAAGAATCAATTCTAACCCTTGAAGTCCATTAATGTTATTATAATCGATATTACACGAGACTCTTTTTCTATAATTCTCTACTATATTTGCATCAAATAGAATATACAGCCTATCTTTACCTTGCATAAAAATCTCATTATTGATGGCTCTATATTGTTTTTTGAGGTTTGGCAGTTTTACTTTGTAATCTCCGAGGGTATCTGTAAAATTATGCTTTTTAACTTTTGATATGCTCCAATAACTTTCCCAGTATACTCTTACCTCCTTTACAGTATGGAAGTCGCCTTCCACCTGTATGATAAGCCTTACACTCTATACAATTTCCATGCCTTACACATTTCTTTTTTGAACATTGACAATTCACGGAACTAGCCTCCCGTCATCCATAAAGATATCTTCGCACGAGTTGTTTTAACGTGTTGCTGCCATAATAATAAGCAATGTGATAGATATTAATCCAAAAATCACAGATGTAATACCAATTTGCATATGAAATTGTAATGACCCTGCATCTGTCAAATTTTTAGCCTTTATCCATGAACCACATATTAGGGTAGACAACAAAAGCAACCCTGTAATAACAGAAATAACGATTGAAAATATTTTCATAATAATTCCCCTTTTCATACTTTAAACTTGTTTTTCACATATTTAGATATAAGAATTAAGTATAAGGTTACGGTAATTTTAAAATATTTTTACTTTCAACACCAGTTTATTTTTTTAATTGGCTTAGGGGCAATTCTCTTATGCTGTGCTGAAGGATAGCCCAGAATAATGACTGCATTGAATTGACATTATCCTCTGGAGAAAGATTTAGTATTTTTTTACGAATAATGATGTTATTAAGAATATTACTTCTCATTTTATATATATTATAAAGTTCCTGATTAATTTTCTTCTTGGTCTCTTCACTTCTAATGACAGTAAACTCATAAGAATGTTCATTCCCGCCAGAAGGAATATATTTCGCTTTAAAGAATCATCAATATATAAATCTGTACTCATAAAATAACCTTCCTTTCATTTCTCATCTATATACTTAGATAAAAAAACAAAAGGAAGGTTACGGTGAATTCATTTAATTTGCTGCAATTTTTTCTTCTATATTCTTTACCTTATACTCCATCATAGGAAACTTCTTAAACAACTCATCCACACATTGTTTAGCAACATGGTCCATCTCTGATTTTTTGATTAATCCAGCCTCATAAGCCTGCGTCTTAACTCTGATTAACATTTCTGTGTCTTAAGCCAGGGCAAAGCCAATCCTGGACTTACACGTACAAGTATTGCTTTCTGTCAGCCATTGGCACCGATTCCCGAAGAATTCAGTCAGGTTTTCCCTTGCTCTGTTAAGTCGAGCCTTAACAACATTCTCCTCGATTTCCAGCACCTCGGATATGTCTTTATAAGAAAAGCCTAATACATTTCTCATAATATATACAATTCTTTGATTCTCAGGAAGTCTGAAGGACAGAAAATGCATACATCCATGCCTTATCTCGGCCAACAGGTCATTAATCAGTACTGCTTTTTCAGGGTCATTATACCATTCCTGCACTTCATTAGGGATATCATCTTTAAAGATCTCAATCTTCTCATCCAAGGATTCAACATAGGCTTTATCCATAACTTTTTTAGCCTTGAGACAGTTATTTAGGGCAATCTTATAAATCCATGTATATACCGAACTTTCCTCTCTAAAATTATCCAAACTCTTATATACCTGTAGGAAGGTCTCCTGGACAACATCCTCGGCATCTTCACGGTTGCCTGTTACTCTGAATGCAAGGTTAAATACCTTTTTCCCGTATTTATCGATTATTATCTCTATGCTTTCCATAGTACCCTTTCCATCTAATTTAACTCTTTTTCTCAAATTCAGTATATCATATTACGGGATATCCTACCCTCATATTCCTATGGAAATTGAAAAGAATAGTTCAATAACTCCGCTTTTATACCCTGTATAATCCTAAGTATTTGAAACAATAATGAGGAGAGCTAGATTAACTCATCCTTATATCCAAAGATGGCCAACCGGGCTTCTGCCCTAGTTTTGAACCTTGCTAAGTAAATAAGCTCCGTTTTGAGAGTACCAAAGAATGATTCCATTCAGGCATTGTCGTAACAGTTACCTTTACGGCTCATACTTGCTGTAAAACCATTGATTTGCAATGCTTGCTGGCATATTGAACCCACGATAATCATGATTTCGAGATTTTTCCTTTAATATTGATAATAACTACCTCAGGCGGATTAAATATACGTGGCAAGTAAGGATTATATGAGACTCCCCTGCTTACTATATGTATGAGAGAATTATGCTTATAAATCCCTCCGGCATATCTTGGAAACCAGCCTTGGTTCGGAGCAAAGAGTCCATTCAGTATAAACGGGATCCTTATCTGTCCTCCATGGGCATGCCCTGATAATACCAAATCAAAACTGAACTTTTTATATAACTCAATTAGTTCAGGTCGGTGAGCCAAAAGAATTTTAAAGTCAGCTTTATCCTTAAGTTGCGAGAAATTATCATTCATTTCTTTCTGTAGATTTAATCCCGGTTTGTCATAAACAGCAGCTTCCGGATCATCGATACCACCTACAATAATGTTAGAATTCTTAATTTTTACCTGTGAATATCCATTTTCAAGGATGGTAACACCATATTTTCGAATTGTAGCTTTTATATTCTCAATATCGTCAGACCAAAATTCATGATTTCCGGTTACATAAAATGTAGGCTTGAATCCCTTTAAGCCTTCCAAGAATAGCTTTGTTCCTTCAATTGAGGCTTCATCATCCGCAATATCTCCTGCAAGTGCAATTATATCAGGGTTTTGTTTTTTGATTAATGAAATAATCTTTGTTTGATTTTTCCCATAAACATGGCTATGTAAATCTGTTATCAAAGCTATACGTATTGCTTCATCTGCACTCACTTTTTCAGAAATAATATTATATTTCCTTACTATAAGGCCGTTATAAAAGGCAAAGAATAAAAGTAGTATGAGCAGGGCTGTACAAGCTAATAAACAGAGCTGCTTCCTTGTAATGTTTACTATTCTAATTATTCGCTTCTTTACTATTTTGAGTATACTCATAGGTCTCCGTAAATTATGTAAGTTAACATTTTAACTCTACAGATATTTTTTCATCTATTCAACAATCCCTTTATTTTACCATCTCCCACTAAAATTGTAACTACTTAATAAGTTTCATCCTGTTGGTCCGTAAAACACTCCAACCCATTGAGAACCATCCCCAGTCACTCATAAATGTTTTGACATTATTAAACACATATTTTAAAATCTTGTAACTATGTTAAAAATATAATAATAGACCCCCGATGCTGAACCTTTTTCATCAGGTTCAGGACCGGGGGCCGCCAAAATACACAATTTATTAAATATAAAAATGATTACTTATGCATAAAGAACCGTTAAACTGTAAAAACTAATTAGTTATATGCAAGGGAATACTGGGATGCTTGCATGTTACCCCTAAAAAGCTTACATATTGGAAATTGAATTGGTTATGTAGACTGATTGCTTTTAGTTTCGCATAATCCACATACCCAGTATATGAATTATGCCAAGGTGATAGAAAATATTAGCAGTAAGTATACAAGCATCTTGCTATACGTCATATTGTGGTATGCCTGCTTCATGTTTCAATAAATACGCATGTTCTTCTCTTATAAGTTTTTTTATTTCACTTATATCATCCGCTGTTACGTTTGGTATTTCTAGTGCAACTGCGCCGCAATGTGATCTGCTTTCACCATCAGGAAATTCGTATGTATAAACATGAGTATCGGCTTCGCCACCGCAGTAATTACAGCCATTGTCTAGACAAAGGGCTTTGCGGAAATTATCTCTGTCGACAGCCTTACTTACAATGTTAGTGAATCTCTGTGAATATCCCCTGCAAGCCGAAAATCTCAAAGCGAAAAAAGGGGATTTGTCTTTGTTTATTCCTATACCTGTTTTCGCCATTTGCTTATTGTGCAGATCATGTTTAAAAATTATGTATGACCTTTGTTTTTGCGGATTATAACCGAGTTCAGATAAATATATTATAATTTCTTGATATAACGGCTTGATTTGATCTCCAACCACTGATAAAAACGAATTAATCAATTCTTCTTGTCTTTTTGTTTTCATTTTAAATTAACACTCCCTATCTTAATTCTGAAATAACATTTTACATATATACCATAAAAACTAATCTAATACTTTTGAAAAAATACATTAGCAGCATAATTCCAGATATCATTACTAAAAAATTTCCTGTTTCATTTCTATTTTTAGCTATGCATTCAGCAAATTCAACATAAACTCTTCCATGAAAAGGCAGTGGAACATAGCCGCATTCGGCTAAATTTGTAAGGTATGATAGATTTTCAGGTTTCAGTTCTCTGTAGGTTTGATAATTACTCCCATTTGATCATAAATCCAGTTGTTTTGGTTTTCAACACGAAGCCACTTTAAATAACCCTCTTTATTCCCCTGAATAACATAAGCGTTTTTTAAACTCCTGATTAACTCTGTTACTTCATTTGGGTAAGGTAAATCAAATATATAATCTCCAACAAAGATGAATTGATCCACATTGTTTCTAATTGCATCACTAATAACCGTCAATAAGGCAGGGTAATTTCCATGTACATCTGAAATAATGGCTATTTCCATTCTTCACCTCTTTTCACGGTGTCTCTTTAATAATTTCATAGAACTATTCTACCTCAATAGCCAATTAATTACAATTATCAACAAAAACTCGCTGAATAACTTTTTGAATTCTAATAATGATTGATAATTTGTTATTGTGCTATCTAATTTATATAAAACAAGACACAAAAAGCCATCTTAATGAGAAAGCCCTTTGTGTCAAGCATTTGAATAATTTGAGAATATTTTAGTTTTTCTATTTACGATAGTAATTAAATCAAATTTAGCTTGATTTAATTCTAGATTACAAAAATTATTTCCTAGCTGTTTTTGTTAAACCCCGATTGTATCAGCACTTACAAGGAATGCTATATCGGAAGTTATACTGGGAAACTCCGATATTACCCTTGAAAATTCACATATTGGAAATGGAAGTGGTTATGTAAACGGGTTCTATTTATTTCTTGCTTTATCCATCGAGACCATAAATACCTATTAGTTAGTGGCTTAATTTGATTATTCTGGAATTAAGTAAAGCTCATTATTTTCTTTATAAAAATATAACCCATCCAAGTCAAATTTAATGATTCTTTTTGCATGTTCCTCACTCATTTGACCAAGATTTAACCCAAGAAACTCAACACGAGTATCAATATGGATTTTTAGCTGTTCAATCCCAAAAGTATTACAACTAGCCGTCCAATTTATATATGTATTTCCCTGTAGGTTTTTGTAGAAGACTATTTCATTATTGTCCAGGAAGTCATGCTCAAAGGTATATATACAGCAGAGTTTTGAATCAGGGAGTAACATATCATTTCCACTAAATTCACTATCGCTTTTTACCACTATCGGTGTATTATAGATATCTTTAATATTTTTTACATCCCACACATACCGTTGCAAATAAATTCTTGGATTCATATAGTGGCCATTCCAGTCCAACTCCTCTATTTCCACATTTATACTCCATTCAATTGATCCATCATTAATAGCTGCTCCAGATAATGTAGCATCACTAACCTTAACTTTCTTTTCATTAATACTGTTCATTTTTTCTCCTTAATTAAGCTAGGATAGGCCATTCTTAAATGATATTATAGATTCTTCTTTCTTAATATTTTATGCCTTGTCCAAAATGACTATTTACATTACTACTTAAATTTACACGTCAGAAGTGTTCCACAATCACCAACTATTAACAAATCATTTCCATTACATATAACTTTATTTAAAGTGTTACTATTATTTGTATTAACTTTTTTCCAGTTTACACCATCTTCAGATAATACAATAGTACCTTTCTCCCCAACAGCTATAAAATATTTGCCATTCCATGCCACGCTTTTTAACCATTTATTAGTACCTGAATTCTGGTAAGTCCATTTGACCCCATCTTTAGATGTTAAGATTCTGCCACAAGTGCCTACAGCTACAAACATGGAAGAGTTACATGCTATGCTACTTAGCCATTCCTTATTAGGCAGTTTTGTGCCATTCCAATCCTCACAATTTTTTGATGAAGCAATAGTTCCACCTAATCCTACCAGTATATATAACTTCCCATTCCAGCATATATCATAATAAAAATCCATAAATCGCTGGAGTTCAGGTGGACAATCCCAATCAACACAATCTTTAGAAGAAAGCAAAATATCATCTCTAATCAGAATGTACCTGCCTCCATATAAATAAATATTGTTAATTTCTCTATTACTCTTTTCGTATATACTCAAATAAGGTTCCCACTTTTTTAAATCCTTTGATACCATAACTGTTTCAACAGGGGTAATATTTCCACCCCCTACAACAATATACTTTTTACCATCAAAGATTATTGATCTAAAGTCAGTATGAACACCAGAATTTACTTTGGTCCAATTTTTAATGTTATTTGATTTTAGAATCGTCCCATATTCACCAACTATAATGTAATTCTTTCCATCCCACATAATATTATTAAAATGACGGCTTAATTTGACTCTTTTGTCAACCCATTTAATGCCGTCTTTTGATGAGAGAATTTTACCATAGTTACCTACAACTATATAACATTTTCCAGTCCAAACTATGTCATTTAAACCGATTGAGTCTGTCTGATATACTGGATCCCAATCAACTCCATTCGTTGAGCTTAAAATTCCACAATTCTTTACACGCATAAATTTTTTACTATCACTTGCAATTGCATTAATTTCTTCTTCAATAGTGGTTCGAACTATTACTGCATTTCCTTTATAAACCTTATTATCATCTTTTTTAACAAATAACTTCTTTAGATTAGTTGCATCTTTATTTAAATCAACACTGACCCATGATTTACTGTCCTTGGAATAAAAAATACTCACATCATTTATATTATTAATATACTCAATAGGCTCCTCCGCTTCTATGTCAGCATTAAGTCCGATAAATATTTTTCCATCGGAGAAAACATGTTTTAATTTTGCCTCATTAGAGTACTTTGTGCCGTTACCTTGTATGAATTCGTAAGTTATAGTCATATTATTTTTACTTTTAATCTCTTTAAGCTGGTGCCACACCTTACCATCGTTTGATTTCAAAATGGTATTATTATCGCCAAAAGCAATAAACATTTTATTGTACCAAATAACTTTTCTAAGATTTTCATCAGTACCGGAAGTTCTAATAACCCAATTCTCACCGTCAGGGGAAGTAAGTATTTTACCATTCACTCCTACAATTACTATCATATTAGTGCCATTAAACGCTATATCCTTTAAATGATCAGCTTCAAGTTCAGTATTTCTTGTGATTTGCAATTTATCAAAGTAATTTAGTTGCGAGCCATTCGCAATAGTTATATTCCGGTAAAGTAAAGAAGGAATTAAGATACTTAAAAATAATAAAATAGATATAACTCTTTTCATTTGATAACCTCAACTAATTTTTTGTCAGTAATATTTCCCACATAATACTATATCAGTAAATCATTTGTTTTAATAGTGTTTTTTGTTTAGTATATTTGCCACCCGTTCCTTTTTGTTTAAAATGAAACAATCTTGTATATATACATACAAGGCGCACAATAAGATCATGCCTGGAAACAGGAAATAAAACAATATCAAGATAAACTTTATCTCAAGGAAACTGTTTACTAATAACAAAAAATAAAGCTCCCTTATTCAGGAAGCCTTTTATGCGAAGCATTTTAAGTATTTAATATTTTATTCAAATCTAGAATTAAATCAAATTTAACTTGATTTAATTCATTTATTAGCAAATTATTTCCCGACCATTTTTGTTTAAACCCGCTTGCATCATCACTTACGGAGATTGTAACATCCGAAGGGTTCTACCCACACTTACTATAACCGCAGTTCCTGCAAATAACACAGCCTCCCTCGTGCTCTACTGTCTTTCCGCATTCCGGGCATGCGCCTCCCAGGCTATGCTCATCAATCCCCATCTCAGGATTTGAACACACATCTTTCAATGTACACTCATAACAATCTGAGGCGCAGGCAGTTTCGCTATTACCAGAAGAGTTTGGGCGTTGAACCACACTGTATTCCTGGGTAGTAAAATCAACATATCCCTCCTCGTCCTTGCTGCTCTGTATTTTTGCAACCTTCTCAATCAGCCTACCGATGGCATCAGGACAGGAGAGTACTTTAAGGCCCTTCTGGCGGATAGTTGATGGACACCTGATCCCTTTAAGCTGCTCAACAATGGATTTAACATCCATGCCGGAACGAAGTGCCACAGAAACCAATCGGCTTGTAGCCTCTGACTGCGAAGGACAGCCTCCTGCACGTCCGGTGTTTGTAAATACCTCGCAGATTCCGTTTTCATCGTAATTAACAGTAATATATAAATTTCCGCATCCGATTTTTACTTTTTCAGTAAAACCAGTTGTAATATCAGGTCTCGGTCTTGGCTCAATTCCGGTTCTCTTCTTTGAAATATCATTACAAGAATCGCAGTATTCATTTTCTCCTGCCGGTAAAGGCTCGTTCTTTGAATCCTCTTTACCCTGAACCTTGCCTATATTCAAAACCTGCATATCCCTGCTTCCATCCCTATATATAGTTACCCCCTTACACCCGGTTTTGTAGGCAAGAGTGAATACTTCCCTTACATCCTCAGTTGTTGCATCATGACTTAAGTTAACAGTTTTTGAAACAGCATTGTCAGTATGGCGTTGAAAAGCAGCCTGCATTTTTACATGCCACTCAGGTCTTACATCATGAGCAGTTACAAATATATCCCGAACTTCCTTAGGTATTTCCTCCATTTCTCGAATAGTTCCTGAATTTGCTATTTTTTTCATAAGCTCATTTGAGTAGAAATTTCCGTTAACTGCTGTATTCCTGAACACAGGATTAACTTCTATAAGCTCATTATTATCCATAACATTTCTTATATATGAAATTGCAAATATTGGTTCTATACCGCTGGATACACCTGCTATTAGACTCAAAGTTCCTGTCGGTGCTATAGTAGTAGTTGTGGCATTACGAATCTTAATTCCTTTTTTAGCATAAACACTGTCTTCATAAAATGGGAATACTCCCTTCAACTCTGCAAGTTCTTGAGAAGCCCTTTGAGCAGTATCCTGTATGAATTTCATGACCTTGTCGGCTAGGTCTATTGCTTTCTCAGAATTATATGGTATACCAAGTGAACACAGCATATCTGCCCAGCCCATAACACCTAAGCCAATCTTTCTTGTTCCTCTTGTCATTTTATCTATTTCGTTAAGGGGATATTTATTTACTTCTATAACATTATCCAGAAAATGAACTGCCTTCTTAACTGTTGACTCAAATTTATTAAAATCAAGAGCGTTCTTCTCAACATTTAGCATATTGTAGAGGTTAATTGAGCCCAGATTACATGCTTCAAAAGGCAGTAAAGGCTGCTCTCCGCAGGGATTTGTACTTTCTATTTCTCCTAATTTCGGGGTAACATTATCCCTATTTAAGCGGTCAAGAAAAATAATACCGGGTTCTCCATTTTTCCATGCCATTTCAACTATTGTATCAAAAACTTTTTTCGCACTTAGCTTACTAACAGGCTTCTTTGTCTTGGGATCAACTAATTCATACTCAAGATTGTATTCTACAGCCTTCATGAATTCTTCAGTTATCCCTACGCTAAGATTAAAATTAGTTATCTCGGAATTATCTTTTTTACATGAGATGAATTCCATTATGTCCGGGTGATCAACCCTGAGAATTCCCATATTTGCGCCTCGGCGTGTCCCACCCTGCTTAACGGCTTCGGTAGCAGCATTAAATACTTTCATGAAGCTAATCGGGCCGCTCGCCACACCTCCTGTAGAATTTACAGTCGCACCCTTGGGACGAAGCCTTGAAAAGCTGAAGCCTGTCCCTCCTCCGCTTTTATGTATTAACGCAGCATTTTTGATTGCTTCAAATATTCCTTCCATTGTATCTTCAACAGGAAGCACAAAACAGGCACTCAGCTGTCCTAACGGCCTCCCTGCATTCATTAATGTGGGGGAATTAGGTAAGAACTCAAGGTCAGCCATCATCTCAAAGAATTGTCTCTCCAATCTGGCCAAGCCTTCTTTATCTGTGTATTTCTCGTCAGCAGCAGCTATTGCTTTTGCAACACGCCTGAACATTCCTTCAACATCTTCAATTAAATTGCCATCTTCGTCTTTTTCAAGGTATCTTTTTTCAAGTACTTTAATTGCATTCTCAGAAAGCTTCATCTAAAATCCCCTTTCAAAATATCTATATTTAGTATTTTGTTCATATGCTTAGCACAATATATTGTATCATTTGGCAATATAAATTTCAATATTTTACAATCTTATTTATATAGTAAATATGACCTATATATAAGTTATAGTTATTTATAGTCTTAGTATGAATTAGTTAGAGTAAAGAATATGTATTAATTTAATTTATCTAATAAAAAAGGATAGCTATCGCTATCCTTTTTTATATGAACTATATTAATTTTTTAAATTAAATACTAATATCAAAAAATTATCTTATTTAGTTTCAGGATTGAAGTACGCCTCCTGATACCTGTTACTAGGATCCCAAAGTATCCATTCTTCGTACCCTGCGTCATAAACCGCTTTAATCTGTTCCTTTATCTGCTGTGAACCATACGTTTGATAATAACCATTTGGTAGGTACTTTGCTGTAAATGCTTGAAGGTATGGTCTAACCTTAGCCTTGTACCCAGGTACTTCAGCTATCTTTGTTTTTGTTGAAACTAGCGCATTATACATAACTTTATAAGGTTCAAGATCAGGCTTTGTAAATATTACACCATTTATTTGCTGACCAACACCATTTGCCATTATTCCTTTCTTAGCATCATTAGCATAATGTGAAGGATAAATCATAGGGCTGATACAGTAAATATCTTTCCCTACTTCTGTTATTCTTTGTCCGATGCTTTCTCCATCAGGCTTGCTTTCAACAATTATTGCAAAGACATCGGCTGATACTGGTACACCGGCACCTTCATGTAATTCCTTGTTTGCTTTTGCCAGGAAGCCGTTAATAGCAACAGCTTTCTCAGGAACATTCATCCCGTAATTAAAGTCAGCTTTTCTACCTGTTGGGAACCTAACATAGTCAAATTGAATTTCATCAAAGCCTTTTGAGATAGCTTCTTTTGCTATTGCAATGTTATAATCCCAAACCTCTTCATTATATGGGTTTGTCCAGGGTGTCTTTCCATTTTCCATCCAAAGCCCGCCCTTGGAATTCTTAATAGCCAGATCAGCTCTGTTTTTTGCCAAAGTCGGATCCTTAAAAGTTACAATTCGACCAATGACATAAATACCGTTATCATGAAACTTTTTGACCAGATTTTCCGGGTTATAATATTTAGTTTGTTTACCATATTTCTTTACCACTTCAAGGTCTGATTGATAATTTAGGGAACCATCTTCCTTAATATCAACTACAACGGAGTTAAGCTCTGTCTTCTTAGCCAGTTCAATTATTTTGTCAACTCTGTCCGTCGAACCCGCAGAAGGACCTGTTAAATATACAGCCTTGACTTTAATCTGTTCAATACTTGGAGAAAGCTGTAATCCATTTGTCGCTTGAGGCTTTTGCTCTTCCTCTGCAGCTTTAGTCGGCTCGGTAGGTGTAGATTGAGCCGTGGAACTGGCAGTTGACTGTACAGGTGTATTACTCGCTGTTTCCTGGCTCTGTTGAGCAGTAGATGAGCTTGCACTTATTTCGCTTGCTTTTTCGTTTTCGGTATTTTTGTTGAATGCTGTACAGGAAGTAAGCATTAAAACAATCATTAATAATGATATAACACTGGTGATTTTCGTATTCTTTTTCATAAGTACCCCATCCTGTTGAATATTTTTTCATTGTAAATAGTATAACTGATTACTACAGTTTTTATATGTAGAAATTAATAGTTACATACAATAGAGATTATACCTAATGAGATGGGTAAAATCAATCGAAGCTTACAAATGTAGAGATAATTTAACATTCGTTCTTTATTTTTGGGTAGTAAAAAGGCTCAATTCACATTCTATGAATTGAGCCTTTTTACTAGTTTAATTTATCTGGATTAATAACTCTAAATTGTAAAACTAAAGGGTCTCCCGTATTATCTTTAGTTCCGTTTATACCATCCTTTATCATATAGAATTTAAGGTCAAAATATTTATTATAATAACTTTCTATACCATTTTTCAAAGGCTCATCCTTGGCAGACAATTTAACCGCAAATTCAATTTTTATTATTTCATCCTTATTATAGCTACCATTTATTCTTAAACTTTGCGTATCGTCACTAATTGCATAAGAACCTTCTTTAACCTTTCCATCCACATATACCTTTGTTCCGGTTAATTTCACTATCGAAGCGGTAAACGGCTTTTTATCTATATTTGTTTCACCATAAGCCGTAAGCTCCCTGTCAATCTTTATAGTTGGGTTTACAGTAGTATTGTTCAACTTAAATTCCATAACAACAGGTATATATGACCCTAATACAAAGTCAGTAGCGGATGAACCTGGTTTAGTTATTATGTTGTATCTAAGCAAGCCCATTTCAGTCTCCACAAACGGGTACATTATTGCAGATGCAACGTTGGAATTTTTACTTAGGATGCCATTATAAACCGAGACAACCATATAATAATACTGCTTGCCTTTGTTATCAGTCGAAGGATTCAATGTATCATCTAAGTAAACGTTTTGAGTAACATTGGTCGCAATTGTAGTATATACTCCTTTAGGCTCTATGCTCCTTAATATATTATAACTCTGTGCTCCAGTTCCTTTAGTCCATGTCAGTTTTATTGAATTCATTACAGGCTCCGCAGTCAGTTTTGTAGGAGCTAAAGCAGGAATAGTAACTGCTACTGCTTCTGATCTGCCTCCTTCTAAGCCGTTCTTCAATGCTGTAACCGTATAACTGTATACGTTGCCTGGTGATACATTAGTATCTATAAACTGGTTTCCCTCACAGTCAGGCATAATTATTTCAACACCGTTGTAAACCCTCTTAACTCTATATCCTGATGCTCCGTCAACTTTATCCCAATTAATCACAACAGTATTTTCAGTTAATGTTGACTTAATATTTAAAGGTGCATTCAAACCTATTTTTATACTTGCAGGGTCAGATCTTTCACTTTCTACGCTCTCATTCATTGCACTGACGTAATAAGTGTATTCGCCAAACAGTAAGCCGGTGACCAAATACTTATTGTCGTTTTGGACAACAAACTCTGAAGTATTCCCATTTTTATCAACTTGATAAATTTTGTAACTTTCAGCATTTAGAACATTATCCCAGCTCAGCTGTACAGATGTGTCATTAACTAGTACCGCTGATAAATTTGTTGGTTTTTCGGGGACTAAAACAGCATCACTAAGGTATAGCTGAGAAGTTGGTATTACCTCCTTTTTCTGTCTGCTGCTGCTCCACATTAATTGTGCAACGGCATCCCCCTCATTTTCAAAATATTCCATCTTGATTTTATACTTTTTATTGGCTTTTAAGTTACTAATAACTGCACCGTTTTCTGTTGCCGAGTGCTTGGTCCAATTATCAATATAAAGCTCAGAACTTTCAAATATCCCGTTATTATTATAATCAAGCCAAAATCTTACGCCATCATCGGTATTGGTATAAATACTATAATTTTCACTATACTTAGGTACCAGGTAACCGTTCCAAATAACCGTATAATAATTTTGATTAACCCTAGGATCAGGAGCAGTCGCCCCCCATTTATAATATTGGTTCAGATTGTCCTTAGTAAAATCTATCTTAGGATCAATTCTGGCCATAGCCAAATCAGTGTTTGTTATAACATAATTGGTTGCAAAATTGCTACTTTGATCATAGTCAAAATTCTTAAGCGTACTATCGGTTACGCTCTTCCAATTATAGTATTCAGCATATAGCCCGTTGCCTTTCATCACCAGAGCTACAGCATTGACCGGAACTGATTCCGGCCCGGGCTCTTCATCTTCAGATACGGCTTGTACCTTGTATGTATACGATGCCCCTGGTGTGACCAATTTGTCAAGGTAATTGTTACTAGTTATTATAACAGGTACCTCCAGATATTCTGCGTCTTCAGGCCCTTTTCTAAATATCTGGTAGCCCTCTGCTCCGGCAACTTCATCCCATTTGAGCAGAATTCCGTCATTTTTTGCTATAGCTTTTAGATTTTGAGGTGCTGACAATTCTTTGCCAGGCTCTTTACCCCAAATAAGCTTACCATCGTAATATACTGTAACTTTGTCCCAATCTATTTCGCTGCCATTATTAAATGAATAATGATTGGCCTGATAAAATTTTCTTAATCCTGATGTGTCACCGGTAACACCTGATAGTATTTCTTTAATAATTTCTAAATCAATTGATACATAAGATGTCCCCTTTGTTGATTTAGCACTTAGCTTGTAATCTATATAACTCTTTGTATAATCCGAATCCCAGCGCCACCACCATCTATGGTTTTTCTTGTCACTCCCTGAACTGTAATAATTCAAAAGATCAGAAAACCAATTTGGATCGAGCTTGATATATTTGCCGCACCAATTATCATTATAGTCACGAAGGAATTTATACATATAATTTGAATAATAAAAACTTAGATTTGAGTTAGTTGAAGGAAATCCGATTTCAACATATGTATCTGCCTTGCTGTTGGAGTATTCACCCATATTTATAAACGCAAAGGGCAATTTACTTATTACATATTCATAAGGGTTTGATCTGTCCGCTTGGTAATTATATACCTTACCTTCAACTTTTTCAGCCTTAGGTTCAACCTTAGCCAAATCGCCATCCATCTTGAAATAGTAGTGTATTCTAACTTTATTAAGATCAAGTTGAGTATTCCCCTCATTATATAATTTCAGAGTGGAGGAAATTCTGTCCACTGAGTAATTATCAGAAGGATTTCCTAGATTTTTGTTTTTCTCAGTTAAACGAACTTTAACATCATTGGCTTTCGGCTGTTTAATAATAGTATAGCTTAAATCAGAAAAGTTCATCCACTTGGTATAGCCATATAATTCCCAGGTAGATCCTGCACTTATCTTTTTATATCCTAAACTATTTGATCCAAAAGAGTAGTTTCGTGTGGATTTATTAATGTTCTGATAAGATGAAAATCCATATAGCTTCAAACCTAATTCTTTTCCTGACTTATTATTGAATTGAAGAATAAGTTCATTATTACCATCAAGGACAATATCCGAACCACTTATATTTTTAATTTTCAACTTATAAATCTGAAAATAACTGTTGCTGTAATTATAGTCCTTACAGGAATTGTTATCCCTGAACCAGTCTTCATAGCCATGACCAGTAATAAGGTCAATTAGCCACGAAAGCCAGCTGTTAACTTTTTCAACCTCAATTGACACTGCTGGAGTCGGATCATTAGTAGTCGTATCAGCATGTGCTTGTCCCACAGGAAGTAATGATACCAGCATACAAATAAGGATAAGTGTAGAAATAATCTTTTTTACCATAGACTCTTTCTCCTCTTCTAAATTTTACTAGCATAATCATATTATAACATTTTACGCTAATTCAGTATAAATTTTAATAAAATCAACCTGTTATAACACAAAATGTCCATTTCTTAGAGTTCTTTCCAGGATAAAATCTTTATATTTTTTACATTGGACTTTTTTATTGTGGCTATCGTACTTCTATCATTGATGATTATATCTTTTGGGCTGAATCTAAAGAAACGTCCCACCTTGGGCTCATCATCAATAAGACTGTCAATTATATCTTCATCATAGTTGACAGTTGAATTACCCAAAAACACGATATTCCCCTGCGCTATTAAAATGCCTTTAAAAATCGTTCCAGCTTTTACATATATGTCTTTATCTGAATAAATTACTCCTCTCAGAAAGAGTTGACCATCTTCTGACTCAAGCTCATTCTTGGTAAAACTCTGTTCTAATTTGCTAGTTCTTATTGAATAAGTGTCTAAGTACCTGCCAATGACTACATTCTCACTACTGTTGAGCATAATAATATTATTGCTTTTTATAAGTTGATCTTGTATGACCGCTGTTTTATCAATACTGTCATCAGCATTACTAACATTACCAGCCAATTCTTTTTGGGGTTTTGCTACGCAAAGTGACTTTATAATTTCACCGTTATTACTAAAATTCTTCAAAAATAAATTCATAAATTTTGCATACATGGGGTTGACAGTATCACTTACTAATAACCCATAGTTTACTGGACTGCTCTCGGTAAACCCGTTATAAGGCCCATATATAGTATTATTTGCGGCAACTGCACCATAGGACCAACCTTTAATCTTACCTCCGTCAGTTGTAATTTTTATATCACCGGTATTAAGGTATGTATTGTAGCCTATATCATCCTTCCAGAAGTTTTCCCAGATCTTTTTAAAATGCATTGCCCTCTGATCAATACGAAAAGGTAAATACCTGTTAATTATCGTTGTGGGGTCAGCAGAGTTACGGCCTCCAGTAGAACCCTGCATCATTTTAACATCTTCATTAGTTATACCACCTGTCTCCGAAATACCCACTATTTTTTTATATTGTTCGGTTTCCAGCTTATTTTCCTCGTGCGGATCATTAACATTTATATAATCGGAACGAGTATTATCATAAAGGAAGAATACATTACCGGGAAAGCTTTCCGCATCAGGTTCAGGTAAAAAAACCTCATCAAACTCAAATGCACGGGCTGGTTCGCTCCCAGACTTTAATACAGATATGCCTGATGGATACATTTCATTTAAACCCATAGTATTTTTAGTATATTCATTAAAATAAGTACTGCCTCCCATATATATACTTCCATTTATGTATAACTCAGAGTCTCCTAAAACTGCTGCAGAACTTGAATACTGACCTCCGGTATTTAGGCCAACTAGTGTACCTTCTTCACCCGGTTCGGTGCCAGGGGTATCGTCATTCCACTTTCCAATGCTTACTCGTGCATTACTTGCGTCAATTCTTAGATCATCCGTAAGATATACATTCTTAAATTGACCATGACTAGAATGGGCCTTATTTTCTATTTTCAAGCTTCTTGAATATAAATTTCCAGTACTTTCTGTAATACCACTTACTTCTATTCTTGATGGCTTTTCGTAGTCACTGTACAGTATGTGTGTGTAAGCAAGCGTACCAGCGTTTCCATTAATTTCAAAGCTTCCAGAATGGTTTTTTGTAAAAAAATTATCTTCGATTCCCAAAGCGGTTTTACTTGCTGATAAATTCTCCTTCAGTTTAACTCCGTAAAAGTCAGGATCGGCATTCGAAAACACTGAACTTGTTAGCCCCGCCATTATGCCTCCGAAATCATAACCTGACAGGTTGGACTTATATATATCATCATTATTTACCACATCTGAACCGGCGCTTGGAGGTATATAACCAAAACTTAGAACATCTCCGTTTATATTTGCGGTTCCATTAACGGAAATTATGTTTCCCCGGGCTACAAGAGCTTTATTTTTTAATATTTCCGGTTTGTTAACTGGGTTTGCACGTACTCTTGTTATATTTGCATAGGAAATCGGAACGTCAGTAACATCACCTTTTACATCTGTCAATATTCCGAATTCTACATTTATCTTCCTTGAATAGGTAGAACCGTTGGTAGACTTATACTGCCCTGTAGAAGTCATAGCAATGGAGGAAATTTGAGTTTGTACATCTGATGATGATAAAGTAGTCAATATTGGTGCCCCTGAGGCAGGTTTTTTGATAACATCAGAGTATTTGTAAATTCCCTCCGAGGATAGCTGGTCTACAGGTTCAGTGGGGCCGGGAGCAATCGTTTTCACATAGTGAAGCTTGTTGCTGTGCCATTCGCTCCCTTCCGAGGTTTCTAAAGCCAGCCATGCATCCAGCTTTCTGTTAAGCCAATATTTATATTCACGGTAATAAATTTCATCGAATTTATTTTGATCAATAACTTTAAAATCACCCGGCGTTGAAGTATCAATTATCTCATAAAAATCTGACGTGACCGGAATCTCATCACCTGAATACTTTTCAATCTTATCCATAATTACTTCACTTGCCTTTACTCTCGCTTCCTCCTGCAAGAGCGCAACTTCTTCATCCAAAAGCTGTGCCGCCCTTTCAGCCCCAGACTGTGCTGCCATTAGGGCCTTACTGCGATCAGAGGTCATTACACTCATGCCAAGCTCTGAGCCGGTTAATGTAATAACTGCAATGGCAGTAACAGAAAGAAGAAATAATAAAAACAAAACCATAGTTAGGGTTGAACCGTTTTTTTCACTTATTCTCTTTCTTATATTCATATATTTCACCCATCACTTTTTTACAAAAGCAGCTGTAGTATAAATAGGATTATCATTTTTTTCAACAGTAACCGTTATCTTAAACAGTTTGTTTAACTGCTCACTTGTGGTTACAACACCAGTATCCATGTAAACTGTCTCAAACGGCCTGGAACCTTTATTTATGAAACTGATACCGGAGGTCTCAGGCTTCCTGTCAATAATATAAAGCTTTAAATTCTTATCACATTCGAAATATGTATAAACCTTTAGTTGTTCATCAGCAGTTAAGGGGGAGTTTCCTGTAAACCCAACCCTGACCTTTATAGAATCCTCAAGGGGATCTATGAGATTAAAAGGTGAAAATTCATCAGCTTGTGCTTTGGTACCCAACGAATACTTATAGCCTGTATATGAGCGATAAACTTTAAAATTGGCACCTGTTGAAACAGGAAAACTGTCAATCCGGTTAGATTCTATGATATTGCTGTTTATATCAAGCTTGTTTATTGTTAAAGATGTAACTTTACGCTCATCATCAGCAGTATCTGATTTCAATATTAGTTCAAAATCAGGCTTGTCCGCTTCTTGCGGGTCGTAAGTATAATCATCACTCACCGAAATACTTCCCTCGTCAACCAATTGAATAGTACTTGTAACCTTAAACTTGCCATTTTCATAAGTAGGTCCGGGGTTTGAGGGACCAGTAATATTTAAAACCTTTTTTGCCTTGATTTCGTTAATAAGCTTCTCAGAGATTGCAACAGCTTCTATCCTGTCATTGGCTGTGACATTATTGACAAAAGCTGAGTAAATAGTGCCAAAAATGGGCGTAACAATGATTGCCAGTAAAGCAATTGATAATAATAATTCAACCAGTGTCACACCTTTTTCATTTTTAAACAACTCTCTAGGTTTATTTCTTCTCATTCTCTACACTACCAGTCGTTTTATCAATTTTAACCCTTGGAGCTGACTTATCGTCGTCCCTTATAACATAGATGAGCTTTCTATTTGTATTATTAATAATGCTGAGGTTTACTCCTGCTAAATCCTCTACATTTTTTCTAGCACTCGATAAAATAAATAATCGTAATTCCTTGCCAACCGGAATAAACTCAAACGTTGTACTATACTGTTTATCAGGATATGCTTCATGATCTGTCTTAAATTTACAGTAATACCTTCCAGACTTCTGCTCAATAAATAGCTCAGCGTTTTCAAAGGTCTTGCTGTCACCATAAACAACCGGGTTGGTGTAAAGGCCTTTCTGTTGAGGTTGTGTGCATGAGATACTGACACTAGGAGCTAGCCCTCCTCCATAAGCACCAGCCGTAACAGCAAAGTCGTATTCGGCAATATTTTCGGTATCCGAGTCTTCTTCGGTACTAATAACCGTATTGTTAAACTCTTCTTCAGAGTAGTCTCTTTCATATCCGCTGTATTCTTCAAAAATATTTGTTTTACCTACTCCCTCTAAAGGTGACCAATATCCGTCCTTAAGCAATAGGTATTCTCCTGCTCCCTTATCCATTATTCCGAGGAAACTGATTTCCGCACTCAGTTTCAGCTCATTATCCTGACTATCAGAGTCCTTTTCCTTCAGCTGTGAAATACTGATATTCTTACATATTGCCTTATTACTCAACTTATATAAACCCTTAAAGAAAGTCTTTATCTCTTCGTTCGTACCTTTTGCTTCAAGTTTAACACCAACACTGTAGCCTTTTCCGTCAGGAATTATAATTTCATCCTTCTCGTTTTCAGTCTGTTGGCTTAAAAGTCCCCATAAATAAAAGTAATTCTGAATGCTTGAAATTGGATTTGCAGTCATCACTCCTGTTGAATTGCTAACCTCTGCCTGTTTCTGGTCAGCTGCCGTTTGCACTGCACCATTCTCTGAAGCTGCTGGGACTGCTTTTACTTCATTGTATCCTCCTATAGGCATTGCCTTTTCAAAACTTAAAGAGTTTACCTCCAGTTTAGAATCTGAAATAAGCTTCTTTAATATAATTAAGAGTTCATCAGAGTTTATACTTGGTGGATAAGTTGCCCTGAGTGTTGTTAATTTTTGCGATAAAATCTTAATCTCACTATCAAGAGATTCAGTTTTAGCTTTATATGTCAAATTAACATTATAGGTATTTTTTAATGAATCAATATCCGTTTTTAGAGTTGAAATGTTATTAAACTTCGGAAAAAGTAAAAATTTAATAAAAACAACAACAAATATGAATACTCCTAATCCTATTAGTAATTTTTTGTCTCTTTGTGTAAGATTCATTTTATACCCATCCCGTTATTTATTCATACTGAAAGAATTCAAAATTCTATCAATAGTTCTTGCCTTATTTGAGAAATTATTTAGATCGCTTTTATAAGTAACTAAATAACACTTATTATCACTGATAACACAAAGTTCCATGTACTGGTATCTTACCTTATCTTCGTCAGCATAGTAGGAAAGTCTGTAGCCCATATATTTTGATGTTTTAACCTGCTTGGAGTACCCTAATTCAAAATCTTTTAAGTCTGCTTTAAGCTTATCTTTCCTTTGTTGTATATATGCCTCCAACCCTTTATCAGTATTCTCAACAAATACCTTTAATGAAGCCGGTCTAGCGGAGGTGTAGGATTTTACCGCACTAAACTCCACACTGCCCCCAGCTTCCTCTTTGATAATCCAGTCTGAAGGATATTTTATTTTAAATGCCTGCTCCCAGTTAGAATACTCTAAGAGGCCGTTATTTCCGATACCGCTCAATGACACGTCAAAATCACTTCCGGATTTATCTTTTTTGTTTGTAATATTTGATAAGAAAACGCTCTTAAAATATCCGTCCGACATTAAATTTCGAATGAAGGAAGCTATAATCTCTTCATTTTCGGCAACTCCTTTTAAAGAAATTTTAATATCTGATAGATTTTCGCCTGAAGTTTCAAATTGTTTAATGAATAACTTCTCAGGAACAGCGAATTCTATAGCACTAACAACATCCATTGCGTTGAAATTTTTATCTGATAAGGCTTTGCCTTCCAGCTCCCTGTTTTCTACTGCCTTTAACAAGGAACTAAATTCTTTTTCCATTTCCACATAGTTGTTGGTTTGAAGCACCTGTGTTTCAAGTTCCTTCTTTTCCGTTTTTAGATTAATCTCATAAACCGTAGGAAGAATATATGACATAGCCGCCATAAAGCCTATTATTAAGATTAAAATTGATAGATAAGTCTTTTTAACCTTATTCTTTTTTTCAAGTAAAAAATTCCTCGGTATAAGATTTAAATCCTTCAAATTATGTCCCACCCTATCAATATTCTTTAATACTCAATTCCGCTCATAAAGCTGCAGTATAAAATACTGCCAAGAGACTATGTTTCAATATCTTGAAACCTATAAGTGCTTTCATAGGAGACTTTTCCGCTATTCCCGCAGTGTACCTCTATCAATATTTTCAAGCTATCACAGTCATTCTCACTATTTCTCTTAAGCTTTTGTACAACAAAAGCATCAACAATTACCGAAGGATCGTTATATATAACCCCTGCTCCATTAGTAAGCTTGCCCTTCTCACCTGGCTCAAAAATATACTTTTTCTCTTCACCTGAGGTAATATTTTTTATTAGAAGGCTGGTTCCGGAAACATCAATATCATCTGTTACACCATCTATATAAATATCTTTGCTCATTGCACCGCTTCTCTCTAAATCACTAAGTATTCCATAGGAATTGATACTGTTTCCATATAATATTTCACGAGCACTTTGCTGAGCAGTCGCCTTATCATTTTCATTAATATAACTTGTGTAGGATGTAATAAAAATTAAAGAAATTGGGGCCATAATAATCATCAATATAGCAACTGTAATAATTACTTCGGTTAATGTAGCACCTTTTGTTTCCTTAATATTCATTGATATAACTCCTGCACAAAGCACAATAATTGATATTAAACATTTAATTGTCGTTAAGTTGTAATTTATTATAAATATATCAGTTTAATAAACTACCTATTACATTTAAAAGTTGAATATAATCTTCTTCAAAAGTTTTTTTATCCTTCTTGCCCTTATAAACAATATTCAATTTGATTGGATATTGTAACACAGGCATATTAAAGATATTTGATAAATTTTCACAAAGTCGGTTTAATTTACTACCGCCACCGCAAACATAAATCTTCTGTACTTGATTTTTTGTTTCCCTCGAGTTATAGAATTCAATAAACCTGCTAATATCCGACGCAATATTACCCAAGGCTGTTTCAATTACTTCATTTAATTTCTCTTGATCAAATTGCAAATCCAATTGGATATTGCTGCCGCTAGATTTTAAATATTCTTTTTCCTGCTTTGCGGATCGAATCTTAACATCCTCTGCTTGTTTGTATTCTATATTAAAGTTGCTTGCAATATGGTTGTCTATTTCAGAACTACCATTTAATAAAATCCTGCTGAATTTAAGGGTGTTATCCCTAAAAATACAAATCAATGAAGTGTATCTCCCAATATCAACAACGGCATAGTCCTCATTCTTCCCAGTTACGGTATGCTCCTGGAAGCCCTGAAGCTTTAATAAACAATTTGCCGGAATATCTATGTTATGTAGATTCCTCTTAAGTAATCGAGAAAGATTTATAAAGCTTTCAAGTTGTTTATTAGGAGCAGCAACAATCAAAATACGGCATTGATTGATTTCATCGGTCTTTACCTTCTCAAGAACCTTGAAGTCAAAAGTATAGTTGCTTAAATCAACTGGAAAATATTGCTGAGCTTCAAACTCAAGAATTTGCTGCAGCTCCTGTTCAGTAGAATCAGGTAACTGAATTTCTCTTGTTATCACTCCGGTTCCCGTGACATTAAAAACCAGATCCCCTGACCTGATCTTGTTTTTCTTCAGGACTTCACCTATAGATACCGCCAATTTATCAGGATTAATAATCATTCCATCCTTTATACAATCTTCAGGCGTATCAATTATATCGTATTCATTAATTACAATACTTTTTTTATTGGAAGATCCATAGATAATTTTTGTAGTCCTGTTACCAATATCTATAGCAATGAGCTTTTGTCCGACCATAATACCGCCTCAGAATTATTATTGAATATCTGCTTAACCTAAAAATAAACCTTATAAAAAGCTAAAATATAAACCAATAAGGTTCCATCCATAGCAGATTGCTATAAAAACACCTGCTGCTATAAAGGGCCCAAAAGCAATTGTTTCCTTTGAATTAATTTTCTTTAGGATTATAAGAATTACACTAACAAAAGCTGCTATAACAATTGCTACAAAAAGTGCAAATATAGTCAGCTTATAGCCCAGAAACAAACCGCACACTGCCAGGAGCTTCACATCTCCCATTCCCATTGCATTATCACTTTTAAAGATTAACTGTCCAAGTAATCCTACCATCAGTAAAAAGCCGGCTCCTCCAACCATACCAATCAGCGGAGTAAACCATAATCTATCTCCATAGAAATCCACACGATAAAACATGTTGTAAACAAAAAGCAGGGCACCACCGACAAGTCCTGTTAAAGCCAAGCCATTTGGGATTATTTTATGATCAAAATCAATAAAGGATAAGCAAATTAAAATACATGTGAGGAACGCCGATGCAAAAAACTCCACTGAAATGGAAAACCTAAGGTATAGTAAAACAAAACTTACCGCTGTTATGACTTCTACGCTGGGATATCTGGCGGATACTTTGCTCCCGCAGTAGCGGCATCTTCCTCTTAAAAATATGTAGCTGAAAACAGGTACAAGGTCAATTGGCTTGAGCCTTGTACCACAGCTTGTACAATGTGATGGCGGACTTATAACTGATTGCCCTTCAGGTATGCGGTAAATGCATACGTTAAGAAAGCAACCAATTACAAGACCTAGAAGTGCAAGGTAAAGTATGATGATAACCGATATCATTAATTTAATTGGGTTGAACTTGCAACAGTTGCACCATCAGTATTTAACGAAACTTTGCCTGAAGATAAATTTAAGAACCATTTTTGAGATGACGTAACTTGTGGAGTTGGATATACATGTCCTACAAGCTTTTCTTGAATGGCTGACTTTACGTCAGTAGCAGTTGAACCGCTTACAGCTGTTCCAAAAGAAATTGTGCCAGATGTTGATGTTAAAGAGCCATCCGCAAGACATAATTGAACAGCAGTTTCTATTGCTTTAATTGAAGAATTATCTGCATTTGTTTTAGCTGTACCAACTTGATTTAAAATCATCGGCGTAGCAACAGCAGCAAGTATACCCAAAATGGCTACAACAACAATCAACTCTGTAAGAGTATAACCCTTACGATTCTTTTTCATTTTCTTAAAAAACATTAACATAAAAACTCCCCCTTAATAATTAATAATTTATTTTTCCTAGCCCACACCCTGGTACATACCAAAGATTGGCATTATCATTGCCACAACGATAAAACCAACAACTATGGCCAATACCATCATTAGAAGCGGTTCCATCATAGCAACAAGCTTGCTGACTGATGAATCCACCTCCTCATCATAGAAATCCGCCACTTTTTCCATGATGGAATCAAGAGATCCTGCTTCTTCGCCCACACTGATCATGTGTGTCACCATGAGCGGGAAAATACCAAGACTCTCTAAAGGTGCTGCCAGATTGGATCCTCTTTTTATTTCCTCTTTTACCTTAATTATTCCCCTTGATACGATCTGATTGTTAACGACCTTCTCAACTACATCAAGCGATTGTATTAGAGAAACGCCTGAACTCAGAAGAGTACTCAAGGTTCTTGTAAAGCGTGAAGCTAATATTTTTTGGACATTTTTCCCAACCATAGGCATTTTATAAATAATACTATCAATAACAAACTTACCATTTTCAGTACTTTTATATTTTTTATATCCAAATCTTATAAGTAATATAAAAGCTCCAAGAGCAAGCAAAAATACTGGATTTGTAAAAAGATCACTTGCAACCAACAAAATCTTTGTTGGTAATGGTAGCTGTCCTCCAACTGAATTAACCATTCCTACAAATTTTGGAACAATAAACGCAATCATAAAAAATACAACGACCATAGAAATGCATCCAATTACAGCAGGATAAGTCATAGCTGTTGAGACCTTTGATTTAACCCTGTTATCCTTTTCAAACTGCACCGAAAGCCTTTCAAGCACCACCTCAAGCGTACCGCTTACTTCCCCCACTTCAATCATGCTTATCATTAATACTGGGAAAACCTTTGGGATAAGTCTCATAGACTCGGACACAGTCTTACCTTTTTGAACATCCTCAAAAACCTTATGTAATGCGTTTTTAATTGACGGATTCTCCGATTGTCTTTTTAACATGTCAAGACAGCCTATTACTGACACCCCCGCATTTAGCATAGTTTGAAATTGACGACATAACACGGAAAGCTCTTTAGCTTTAACTTTTCTGCTAACCTTCAAGTTAACTTCTTTACCTTTTGCATTTTTCTCTTCAATTGAAAGCGGATAAAAACCCTTTTCCTTAATCAGTGTGATTACCATATTAATATCATTGGCTTCCAAACTGCCTGAAATAGTTTCACCGGCATTTGTCTTGGCTTTATAGTTATATGTTTGCAAAAGAATCACCTGTATATTTTATATTTCAACATATTTTATTATTATTCTACTAATTAATTCTACCAAAAATCTACAAATAATCAATTATTTTATTTTATATCATATATCTCAACAAATTCTCCCCATCTGCTGAATGCCTTACAGCATCCTCGTGAGTTATATTCCCGCTCTTGTACAGTGAAGAAAGACTTGAATCCATTGTCTGCATTCCAAATTTAGCACCAGTTTGGATTTGCGAATTTATTTGATATGTCTTCCCTTCCCTAATTAGATTTTGTATCGCGGGAGTTGCCACCATAACCTCAATTGCGGCAACTCTGCCAGGTTTATCTTTACGAGGTAGCAACTGCTGAGAAATAACTCCTTGTATTACCATTGAGAGCTGCACTCTAATCTGCTGTTGCTGATGAGGCGGAAAAACATCTATAATTCTGTCTATTGTATTCGCTGCGCCGATTGTATGTAAGGTAGATAAAACCAGGTGACCGGTTTCAGCCGCGGTAACAGCAATCGAAATTGTTTCAATATCCCGCATTTCTCCTACGAGTATAACGTCAGGGTCCTCTCTTAGCGCCGCTCTGAGCGCTGCTGCATAGGATTGAGAGTCATTACCAATTTCCCTTTGGTTAACTATTGATTTATCATGCTTATGCAAATATTCTATTGGATCCTCTAATGTGAGTATGTGACAATCTTTGCTTTTGTTTATAACATTAATTATTGATGCAAGGGTAGTGGATTTACCGCTTCCAGTTGGACCTGTAACAAGTATCAAGCCTTTAGTCTTCTTACTTAAGTCGCTGACTATTGATGGGAGCCCTAACTCGGCAAATGACGGAATAATTAGGTTAACCATCCTTATTGCAGCGCAACAGGTCCCTCTCTGTTTATAAACATTGACCCTAAATCTCCCCATACCTTGCAGTGAAAACGAAAGATCTAACTCTCCAATTTCCTGAAAAGTCTTCCATTGATCTTCATTTAACATGGTTTTCACAAGCTCTTCGGTGTCTTCAGGCTGAAGTCTTTCATCACCGATTGTTACCAGCCTTCCATTCTTTCTCATTGTTGGGGGGATTCCTACAGTTAAATGTAAATCTGATGCCCCCTCGTTCAGTGTTGTTCTCAATAACTCATCAATTAGCATAATCTCACCTGAAAATCCTTTAACTCAGCTATTTATATTAAATTTAGATGAAGGATATAAGTATATTAATCGTTCGAATAAGCAATTTTAATTAATTCATCTGTTGTTGTAATTCCACTTAGAACTTTCTGGGCTACATTTTCCTTTAAAGAAATCATTCCGTTTTGGGCCGAATAATCTCTGAGCTGTTCTTCTGTACACCTTTCATTTATCATTTCTTTATGTTTTCTTGAAATAGTAATGACTTCATATACACCTTGCCTGCCTTTATACCCGGTATTATTACACATAGGACATCCACGTCCCTTATAAAGCAAAGGTCTATCTTTTGAAATGCCAAGAAGCTTCATTTCCTCATCACTTGCATAATATTCGGTTTTGCAGTTTGAACATATTCTTCTTACTAGTCTTTGGGCGATTACCCCAACTACGGCGGAAGACACCATATATGGCTCTACCCCCATGTCAATAAGTCTTAATATTGAACTGGGTGCATCATTTGTATGTAACGTACTCAGAACCAAGTGTCCAGTAATGGCTGCCCGGACAGCAATTTCAGCAGTTTCCCTGTCCCTTATCTCACCTATCATTATTACATCTGGATCCTGCCTTAAAATTGATCGCAAGCTTGCTGCGAAAGTCATACCGATCTTTGAATTAACTTGAACTTGATTGACTCCTTCTACTATACACTCTACCGGATCTTCAACAGTTATTATATTGAGATAGGGATTATTTATTTCGCTTATAGCGCTGTATAGTGTAGTAGACTTACCACTCCCTGTGGGCCCCGTAACAAGTATAATTCCATGAGGGTTTAATAACATTTTTTTAAATTGTTCTTCTTCATATTTATTGAAGCCCAGCTTGTCCCTTGTTAATATAAATGCGTTACTATCTGCAACTCTTATAACTATTTTTTCTCCAAAAATAGTAGGCAGAATTGAAACTCTCAAATCATACTCCTTACCATCAATCTCTATACTAATTCTTCCATCCTGGGGAAGCCTTTTCTCAGCAAGGTTCATTCCGCTTATTATCTTTATTCTGGCTGCGATAGCTGGCATTATATCGATTTCTGGTCTCATTATTTCTGCTAATTGCCCATCAGTCCTGAACCGGATTTTGATATAGGTTTCAAAGGGTTCAATATGAATGTCGCTTGATTTGTTTCTGATAGCTTGTTCAAAAATGGAGTTTATTAACTTTACTGCAGGAGCATTGTTTATTTCATCTATAGACTCTTCATTTAAGGGTTCAGAATTTATCTTAAGAGTTGAAACTTGTTCTTTTTTGAACTCTTCAACAGCTTTTATTGCTTTTTGTGCACTATAATACCTGTCTACGGCCTTAATTATATCATCATGACTAGCAATCACCGGTTGAATTTCTAAACCTGAGTAAATCTTTAAATCATCTATTGCGAATACGTTGAGCGGGTCACTCATTGCTACTGTAATAATACCGTTATCTTTCTTAATGGGAATAAGAACATAGCGTCTTGCTATGGCTTCTGGAATTGTCAAATATGCAGCTTTATCAATATTATATCTTTCTAACTTTACATGGGGGATTCCCAACTGAAACTCAAGAACTTGAATAATATCATCCTCTGATACGTAACCAAGTTTTATAAGTGCATTACCCAGTTTTTCATTTGTTTTCTTCTGCAAGTCAATGGCAGTATTTAATTGTTCCTTGGTGATCATTCCTACTTCAAGCAATAAATCTCCAAGCCGCTTCCTCGTAGTTTTATTAATCATTTTATTTACCTTTTTAAACAATTCTAAAGTTTAATAAATACTATGTCGATTAATACAAAATATACACTTATGATATATTCAATATTAAGACGTAAATTCCTTTTATATTCCAAAAATATCTTTTAATTTTTATTATTCCATCATTCTACAGTTTTACCCCTGTTTTGAAGATAGTAATCAATAAAAGAGAAGTAAGAATGTTCGACAAATCATAGTTTACTTTGAGGAGCTAAGGATATATTTACTAACTTTTCAATATCAAAAGATAAATTATTAGCGGATTTAAAGTAAGTCCTTTAGTTTTTACATAGCAAACACAGAAAAAAGATGAAATAGAATTCGTTCAAGAATTGGAAAACTTAAAACTCATCCATAAGGTGATTGTAATTCAAGTGGAAGGAGCCTTTGGAGTTCTAAAAGGTAATTACAATTTCAGCCGGGTTTTAACACGAGGAAAAACTAATGCAAAACTGAATTTGTCCTTTTAAATGGTAAGCGTCAAATAAAAAGGTGCATTGTTTTCCTAATATTATCCGTGAGATAATCTCCAATATACACTAGATCACACTTAAGTTACTTAAGGTTCTTTAGGTTGTTTAAGGTGTTTTAGAGTACAGTCTAATCATTGGAGGAATGCTATGGATCAGTTAACAACAGTATCTCACGAATATATGTTAAGCCTCTGGACAACCAGAATAAAAGAATGCAAATCAAGTGGAATGACCGTCGTCGCATGGTGTAAGATTAATAATATCGGAATTAAAAACTACTATTACTGGATGAGAAAGATTAAGCGTGAAGCATTTGAAGAATTCTCTTTAGGTCATAATGATAATAATTCTTCGGTTACGGCT
>JAEWOH010000050.1 GCA_023460955.1 Bacillota bacterium | reverse complement strand
ACTGCCTTCTAAGCAGTAGGCCAGGGGTTCGAGTCCCTTCTGGCGCGCCAATATATGGTGGGTATAGCTCAGTTGGTTAGAGCGCCAGATTGTGGCTCTGGAGGCCGTGGATTCGAATTCCACTATTCACCCCAAAAAAAGTATAAGCGACTAGCTTATACTTTTTTATTGCCTAAAAATAATTTCCATTTAATCCAATAACTGTTAATGAATATCTAATAGCATTAAATACCATTTACTATTTTCAACAGTTTTGAAACATTTTACTTTTTCTTGCGTCTATTATATATAAATAAAGAAATCTGTCGGATTTCCAAATCCGTTAAGGAGGAAAAGGGTATGAGAAATAAGATTGCAATAGCTCTTTCGGCTTTACTTCTCTCCGTTACATTATTCGGCTGCGGCAGTTCAAGCAGTGAATCAGCTTCGGCTCCCTCTATGGCTGCATCAGATGCTGTTACCGTGAAGTACAGTAAAGCTGTAAATGTCGCAAATGGTGCTGTAGCGGGCAGCAACGAATCTATTCAGGCAACTTTTTCAGAAGCTGAAACAGCTGATGCCGCTTCAGGAAATAAAGCAGACGGGGTAAATATTTCTGCTGAACCGCAAGCCGAAGGCCAAAGTTCATTAATTTCGGTAGACAACCAACAAAAAATAATCTTTACCGGACAGCTGGATTATCAAACTCTTGAATTTGATAAAACAAGAAATTCCTTATGCAGTTATATAGCATCTATAGGTGGCTTCCAGCAGAGTTCATCTGTAAGAGGAGGAGGTATTGATTATAATGGTCTTAAAAGTGCTACATATGTTTTCAGAATACCCAAATCAAAATATGAACAGTCTTTTTTAGATTTAAGAAAATTTGGAAATGTTGTTTTTGAGCAATCTAATGGTGAAGACGTTACCGACCGGTATTTTGATACAGAGGCAAGACTGAAGTCTCTTAGAATTCAAGAGGAAAGGCTTTTGGAATTACTTAAGAAGGCTGTGAAAATGGAAGATATACTTAAGCTTGAAAAAGAGCTTCAGACAACAAATTATGATATTGAAAATCTTACAGGTACATTAAAGAAATGGGACTCACTGGTCGAATATTCTACTTTGACAGTTAATATAAATGAGGTGGAAAAAATAAAGCCAGTTCAGCCAAAAGAAAATGACGGATTTTTCCATCGTATCTCTTCCGGCTTTATTAACAGCCTGAAAGGTTTATGGGGCTTTATTCAGGATGCTGTTGTTGGCATTGCAGCTGCACTCCCCATTCTGATACCATTAGGTGCTATTGGATATGTATTGTTCAGGTTTATACGGAGAAGAGTCGTAACAGTAAGTAAACCTACCCGCTCTTCCAACGATGAAACCACAGACGATGATAAAAGGTGACCTTGACATAAGGTTTATCATATGTTATTATGAGTTCAAAATTTACAAATTCAGGAGGAAATTTAATGTCTGCCGCATCTGTAAAGGTGGTTAACAACTAAATAGTTGTAGGCTTTGTAAATAATCGGTTATCAACTCATTATTTATACATGCCTTTTAAGGATACTTGTTATCCTTGTGACACCTGCTTTTCGTACAAGTAGCTTACTTTAGTTATGTTTACTATATTATAACTAGTGTGATTATTTGAGCTAATTTTGAGCTAATATTGTATGATACAGAATGCTTTGTATACATTTTTTTCCGGACTGTTTTCATTTGTATTATTTATCTTTAAATTATTTTATTATCCGGAATTTATTAATTATCCAATAAGCGTGACGGGATTGTCCTGTCACGCTTTAATGTTGTTATGCCGGGTTAGCCTGTGCGATCAGCAGAGTGTCTCTGTAGTTTTTTTATATAAATAGGATTTAGTTAATATTCGGAAATGGAGTGTTTATTGATGGTTAATTACGAAAATGCATTAGAGTTTAATAAAATAATTGAAATGTTATGTCAGCAGGCATTGTCAGAAAGGGCAGTAGAAAGACTAGCCAAGCTTAAGCCATACTTGTCTGAAACTGAATGCAGGCAAAAGATGCAGGAAACAACGGAAGCTAAATTAATTCTTGAGAGTCAGGGGACTCCGCCAATATCGACAATGAAGGAGCTCGATAAAATACTTGACTTATGTAAAAAGGGAGCAATGCTGGTTCCTGAACAACTATTAACTGTGGCCCAGTTTCTTTCCTCCTGTAAAAGAATGAAGACTTACCTTAAAAAAGCTGAAGTCTTTGAGGTCGGTATTTCTTTTTATGGCGGAACGATAACAGATTTAAGCGATTTGTCGGAGGAGATAGACCGTTCTATAAGAAATGGACAGGTAGACGACTCAGCATCCCCTAAATTAAGAGATATAAGAAGAAAACTTGAGAGTACCGGCTCTCAGATAAAAACCAAACTTGAAAGTCTTCTCAGAGGTAAAAAGGAATGGTTTACAGACAGCTTTGTATCTATAAGAAACGGTCATTTTGTATTACCGGTAAAAAAAGAATACAGAAGCATGATCACAGGAACCGTAATTGATGTTTCATCAACCGGCGGGACTGTATTTATTGAACCCACTGTAGTTCAAAAGCTTCAGGCTGAGATATCCCTTCTTCAGATTGAAGAGGAAAATGAAATTCGAAAAATCCTTTATACACTTACAGCCTTTGTTGATGAAAATATTCCGGAAATTAATATTAATATTGATGCCATGGAGACTCTGGACATAGTTTTTGCAAAGGCTAAATTATCTGTACAGATGAAGGCTGTTCCGGCAAAATTAACCGTGAGGCGCAGGATACTTATAAGGTCCGGAAGACACCCGCTACTTAATCCATCAGTCTGTGTACCTTTGGATTTTGAAATTGGAGATGACATTAATGGCATAGTAATAACAGGACCTAATACCGGAGGTAAGACAGTAGCTTTAAAGACTGTTGGACTTCTGTCGCTTATGGCCCAAAGCGGACTTCATGTACCTGCAGGACAGGACAGTGAATTTTGTTTGAATAACATGGTTTTGTGCGATATTGGAGACGGGCAAAGTATATCAGAAAATTTATCAACCTTTTCATCACACATAAAAAATATTATAGACATACTCTCATCTGCTACAAATGAAAGCCTTGTTCTGCTGGATGAACTAGGCTCCGGAACAGATCCTGCCGAGGGCATGGGTATAGCAATATCGATACTGGAGGAATTAAAGGGTAAAAAATGTCTTTTTGTTGCAACAACTCATTATCCGGAGATAAAAGAGTATGCCAGAAGGGCTGATGGACTTGTAAATGCAAGAATGAGCTTTGACAAGGAAAGCCTTAAACCACTGTATAGACTTGAAATAGGCGAAGCAGGAGAAAGCTGTGCTCTGTATATAGCCAAACGGCTGGGTTTTCCGCAGCATTTACTAAAGATAGCTTATGAACAGGCCTACCGACAAAAGCATAATGCAACAACAGAAAGCAAAAAACCTATTGATGCTATAACGCATATGGAACACTGGGAAACAGAAGATGCATCTTTTCTTTACCTATCTGAAGAGAATGCTGGAAAGCTGAATAGCTATGTACCAAACAACAGGATGGTAACAAAAGTAACTGTAGTAAAGGAGGTTGAACCTCCTAAGCCTAACCGGAGCAGCAGATTTAATATGGGCGATAGTGTTATGGTTTACCCTCAGAGAGAAATAGGTATTGTATACCAAAGAGCTAACGAAAGGGGGGAGATAGGAGTCCAGCTTAAGGACAGGAAAACCATGATTTCTCATAAGAGACTGAAACTCCATGTTGCGGCTAGTGAACTTTATCCTCCTGATTATGACTTTTCAATAATATTTGATTCTGTTGCCAACCGTAAGGCAAGAAGACAGATGGAAAAAAAGCATAACCCTGATTTAATTATCAAATACGAATAGAAAACTCACGTGAAACGCTTATAAAGTACAGTGTCAACTGTTCTTCATAAGCGTTTCCATTATTGCATTCTGACAATGAAGCAAATAATTTTTAGCTTTATAGTTATAACAAATATCCGACTTCATTGCGGCAGCTGAAACCTCTTGTCCTCTGGTAACCGGGGGGCAAGGCAAAAACATACCTCTTTTGTCAATCAGGGCTAAATGCTTTTCAGTTATTTGGTATGGAAGAAATTTATCACGGATTTCTTTAGCTATCCCTGGATCATTTACTTTAGGCCAACAGTCTGTGTAAATCAGATCAGCTTTTGGCAATAAAGGTTCAAGCTCGGTACTTGTGTATATTCTTCCATTTGCTGAATTGTTTAATTCAAGGACAGTTATTTTGTCAGCAAGGTAATCCTCCGGAGCAACCTGCGTAACCTTGAGTGGAAATTTGACTGCTGCTTCGAACCAACTGGTACATAAATTAGTTTTTTCCCCGACAAAAACTACATTTAATTCATCCAGAGATCCTCTGTGTTTCCTGATAAACTGTAAATCGCCCATAATCTCGCAAGGATGGCTGAAATCAGTCCTTGCATTTATTATGGGGATATCTGTACTCTCTGATAATCGAATAAGCTCCTCATGGCTTTTTGATCTGATTATGAGCATAGAGTACCAGTTTTGAAGATATGCACCGATATCCTCCAAGGGCTCATGAATCCCCAATTCACCGGGAATATGGGAAACAGTTGCACCCATTTCAACAGCTCCTATTTCAAAGGCAAGTCTGTTTCTGAAGCCATTTCCATAAAACCAAAGGCCCACCCTCTTATTCAATAGACCTTTGGGCATTCTATTCTCCTCCCAGGCAGTTGAAAGATAATCTGCCCTATCCAAGACCTGAACTAATTCTTCATAGGTATAGTCCAATAAAGATATAAAATTACGCATAAAATCACCTCAATAGTATTATTGGATAATTATACATATATTTAAATAAATATTCAATACATTCACTTTGATGAATGTCGGTAATTTAAGCTTGAATAAGTCATTTAACCTGTGTTTGCCTTAGAATAATTATTGTTTTGTAATGTATATTAATACGGGGATTTGTAATTGCATATATACTGTGATAATATTTTTAGGAAAAGTTATCCTTTAAAAGCAGGGCATAAAAAGTCGGAAGACGATCATTCAATAGGTTTATACTTGTGAATGAAAGGAGGTTGTTTATGGATATACTTCAACGGATGAACGGTGCTATAGATTATATTGAGACGAACATTTCCGAAGAAATAAACTATGACAGGTTAGCGCAGATTGCCTGCTGCTCTGTTAATCATTTTCAACGGATGTTTTCTTTTATAACCGGCATATCAATAGCCGAATATGTCAGGAGAAGGAGACTCACTCTTGCTGCACTGGAACTTCAAAACAGTGAAATACGTATTATTGATATTGCTTTAAAGTATAACTATGAATCACCGGATTCATTTAGCCGGGCATTCCAGAAGATGCATGGTGTTACTCCAAGTTATGCGCGCGATAACGGAGTCCAGTTAAAGAGTTACCCTCGGATGACCTTCTATATTCAGTTGAAAGGGGATACAGCTATGAATTACAGGATTGTTGAAAAGGAAGGTATTGAGCTCATAGGTAAAGGTATAATGGTTACCACGGATAACGTAGGTGTTAAAGCTCCCGCATTATGGCAGGAGCTAAATAACAACGGTTGTATTGACAAGATGATGAACCTTACAAAAAGTGAACAAACTTATGGTGTCACCTGCTATACAAATGATTTGGAAAATAGAACGTGGTCCTACCATGTTGCTTTTAAGAACGATACAGGTATAAGAGAAAACGGTTTTGAAATATTGAACATACCTGCGTTAACATGGGTGGTGTTTGAGGCCGGAGGACCTCCGGAACAAGCAATTAAGCAGCTATGGGAAAAAGCGTATTCGGAATGGTTTCCTTCCTCAGGTTATACCGATTTGGGCGGCCCTGAATTGGAAGTTTACTATGGTGATAAGGTAGAGCTCTGGGTAGCAATAAAAAAATTATAGCAGCCTGACAGGTGGGAGGTAACCTCCCGCCTGTTTATTTTATTACTTATTTATCAATACGATATACTGACTCCAGAGATAAATCAAAAACTTTTTGGTATGAGGAGATACCCCAGTCTCTTTCGTCATGTTTATCTAAGCAGGCTAAGGTATCAGCTGTAAATAATATCTGCCCGAATATGGCATTTCTGAAACTGGAACAGGCAGCAAGAGCGGAACACTCCATTTCAACAACTGAGCAACCTTCTTCCATCCTGTATTTAACCATTTCTTTCGTCTCTCGATAGTAACCATCAGTTGTCCAGGTCTTGCACTCTCTGTAATTGAGAGAACTGTCGCCAACTGCTCTTTTGATAGCTTCAATTGCCTGAGTGTTAATTTCAATATACCTTGAAGGTACAGAATAGTGGTAAGATGTGCCTTCATCCCTCAAAGCCGAAGTCGGAATAATTATTTCATTTTCTGCGAAATCATGAAGAGAACCGCAACTACCGCAGGCAATAATATATTTAACCCCATAGGATATTAAAAAATCAAGAAATTGCGTCGCTGCTGACGCACCACATGGAGCCTGACAAAAGCAAACTTCTTCTCCTTTATATATTGTTTTATATATAAGATATTTCTTGGTTATTGTTAAAAACTCGCCGATTACTTCCGATTCATTTCGCAGGGCATAGTTTTCGGTTGTATCTTCCAGAAAAGCATATACACACTTTTGTGGAAAATTATATAAGTTTTTTCTATTTGGCATTATAACTGCCAATTTATCAGTATCAAACTCTAAAATAGGAAATTCATTTTTTATTATTGTCATGTAATTTATCCCACCTCTAATATGTATTAATTGACAAATTCTTTTGTTTTGATGTCACAAGTCTTTTTGCAATTTCCTCAATGTGCGTATTATCGGTTCCGCAACAGCCCCCAATGATTTTTGGAGTAAAGCATTTGTACAGCTCCATTATGTCACTGGCTAGACTGATACTATCAGAGGTTTTTAAGTCGCAGCAATTATCCAATTCCTCCGGAGAGAGAGGAGAAGCATTAGCCTGAATTCCTCGAAAACGTTCTTTTACCAGTATAGTATCATTAATCTGGCAGCTTAGGGCTGCTTTCAAAACTGTGGGATGAACACAATTAGTCATATAACAAATTGGTTTTTGTACAGTTGCTTCGTCAATACTTAAAATTGCGTTGTGAATTGTAGTACCGTCAATTAGTTCTCCGTTTTTTCTGATCATGAAACTCATTATATAAGGTAATCCTGTATTTTCCATAGCTTTAGCCATACCGATTGCTTCAGGTAATGCAGGCATTATACCCGCATATAAAAAATCTACTTCTGCTTTTTTAAATAGATTTGCCTGCCAGGAATGAAATTCAGTTGCTTCTTCTATAGACATGACACACGTACCCTTGTAGGCATCACCCTTACAACCCATCAAGCCCCCAATATAAATGTTTGAACTTGTGATTTCTTTGATTTGCTTTAAAAAATAAACATTATCTTCAATAATATTTTCCCCGAAGCCGGACTGCATAACTCGTTCCTTGTTAGCTCTCCGGGTGGTGGTCGTTGCCATGAACGGCAGATTGTATTTTTCAGCTATAGAAACATATTGGCTGAAAATATGTTTCATGGCATTTCTGGACGCATCATTATATATTAAGCTTGCAAATGCAACCTTATCATCAAAAGTAATGCCATATTCTCGTTTAAGTCTTTCACCAATTGCGCCTTCCATTAAAATCACAGGAGATTCATAAAAACACTTTGCAAAATTCATTATATTTCCTCACTTCATTAGGTGTTTGTATAAAATGACTGTTTGAATATATACTACCATAAATGGGTTTAAAAAGGGAACCTATACAATATGCCGAATTTTGTTATAATTGAATCAGTAGTATCGCATATTTAAATTTAGTATGAAAATAAGGGAATGCTCTCTTGTTTTAAAAGGAGTTTATATAATGAAGACTATATTAGTTATGGGTGGAGCCACATTTGTAAGCAGCTCTTTAGCGAAGTACCTTATCAAGCAAGGGTATACAGTTGATATTCTTACTAGAGGCCTAAGATCAATTGATTATAATGGATTTAGAGAGCACTTGATTTGTGACAGAAAATTAAGTCGTGAAATGCAGCAAGTTTTAAAAGATAGAAAATATGATTTTGTATTCGATATATCTGCATATACAGAAGATGACATAAAAATCCTGATGAATTCTATGGAAACGAGTTTATTGAAGAAGTATATTTTTTGCTCGTCAGGAGCTGTGTATAAGCCGAGCGACGTTGCTGTAAATGAGAGTTTCGAAAGAGGAGAAAATCAAAATTGGGGCAGTTACGGAATGGATAAAAAAGCTGCCGAGGATTTAATAATGGGCAGCGAATTGCCATATATAATTTTTAGGCCAACATACATATACGGAGAAAACAATAATCTATATAGAGAGGTATACTTTTTTGATAGAATTTTAAACAGTATGGCCATACCATTACCTGTAGGTAAAAATACAATAACTCAGTTTATACATATAGAGGATTTAATAAGGGTTTTTGAGAGCGCAATGTTTATTGAAGCTACTTCAAAGGTTTATAATGTAACAAATCCCGAGGCAATTACATGGGCTGATCTAATAAGCTGTTGTGGAGAAGTTGTCGGGAAAAAACCAATCTTTAAGCAAATAGACATCAATAAGGTTAAGCTGGAGCCCAGAGAGTATTTCCCCTTTAGGGATGTGACATACATTCTTGACATTAGCAAGTTAATTGAGGACGGTCTGCATACGCCGACTATTACTTTAAAAAACGGTTTACAAAGAACTTACAAGTGGTACAAAGATAATAGTCCAAATGTAAATGATTTGAGGATGATGAGTAAAGTAGAAGAATTATCAGTCGATTAGCCCAAAAGCATAATATATTAAAATATAATAAAAAACGTGTATTTCATATCCTGAAATACACGTTTTGGTGACCCATCGCAGATTCGAACTGCGGACACCTTGATTAAAAGTCAAGTGCTCTGCCAACTGAGCTAATGGGTCAAATGGCTGGGATGGCTGGACTCGAACCAACGAAATGCCAGAGTCAAAGTCTGGTGCCTTACCGGCTTGGCTACATCCCAACGTCAAGCGCAAAACCTATTATAAATAGGTTTGCACCTTTTGTCAAGCAAAACATAACTTTTTTTATATTGTTTTCAGCTTAGTATTTTTTTATCTTAAAGTCTTGTGTTGCAATATCCATTAGACTAAGATCCTTATTGCGCTCTTCCGCCATTCTGATAGACCATTCATTTTCAAACAGTATGGCATTTCTGCCCAGCTTATCTTCAACAATTACTGCTGTACTGGGAAGATTGAGTTTTCTTGGATCAAGCCCTTCGTTTTCAATCCAGCGAGCATGTCGATATGGCAGATTCTGTAGACGCAGCTGAACACCATACTCGTTTTTTAGTCTGTATTCAAGTACTTCAAACTGGAGAGCACCAACAACCCCGATAATCAACGCTTCAATACCAATATCTATCTGCTTGAATACCTGAATGGCACCTTCCTCGGAAAGCTGCTCTATTCCTTTGATGAACTGTTTCCTTTTCATTGTATCGGCAGGTGTTACTCTTGCAAAGTATTCGGCGGGGAAGATAGGAATGCCATCAAATTTCACATTGCCGTTTCCTTCATATAATGTATCACCAAGATTGAAAATACCTGGATCAAACAAACCGATAATATCACCTGGAAAGGCTTCCTCCACTATGGTACGTTCCTGAGCCATAAACTGCTGTGGCTGAGAAAGGCGGATTTCCTTTCCGGCATTCACGTGTTTTACAGACATTCCTTTTGTAAATTTACCCGAGCAAATTCTGAGAAAGGCCAATCTGTCTCTGTGAGTGGGATTCATATTAGCCTGAATTTTAAATATAAAGCCTGAAAATTTCTCGCTTTCCGGGTCAATTTCTCCTTCAGAAACTGTTATTATTCCAGGGGAAGGAGCCAGTTCAAGAAATTCCTCCAGGAATGGCTGAACTCCAAAGTTTGTCATGGCACTTCCAAAAAATAATGGTGTCAGCTCGCCGCTGCGGATTTTCTTTTTATCAAATTCATCACCGGCCATATCCAGCAATTCGATGTCTTCACATAACTTATCATGGTAATGGCTTCCCAACAAATCTGCAAAAATAGGATCGTCAACCTTTCCAACAGTAGAAGATACCTGAGACTGTCCATGCTCACCACCGTCAAAAAGCTCAATTTGCTTTAGTTTTCGGTTATATACACCTTTAAAGTCACCTTCAGTTCCGATAGGCCAGTTCATAGGATAGGAACGTATGCCCAGAACTCTTTCAATTTCCTCCATCAACTCAAAAGGATCTTTACTGGCACGGTCCATTTTATTAACAAATGTAAATATAGGTATACCTCTTAATTTACATACATGAAACAACTTGATTGTCTGTGCTTCAACACCCTTTGCTCCGTCAATAAGCATAACAGCGCTATCGGCAGCCACCAAGGTTCTGTATGTATCTTCACTGAAGTCCTGGTGACCGGGGGTGTCCAGAATATTTATACAATAATCGTTGTACTCAAATTGCATTACGCTGGAAGTAACCGAAATACCTCTTTGCTTTTCGATTTCCATCCAGTCGGATACAGCATATTTATTTGCCTTTCTGGCTTTGACAGAACCCGCAAGTCTAATTGCACCCCCATAAAGGAGCAATTTTTCAGTCAATGTAGTTTTACCTGCATCAGGGTGAGATATAATTGCAAACGTCTTTCTTCTTGAAACTTCTTTTTTTAATTCAGCTTTAATATCCTGCATTTGACCTTGTGTGCCCGAAACATATTTTTTAGTCGAACACATTCCTCTCTGATCTTATTAAAAATCTATTTAATAAATATAAAATATTAATTGTTAATTGTGCGTAAACAGTATTATTACAGCAACCAGATTTCATTTTATATTATAGCCAATATAGTGTCAAATAGTAAATATCTCAACTTTCCAACATATAATCTAATTAAAACAGTGATTACTTATAAAAGGATATTTTGTGTGTTTATCGAATATATGCTATTAATGGTATAATATAATTTATAACAAATAATCGTACAAATTATGTGGAATTCTTCTATACATGACTGCTGGGATGTACAAATTAATTTGAAATTAAGACTGTAAGAGAAGTAATTAAATCGGAGGTAATTTAATGAGTAATAAAGTTTCGGTTACATTTAATAATGAGAAGTATGAGATTGAAAGTAAGACTACTCTGCTTGAACTGTCTAAACGGTTCAAGGACTTATATAAGTCTGCTATAGTGGCGGCTCGTGTAAATAACGATATCAAGGATCTGAATTATGAGTTACAAGAAGATGCAAAAATCAGATTTATTGATTTGTCTGATGAAGATGGTATGAGAATATACAGAAGAAGTCTTTACTTTATTTTTATAAAGGCTGTTAATGAGGTTTTCCCCGAAAGAAACGCGGTTATCAGCCACCCCATGAGTAATGGTGTTTATTGTGAAATCAGAGGGAATGAAGAATTAACCGAGATAGATGTTGAAAAAGTTCAAAAGAAAATGAAAGATATTGTAGACTGTGCCCTGCCCTTTGAAAAAAAGATAGTCCCAACCGAGACTGCAAAAGAATTGTATAAAAAAACAGGAAGACTTGATAAATATGAGGTTCTAGAGCACAGACAGAAACCGTACGTTACAGTTTACAACTGCGGGGGTTATGAAGATTACTACTATGGTTATATGGTTCCCGATACAAGCTATATCAAATGCTTCAGCTTAAAATATCATCAGCCGGGCGTGGTGATTCAATTTCCTGCAAAGGGTAAACCAGAAGAGCTTCCAACCTTTGAAGAACAGAAAAAACTCTTTAAGGTATTTATGGAGTACAAAAAGTGGAATCGTATATTAGGCGTTGAAAATGTGGGAGCTTTGAATGATATTGTCAAAGCTGGTGAAATAGGGGATCTCATACGTGTAAGTGAGGCTCTTCATGAAAAGAAGATTGCTGAAATAGCAGATAAGATAACAAACCATGAAGAGCAAAAGCGAATTGTTTTAATATCCGGGCCATCCTCTTCCGGTAAAACTACTTTCGCTAACAGACTTGGAATTCAATTAAGAGTTAATGGATATAATCCCAAAACAATTTCATTGGATAATTATTTTGTGAATAGGGATAAAACCCCGAAGGACGAGGATGGAGAGTATGACTACGAAGCGCTGGAAGCAATAGATGTTGACCTCTTTAATAAACACCTGGCTGCTCTTCTTGAAGGTCATGAGGTGGAAATACCCATATACAATTTTGAAACAGGGTCACGTGAAGATGCAGGCCAACGTATGATAATGAAAAAGAATACTATTCTTGTTATCGAAGGGATACATGGTCTGAATGACAAGTTGACTGCATCAATTTCACCTGAGGACAAATACAAGATATATGTCAGTGCTCTGACCTCTATGAATATTGATGATCATAACAGAATACCATCTACTGATACAAGAATTATCAGAAGGATTGTCAGAGACAATCAGTTCAGAGGCTGTTCTGCAATTAATACTATTAACAGATGGCCTTCAGTCAGGAGGGGCGAAGAGAAAAACATATTCCCATACCAGGAAAATGCGGATATAATGTTTAATTCCTCTTTGGTATATGAATTGTGTCTCCTTAAAACCTATGCAGAACCCCTGTTGATGAAGCTTGGACCCGAAAATGAGAGATATTCCGAGGTCAAAAGACTAATTGAATTCTTAAGCTATTTCCTCCCGATAGAGGGCAAGGAGGTACCGAATAACTCTATAGTTAAGGAATTCGTAGGGGGAAGCTGTTTCTTCTAATACACACCGGAGTCTTAGGAAAACGTAAATAAATCATGTTGTATGAGGTGAGCTTATGAAACTCCTTGATATAGCCACAGCTATAAATGCGCAGGTTTTAACAGGACAAGAGAGTTTGGATTTTGAAGTAACTTCTGCCTGCGGATCAGACCTTATGAGCGATGTTATGGCCTATGTTACTGAAAACGTTGTTTTATTGACAGGTCTTATAAATCTGCAGGTAATAAGAACAGCTGAAATGATGGACATCAAGGCAGTAATATTCGTAAGAGGGAAACAACCTCTGGACAGTATGATCGAGCTTGCAAAAGATAAAAATATTGTCCTGATGTCAACAAGGCTTACTATGTTTCCTGCCTGCGGAAAATTATATGAAGCAGGATTAAAGTCTTCTGCCGGGAGGTAGGAAATGAATACAGTCAAATTAAAGTACGATATACCTTCAAACAATTTTCTGGCAGCAGGCGAGGCCTCCAGCAGCGTTAAAATGATGCTTGCAAAGCTCGGGACACCTTCTGATAAGATAAAAAAAGCAGCAATTGCCATGTACGAAGCGGAAATAAATGCTGTTATACACGCTAATGGCGGCGTGGCAGAAGTCCTTATAAGCGCCGACAGAATAGTTGTCGATATTATCGATAACGGTCCGGGGATACCGGATCTTGAGCTGGCAATGACAGAGGGATACTCAACTGCTTCCGACAATATCAGAGAAATGGGTTTCGGCGCAGGCATGGGACTCCCAAATATGAAAAAATATGCTGATAAGCTGGATATATATACTGAAGTAGGTATTGGAACAAAAGTAACTATTACAGTGTATTTCTAAGTATGAATACCGACAAAATTCATTTGTAGCGAGGGCGGTTTTATGAATGAATACTTCCATTCTGTTAATCTGGATAAGGACAAGTGCAGAGGCTGTACTAATTGCATAAAAAAATGCCCTACCGAGGCCATACGAGTGCGAAAAGGGAAGGCTCGAATTATCAAGGAAAGGTGCATTGACTGCGGAGAATGCATACGCGTATGCCCATATCATGCCAAAACAGCAATTAGTGACAGCCTTGAACTTATTAACAACTATAAGTATAAAGTAGCAATTCCGGCACCTTCGTTTTATGGACAATTTGATAAAAAGTACACCAGGGACAATATATTGAATGCTTTGAAGGAGGTTGGCTTTGATCATGTATTCGAGGTTGCGGGAGCTGCTGAAATAGTCACAGAAGCTACACGACAGCTGCTGGCTAATCCAGAGGTTTCAAAACCTATGATCTCTTCTGCCTGTCCGGGCGTTGTCAGACTTATTCAGGTAAGGTTTCCCAGCCTTATCGATAAAATTGTCAAGCTGGAATCACCTATGGAGGTAGCTGCAAAAATTGTAAAAACGCAGCTTCGGACAACGAGTATTGCGGATGAGGATATAGGTGTTTTCTTTATATCTCCCTGTCCTGCCAAGGTTACAAGTGTAAAATCACCTTATGAAAAGCAAAAATCCTACGTTGACGGAGTAATATCGATGAAGGATATCTATGTAAAGGTTCTTTCCAGGTTGAGTAGTCCCAGTAATCAATCAAATTATTCGAAAGCCGGTTTCCAGGGAATGGATTGGGCTAACTCAGGTGGAGAGAGCGGCGCTCTGGGAACCGACAAGGTGTTGGCAGTTGACGGAATTCACAATGTCATAAAGCTGTTTGACCAGTTGGAAAGCGACCGACTTACAGATGTAGACTTCGTTGAGGCGCTTTCCTGTTCGGGGGGCTGCCTTGGAGGGCCTTTGACGGTAACTGACAGGTTTGTTGCAAAAACCACACTCAGAAAGCATATTTCAGAAGCTCCGATATGCTATACAGGAATAACGGATTTAAAAAGTTCCGAGGAATTGGTTTGGACTTCAAATGTAGAATACAAGCCTGTTATGAAGCTTGATCAGGATATATCGAGAGCAATGGAAAAATTAGAGATGCTGGAAAATATATATTCAGGACTGCCGGGATTGGACTGCGGAGCATGCGGAGCTCCAAACTGCAGAGCTTTGGCTGAGGACATAGTCAGAGAAACAGCGAATGAAACCGACTGTATATTCAAATTAAGACAGAGAATATTGGATCTTGCGGAAGAAATGGTGGAACTGGGAGGCAAAGTACCTCCCGTTATGGAAAGGGACACCGGTTCATGATTTAGTTTTTAAATTTAAAGCTGATAGATAATATATCAAATGTTAGATAAAGGTATATGAAATGTATGGAGAGATAAGATGGATATAAATGATTTGCTGGGGATTATTTCCGGAAAACTGATAACTGACAGTACCTCAGGATTAAATACACAAGTAAGAAATGTTTATATATGTGACTTGTTGAGCTGGGTAATGTCCCATGCTCAGAAAAATGATGCCTGGATTACTGTCCTCACAAATGTTAATGTTCCGGCAGTTGCCTTTATGACTGAGGTCGCTTGCGTTATAATTCCTGAAGGAATAAGGGTTGAAGATTTTACACTGAAAAAAGCCAACGAAAATGGGATAATCATTATCTCAACATTATTGAGTTCTTTTGACATAAGCCGGAGGATTATAGAGGCGAAACTATTATAAAGCAGTTTAGCAGGGAGGTGGGGAATTGAGGCTGGCCTATGATCTGCATATACATACTGCATTGTCTCCATGTGCGGATAATGACATGACCCCAAATAACATAGTTAACATGAGCATTTTGAAGGGTTTGGATATAATTGCAATAACAGACCACAATTCCTGTGCAAATGCTGAAGCATGTACTATATGTGCTGAAAACAAGCCTCTGATGGTTATTCCCGGGATTGAGGTGGAAACCTCTGAAGAAATACATGTGCTGTGCCTTTTTCCTGATATAAAAAGTGCTTTGAAAATGCAGCAGATTATTTATTCCAGGCTGCCTTCCGTTAAAAACAATGAGAGGATATTTGGCAAACAGCTTATTTTAAATGAAGAAGATGAGTTGATTGGTACTGAAGAAAGATTACTTCTGACTTCGGCAGCACTTACCATAAACGAATTATTCGATATTGTGCATAACACTCTGGCCGGTTGTGCTATTCCGGCACATATTGACAGGCAGGCGTACTCCCTGCTCACAAGTTTTGGAGCAGTTCCGGAGGATATAAATATTGATTGTGTTGAGATAAGTCATAAATATAACGAAGAGTTCTTGACTCGAAATTATCCTCCAATAAAAAGAATGGGAAAAATTTATTCTTCAGATGCTCATTATCTTGGGGACATAAGTGAGCCTGTTAATTTTCTGGATATAGATGTCAGGAGTATAAAAAGCGTAATAGGTTTACTTCGTAAGGGACCATAGATAAAGTTATTCTGAAAAAATTTACAGACTCTAAACCGGAGGTAATTTACTTTGAGTGAATTGGAAAAACTACCGAACATAGGTAAAGAATTAGGACGTCAGCTAAATGAAATTGGAATTATTACCCGTGAACAATTAGCCAATACAGGAAGCAGGCAGGCATGGATAAGAATTAAGAGTATCGATGCGTCTGCTTGTATAAACAGGTTATATGCTCTTGAAGGTGCAATTCAGGGAATCAGGTGGCATAATTTGTCTGACGAAGTAAAAGTAGAACTGAAGGAATTTTACAATAGGTATAAATAGCATAAGGCTAGAATGAAAAAAGGATAGGTATTCAACAAATTGGGAGGGCAATGGTGAACTATATTCAAAGCAGTCAGAACGGAAATATTAAAGATATTAAAGCCTTACATCAGAAAAAATACAGGGATGCCCAAAAGCTATATTTCGTTGAGGGTATAAGATTTGTAAATGATGCCATTGATAATGGGCAGAGCATAGACAGGGCAGTTATATCCGAAAGCCTTGAAAAAGTAAATGGAGGAAATACAGTTATTGCTAAGCTCACAAAAATCTGTTCAGATGTTTTTTGTGTTCCGGACAAGCTCTTTAAGGAGATTTCTGACACACAGTCACCTCAAGGTGTTCTGGCAGTGCTTAAGAAGCAAACAACAGAGCTTCATAAGGCAGTAAACTCCGGAAAAGCTGTAATAGTACTGGAGGGGCTGCAAGACCCCGGAAATGTCGGTACTATAATAAGGACAGCGGATGCGGCAGGAGTATCTGCCGTATTAATGACCAAAGGCTGTGTTGACGTTTATTCTCCTAAGGTGCTGCGTTCCACAATGGGTTCTGTATTTCATCTTCCAATAGTAGAGGATCTGGAGATTGGCGAAACCATTCAGCTTCTTAAAAACAGTGGATACAAGGTTATTGCATCACACCTGCAGGGACAGAATAATTACTATGATGAGGACTTAACCGGGAAAAGTGCAATTATTGTGGGTAACGAAGCAAACGGGATAAGTGAGCTTACCGCAGCTATGTCTGATAAACTGGTCAGAATACCCATGCCCGGAAAAGCTGAATCTCTTAATGCCTCTGTTGCTGCCGCAATAATGATTTATGAACTAGTAAGACAAACTCGTTAAGCTTGTTCATTTTATGTTAGGTTTTCATAGAAGTAGGTAATTTTATAGAACTATATTCCGTTACTGAACAATAATATGTTATAATCTAAACATGGATGGGAACGTTCCCTGTTATATTTTGGAGGTTGTTTTGTTAAACATTATAGATATAGCAAAAGCTGCGGGAGTATCTAAAACAACAGTATCAAGAGTAATAAATAACCAATCGGGAGTCAGGGAAGATACCCGTAAATTGGTGCTTGAGACAATAGACAAGCTGAATTACATACCAAATCAAGCAGCGAGAAGTCTTGTTTCAAGAAAAACAGGAGTTATTGGCGTAATATATAATGAATTTAATACCTCGGTTTATTTACAGCTTGCTAACTTGTTAGAAAAACATGCTGCCTGCTCCAACTATAATATCGTTTTTTGTAGTTCGAATGATGATTTTGACTCTAAAAGCAGATATGTTCAGCATTTTACCGGAGGAGCCGCCGATGGACTGATTTTATTCGGCAGTGATTCCAGGGACAGAAAGCTTGTAAGGAAAGTCATTAATATTAATTTTCCTCTGGTACTCATTGAAAACCATTTTACTGATCTTATGGTTAATAACATAATTATTGACAATTTTTCAGGTGCAAGGAGAGCTGTTGAATACTTAATAAAGCTGGGGCATACAAAGATTGCTCATATTACGGGTAATTTGAACCATAAAGCAGCGGTTGACAGAATGAACGGCTATATTGAAGCTTTGAATTGTGCCGGCATAAACTATGATAGTAAATACGTAGTTTTTACAGAGGCTGGAGAAAACAGTGGGGCTTATGCAGCGGAGAAGCTTCTGGCTTTAAGTGAGCCTCCGACAGCACTATTTACTTTTAACGATCTCCAAGGCTATGAAGTTATACAAAAAGCAAACGAAACAGGTATCATTATACCGCAGGACTTCTCAATAATAGGTTTTGATAATATTTATGAACTTCTTCAATTTATTCCTTCAAATATAAGATTAACCTCAATGAAGCAGCCCATGGATAAGGTGGCTGAAGCTGCAATAAAACTCATAACAGATAATATAGACAATAAAGCTGCACAACCCAGGATTATGACTTTTGATACAGAGATATATGAAGGGACCTCTTGCAGGAAAATCAAATAAATAAAGTTTTGGGGTTACCCCAAAGTAAAATATCATAAGTATGGGAACGTTCCCATACTGTAAGGAGGCTAACATGAGGTACGGATATTTTGACCGGAAAAACAAGGAATATGTAGTAACCAGACCGGACACACCTACTCCCTGGATCAATTACATCGGAAGCGGCGGATATGGCGGAATAGTATCAAACACCGGAGGGGGCTACAGTTTTCACAAGGATCCTCAAAACAGACGTGTTACACGTTACAGGTACAATAGTATTCCAGTGGACAGACCCGGAAGATACATTTATGTGCGAAACAAGGAGACCGGTGAATATTGGAATCCAGGTTATCAACCTGTACAGAGAAAGCTTGACAATTACAGCTGCCGGCATGGTATGGGGTATACGGTGCTTACAGGCGAATATCAGGGAGTGGTGGCTGAGGTCACATATTATGTACCCGATAACAAAGACTTTGAAATCTGGCACCTTAAGGTATTAAATACAAGGGCAGCTGCTCAGAAACTACAGGTTTATGCCTATTCGGAGTTCTGCTTCTGGCAGGCCATAATGGATCAGCAAAATGTTGATTGGGTCCAGCAGATAAACCAGGGCAGATTTGAAGATGGAATTATTACATACTATCCTCATTATATAAAAGATAATGCTGCCTTCTTTGCTACAGCCGAAAAAGTCAGCAGTTATGATACAAATCTGGAGACATTTATAGGAAAATACCGTTCAGAAAGTAATCCTCTGGCTGTGGAACAAGGTTCCTGCAGCAATTCAATTTCATATAGAATGAATGGTGTCGGAGCCTTTTGTATTGATATCGATCTGGCAGCAAAGGAAGAGAAGGAGATCGTTTTTGTGCTGGGCTTTGCAGAGGACAGGAATAAAATAAAAGCTGATATAAAGGATTATTTGTCACCTGAAAATTCACGAGCTGCTCTACAAAGACTGAAGGAATACTGGAACAGCTTTACCGGTAAATTGAGTGTTGAAACACCAGATGAAGATATGAATCTGTTTGTGAATATCTGGAATCAGTATCAATGTAAGACTACGTTTAACTGGTCACGTTTTGTCTCGCTTTATCAGCTTGGATTGGGAAGAGGAATGGGTATACGCGACAGTGCTCAGGATGTACTTGGAGTTATGCATACAATACCCGGAGAAGCAAAAGAGCTGATAATTAAGCTTTTACAGTGTCAGTATACAGATGGAAGAGCATATCATTTATTCTTTCCGCTGACCGGAGAAGGTGGTCAGGGAGATGCGCCTGTCAAATTGTACGATTGGTATTCAGATGACCACTTGTGGCTGATTCTTGCTGTAAACGCATATGTGAAAGAGACCGGCGATTTTGAATTCCTGAACCAGTCTGTACTTTATAATGATAAGACCATTTTGGCAACAGTGCTGGAACATCTGGATATGGCACTCAACTTTACACTTAACAACAGAGGCCCCAATAATATAGCCCTTGCTGGCCGGGCAGATTGGAATGATACTCTGAACCTGGATACCGGAAAAGGAATTGCAGAAAGCGTATTCACATCAATGCTTTTTTGCAGAGCAGCACTTGAAATGATTGAATTGTGTGAATTTCTAGGGAAACAGGAGCTTTCTGAAAAGTATCAAAAAATGTTTGAAGAAATGAAAAACGCAATCAATCTCAGTAGTTGGGACGGAGAATGGTATAAGCGTGCCTTTGATGATTTAGGCCAACCTTTGGGCAGTAAGCAAAATACCTTTGGCAAAATATTTATTAATTCCCAGTCATGGGCTGTTCTTGGCAAAGTAGCTGATTCGGAAAAGGCACACAAATGCATGGAGTCAGTAGACAAGTACTTAAATTCTAAATATGGAATTGTTGCCATGTATCCTTCATACACCGAATACGACGATACCAAGGGCGGAGTTACCACTTATCCTCCTGGAGCAAAGGAAAATGGGGGGATATTTCTGCATACAAACCCATGGGTTATGATATCTGAAATAATGTTAGGTCATGGCGATAAGGCATTTCAGTATTATTCTCAAATACTCCCCGCAAGAAGAAATGATGATACTGAACTATACGAAGTTGAGCCATATGTATACTGCCAGAACATATTGGGCAAGGAGCATCCCCAATTCGGAGTGGGAAGGAATTCCTGGCTGTCAGGTACAGCGGCATGGAATATGGTTGCAGCATCTCAATACATACTTGGAGTTAGAGCTCATTACGACAGGCTTGTTGTAGATCCATGCATTCCTTCACAATGGCAAGGCTTTAAAGCTATGAGGGTATTCAGAGGAGCTTGTTACAATATCGAAGTTCAAAATCCCAATAGAGTCAGCTGCGGAGTGGAAAAAATAATTTTTAACGGTAAAGAGGTTGATTATATTCCGGTATGTGACGTAGGAACAACTCACCATGTGGTTGTAGTAATGAAATAAATATGCAAATAGCTGGGCATAGGAGGGGCAGTTTAGCTGTCCCTCTTTGTAATGTACTTGACAGGTAACTATTACAAGTTATAGTATAAGTTGTATTTAATATATTTATTGATTTCTTATTTTTGGAGGTAAATATCAATGGGTCAAAAGAGTCCTATGAAAGATTCCAATGCTATACAGGATAAAGCTTTGTTGGAGAATAATAATGCGTATATCGGGGATAAAGGGATAAATAACAAGTTATACAGCACAGAATATATCCGTAAGAGCATATTTGTTTTTTTAGGAATTACAGCTTTTTTAAGTGTAATATGTAATTTCCTTATGATATGGGGTGGGAAGAACTATCAAAATTTGATAATAGCACTTATGTGGTGCCCTGCAATAGCTGCGTTTATAGTTCGCAAAATGTATTACAGCAGGCAGAAAGTACTTGGGTGGAATGTCTGTAAAATAAAATACATAGTAATCGGATTCCTTATTCCGCCTATCTATTTATTCTTATCCTATGGATTATACTGGACTATAACTAATACTTATTCGGGTAATTGGCCTAAAATCGGGATGGTATCAATAATATTAAGCGTAATTAGTACCTTGATTTTAGTGGCAGGTGAGGAAATAGGCTGGAGGGGCTTCTTGGTACCGCAAATGAAGGAAGTATGGGGTCTGAAGAAAGCAATTATTTACAGTGGTATTATATGGACCGTTTCACATCTTCCTTTAATGATAGCCGGACAATACAATGAAGGGACCCCTTTCTGGTATCAGATTCCTGTGTTCACTGTTGAAATTCTAGCTATTAACGCAATTATGGCCATATTGCGAATAAAGTCCGGAAGTGTCTGGCCTGCAATTATTGTTCATGGCATTCACAATTTTTTGGATCAAACGGTTATGTCAGGCTTAACCTTGACTGATTCCTCCAAAAGTCTTTATTTTGTGGGGGAAACAGGATTTATAACAGCTCTTGGTATTGTTGCAATTGCTGTTGTAATGGTATATAAAAACCGTGAAGCTTTTAAATAATCTGGTCAATATTATTATGGGGATGAAGTGTTTATGAAAAATGAATTATTGACTATAGGTCCTGTTACAGTATACGGATATGGTCTTATGATAGCAATAGGTATTATTACCGCGTATTTTGTTCTGCAGCACAGGGCTCAGAAGTTAAATCTTGATAATGATAAAGTGTTTAATTTGGCTATATTACTGGTAATTGGCGGACTACTTGGCGCAAAATTGCTGTTTCTTATAACCGAAATAAAAGAAATAATTGCCGATCCGGCTATTATATTAAAGGTTTCAGATGGTTTTGTAGTCTATGGTGGAATAATCGGGGGTATCGCTGTTGGCTATGCCTATTGCAAAAGGACTAAACTGAATTTCCTCCAATGCTTTGATCTGGTTATGCCATCAATCGCAATAGCTCAAGGGTTTGGGCGGATAGGTTGTTTTTTGGCGGGCTGCTGTTATGGGATAAAAACTACCAGCCCCATTGGTATAACATTTCATCAATCAAAATTTGCGCCCAATGAAGTCAGTCTGCTTCCTACACAATTAATTTCCAGCGGACTTGATTTTCTCAACTTCTTTGTACTTGTTATAATTGCCCGGAAAAAGAAGGCTGACGGCCAGGTTGCCGGATTTTATTTGATTTTTTACAGTATGGGAAGATTCATTCTGGAGTTTTTCAGGGGTGATTTGATTCGAGGAAATATTGGAGCTTTATCAACATCCCAGTTTATATCAATTTTCTTGTTTGCCATGGGATGTGCCTTGATAGTCATAGCAAATGTTATAAAGAACCAAAAAGCTTCATTACAAAGTTGAGCAGTTGTATTTGATTTATATTATTTTTGCTATAAATACTATCAGATATGCAGCCGGAAGGAAAAGTACAAAGGTTAAGGCTGATCCGATTATTTTGGTACCCACCATTCCGATAACACAGCCCCTATAATCAGCTGTGCTGTATTTTCCCTCAATTACTTCGTCAGTAAGAACAGAGAGGTAAGGGTCTACAAAAAGCGCAGATAGTATAGTTGCCAAGCCTGTCAGAACAGATACCAATGTCATACAGGTAGTGCTTAATTCAGGAGCAAGTACACCTGCATATACCGGTGAAAAAATGCCTGCAGTTAGTAGAGCTACGGTGAGTATATTGTTAACTAATAGATTTATGGGAAGTTTTTTATAGTTAACACCTTTTATATTTGTTTTTGAAGGTATTGAAACAGAGTTTTTGATGTAGGAAACGCCTGACTTTGAAAAACTGTGCAACATAAGTCTAAATACGGATTTGCTTATAGAAAAGGTTTCAACTCCTTTTGTAAATATCCTTTGAAAGGTTGGGAGTAGAAGAGCCCCTACAATGCTTGAGATAACAACATTAAAAATTAGTAAATAGAAAACAGATACTAAATTTACCTTATCTTTATATTCGGCTACATATTTTGTAAGCAGGGGCAGCTGGAATACTCCAGCTGCTCGCGAAAAAAGAGAGACTGCATTAAACAGTGCAGAGGAAATGGCGATTTTGCCAGTTCGGATCCCCACAATTCTGACTGAATAAGCAAGAGTCCCAATTAAAGTTATTATGAAATTTATGATGCATACGAGTATAATACGATAGTCCACTTAAAGCTCCTTTCCAGAGTTATCAAATTCCATAATTAATTTATTTATATTATTTTGAACTTCTACTAGTTTACATTTGATTTGAGACTTGTTTGTTTCCAGCCTGCTTATGATATTTTCCACTTGGCGGATTAATTTTTGTACGTTATAGGAATCCTGCCTTATCTTATCCCGTACATTCAAATCAGTGAATATATTGTCAAACCAAAAATCAACCGCCCTTGTAGTTGAATTAACACCCGAATATTCTAAAACATCTACAAGATTTACATCCTTAAGTTCGTTTTCAAGCTCTTTTATAAGGAACCCTAAACGATTCAGGTGGGCTTGTGCATCATCAATATGTTCATACTTTGCCATATGGCTGATAATACCGCCTCGACTCCAGACGTCGTAGGTTGCCCAGCCTTCGGCACTTTCTAAATGCTTGAGAGCTCCTGAAGCCAGAGCTATAACTCTCTTTGCAGCAGTTATAGCTTCGTCAGTCTCCGCCATCTGTTTATTGAAATGATCTTGTTGACTATGTAGTTCTGAATATGTTGTATAAGCTTCGCTGCTTAGTTTACTCCTAATTAGATTTTCTCGATCAGAATATTCAGCGTCAAAAACTTTTTTGTCGGCAGAAAGTTCACTGATTTTAATTGCCAGTTCTGATTTCTCTTTTGTCAATTCTCTGACTCTTTCCACGGCCTTGTCATAATTGAGCTTGGCTGTAAGCATTTCTTCATTTTCCTTATTGACTTTGTCATCAAACTTTCTTACCAGCTTTAGTAAGGTATTGGACAAGGAATCCTTCTGAAGAGCATCAACATCCAATGCTTCCGACTGATACTTCTTGAGTAGGCTTCTAACATCGTCCTCGGCCTGATAAAGTTTGCCGGTAAGGGCTTTCATGCGCTCAAGCAGTACCGGCAAAGCTGCCAGTTTATCTCTCAATTCCATAAAGCTGTTATTATCCATATTCTGAACCTCCCTTAGTTAGTTTTCTTCGCAATAAATTTTACCGGTAAAAGTAATATTAATATAAAGTAATATATAAAAAATAAGAATACAGTTAATAAAATACTAGTAACAAAGTCTGAAACAGGTGATAATGATATCTGAAAAACATCATAAAGATAATCTTTAGTCAGTAATGAAACAAATATCGGCAAGAAATACACTAAAAATTTGTATTTTCCGAATTCCAGTAAGGCTTTACAGGAGGGACATGCAAATTTATTTTTGAATGCTAAACTTTTGAAAATATACTGCTTAGCTATTGTTTTGTGACAATTTGGGCACCTTAGCTGCATTATGCTCTCCTCTTGAGTAGTATATTATATATTGTATATTCTGGCAAAAATACCGTCAAGTGGATTAAAAACTCACCCTTGAATATTTTAGCCTGTATTGTTATAATAGCTAGAAGATATTTTAAGATAATATTAACAAAAGCAATGATGGAGAAAAGTAAGTGAGACAGGATGTTTAAGAGAGAAAGCACCGCCGGCTGTAAGTGCTTTTAACGGAACACTCACCCAAGTTCCCTCCGGAGCTGTAGTTCTGAACTATAATTTGATTTCCTGTTCTGTCAGCTTATTTGTTGAATAGAAGGGTCGGGTAATCAGCGTAGGAGCTGCCGGTTTGAACCGTTATATTGTATTAAGGTTGGAAACTGCCCGATTGTTTTTTAAGAGGTTTGAACACAGAAAGAAGGTTCTATCTTTGATTAATGGCACATTTCCAATAAACCTGGGTGGTACCGCGAAGAATGCCTTCGTCCCTTAAGTCATGTAATCGGCTTGGGATGGAGGCTTTATTTATGCCTCCGCAGACATTATCCAACTCATATTACAATCCTTGCTATACAAAAGTAGATTCGACTTTTGACATATACCATAACTTTATGAAAGGAGATAATAGACGTGATTGAAAAAATCAGTATATTAAGAGACGCTGCACTTGCTAAAATAAAGGAAGCCGCAAGCAGCAGTGAAGTTGAAGAACTCAGAGTTAAACTGCTGGGTAAAAAGGGTGAACTGACAGAAATGCTCAAGGATCTCAAAAATATGGCAATAGAAGAAAGAAAACAGTTTGGACAGGAAGCCAACGAATTAAAAAATGAGTTAACCGAATTTTTGGAGGCAAAGTTCAAGGAACTAAGTGTCAGCGATGTTAAAAAAACTCTGAGCAGTGGATCAAGCTTTGATATATCCTTACCGGGCACTCAATTTAAGCTTGGTTCACTTCACCCTGTAACAATAGTTCAGAAGGAAATCGAGAAGATATTTACAGGAATGGGCTTTAATATAGTTGATGGACCTGAAGCAGAAGAGGAGTTTTTTAATTTTGAGGCATTAAATATTCCAAAGCACCACCCTGCCAGAGACATGCAGGATACTTACTGGCTGGAAAACGGTTCCTTGTTGAGAACCCACACCTCACCCTGTCAGGTACGAGCCATGCAGAAATATGGAGCACCTCTTAAGGTTATTGCTCCGGGAAGATGCTTCAGAAACGAAAGCACAGATGCGTCTCATGAAAATACCTTCTTCCAGCTGGAAGGAATGATGATTGATAAAAATGTATCTATAGCAAACCTTATATATGTAATGAAGCTTTTGCTGTCAGAAGTTTTCCAAAGAGATGTAAAGATAAGGCTTAGACCTGGCTTTTTCCCCTTTGTTGAACCGGGTTTCGAGCTTGACCTCAATTGTATGATATGTGGAGGAAAGGGTTGTCCTACCTGTAAGCATTCAGGCTGGATAGAGCTTCTGCCTTGTGGTATGGTACATCCTAACGTTTTACGCTACGGCGGGATTGACCCTGAAGAATATACAGGCTTTGCCTTTGGATTGGGTCTTACACGTCTGGCTATGATGAAGTATGGTATAAGCGATATCCGTGTTCTTAATTCAGGAGACTTAAGAGCTATGGAACAATTTTCTGTGAGATAGGAGGGAAACAGATTGAAATTATCATTAAACTGGTTAAAGGATTACGTAGATCTGGACGGTATTGATATAAAGGAGCTGTGGTATAGATTTACCATGTCAACTGCTGAAGTTGAAGAGGTTGAATTCGTTGGTAAGGATATTCAGAATGTGGTTGTTGCGAAAGTTTTGAGTGTAGTGCCTCATCCTGAGTCCAAAAAGCTGAAAATTACACAGGTTGATTCCGGTGATGGAATACTGCAGGTTGTCTGCGGTGCTCCTAATGTTACTGAAGGAATTCTTGTTCCTCTGGCTAAAATAGGCGGGTCGGTTAAAAATATGCCTAAATTGGGTAAGGTTAAGCTTGTTGGAGTAGAAAGTTTTGGCATGCTTTGCTCTGCCAGAGAACTGGGTATCAGTGATGATCACAGCGGACTTCTTATTCTTGAAGGTGATTATACTCCCGGAACAGATATAAAATCAATTATTGATATTGATGATGTTATTATTGAAATAGATAATAAATCACTCACCAACAGACCTGATTTATGGGGTCATTACGGAATTGCACGTGAAATAGCTGCTATTTACGGAAGAGACCTTAAACCCATGCAGCTGGATGATTTGAAAGCTGCTCAGGATAAACCCAAGCTGGATATTACCGTTGAAGATGCTGAAAAGTGCTTCAGATATTCAGGGCTCAAGATTGATGGAGTAAAGAAACTTGAGACATCAATGAATATGAAGGTTAGACTGTTCTACTGCGGTATGAGACCAATATCACCATTGGTTGATTTGACAAACTACCTTATGCTGGATATGGGACAGCCAATGCACGCTTTTGACAGCAGACAGGTTGAAAGCGGTATTGTTGTAAGAGCAACCAAGGAACCTACATTATTTAAGACGCTTGACGGAACTGAAAGAAAGCTTCCAGAGGATGTGTTACTAATTTGTAACAAGGAAAAGCCGGTTGCCATAGCGGGTATAATGGGCGGTGAAAACTCAGAGGTGCTCGAGGACACAACCTCAATACTGCTTGAGTCTGCAAACTTTGAGGGCTCATCCACAAGAAAGAGCTCGACAAAAATTGGACTTCGTACTGAAGCCAGCGCACGTTATGAGAAAATGATCGATCCAAATATGACAGTGATCGCAATACAGAGATTTGTAAAGCTGCTGAAGGATATGCAGCCTGATATTCAGTTTGCTTCTGCCTTGACAGATGTTTACTCCAAGAAGCTTGAACCAATTGATATAACAATAACCAAGCCTTATATCGACAAATATATAGGTAATACCCTTACCTTGGAAAAAATGGTTGGGATACTTCGCTCCTTAGAGTTTAAAGTTGAAGTTGAAGGAGATACCTTTAAAATTAAGGTTCCTACCTTCAGAGCAACAAAAGATATAACTATGAAGGTTGATATAATTGAGGAAATAACAAGAATATATGGCTATGATAATATTCAGCCACAGACACTTGAAATTCCTTTGAAGCCCCTTGAATACAATGAGGAAAGGCTTTTGGATCACAGAGTGAAGGAACTTCTGTCTGAACGTTTTGGTGCCAGCGAGGTCTATAGTTACATTTGGTACGATAATACCTTTAACGGTAGAATGGGTATTGAAACTAACGGGCAGGTAAGGGTTCTCAATCCTCAGGCTCAGGACGCTAATACTTTAAGAGAGAGTATGGTGCCTGGAATGCTGGCTTTTGCTGAAAAAAATGACAAATCTTTTGACGATTTTACACTTTTTGAAATAGGAAGTGTCTTTTCAGCAGCTTCACCAAAGGATAAGGCTGAGCAGCATAAAAACATTTGTATTCTTGCAGCTAGCAAAATTAAGAGTGAGGATCAGCTATTCTATGATTTAAAGGGTATGATGACTTTCCTGGCAAAGGATTTGAAAAATACTGACTTGGATTACACAGCATGTACCACCCAGTACAATTGGGTTCACCCATCAAAATCCGTTGACATAAGTAACGATGGAAAGCTTGTGGGATATTTAAGTGTTGTACACCCTCTTATAAAGAAAAACATTGCAAAAAAACTAAACATAGCTGTACTTGAAATAAACAGAGACGTTCTGCAGGCAATAAACAGCAATGTAATTAAATACAGGGAGCCATCAAAATTCCCTGAAGTTGTTCTTGACTACAGCTTCCTTGTGGATAATGATATAACTTTCGACAGGGTTAAAGAAGATATAGCCGTCTTCAAGTCCGAACTGCTGAACAGCTTTGATTTTGTTACAATTTACACAGGTAAGGGACTTCCGGAAGGAAAGAAGAGTATGACCTTCAGATTTATTATAGGCTCAACTGAAAAGACCCTTTCAAGTGAAGATATCAATGCTTTTGCAGAAAAACTCATGAATCATATGGGTACAAAGGGATATTCATTAAGATAACTAAATCAACTTTGGCACTTTGAATACTCTTCAAAACAAAATTAGGCATGACCTTTATTATAAAAAAATATCAGTGAGCCGATGCTCGCTGATATTTTTTTGTCTGGCATGGAGATTTTACTGGTTATTTGTTCTTAAGGCTGTTTTCATAGAATTCAACCATTTTCTTTGTCATTTGACCACCGATTGGGCCACCTTCGGAACCATTCTGCTTTGCAGTCAAATCACCTTTATAATGGTCGTTGTTTTCTTTTGTAAATTGTGTTCTGCCTATTTCTGCAGCACATTCCATTTTAAACCTTGTCAATGCTTCTCTGCTATCTCCAACGAGCGGTGTTTTTGGTCTTGACATAATATTTCTCCTTTTCTAGTTAATAATAATTATGATGTTTTAGAGGCCATCAATAATCTTAGTTTTTATAGATTCCTGTATCTATTTTGTATCAAATTGCTTATTTGAAACCTAGTAAATTTTTCGTAATTTGGAGAGGATAATTAATAACTACTCAAAAAAATGTAATATAAGGTATAAAAATGTAAATTTAAAATTAAATTAAAATCTTAATAAAACTTTTATTTAGAAAACTCATTTGGTATACTAGTAAGGATTAAGTTTTCCAAGGCAGAAAAACCTAATTGAATAAAATAATGGAAATGCAATACGGGAGGGCAATTTAAATGGAAAGAATTACTTTTGACAGCTCAAAGGCTGAAAGCTTTCTGAGCGAATACGAAATTAATTATTTTGAAGGTCATGTAAAACTAGCACATGAAATGCTTCATAGTAAGAGTGGTCAGGGAAGCGATTTTGTAGGCTGGTTGGATTTACCGGTCAATTATGACAAAGACGAATTTTTGAGAATAAAGAAATCCGCCGAAAAGATAAAGTCAGACTCCGATGTCCTTATAGTAATAGGTATCGGTGGCTCATATCTTGGGGCAAGAGCGGCAATCGAAATGCTTTCACACTCTTTTTACAATATGCTTCCAAAAAGCAAGCGTAAAACTCCGGAAATCTATTTTGTAGGCAACAATATAAGTTCTACTTATGTTACAGATTTGTTGGAATTAATCGAAGGCAAGGATGTTTCGGTCAACGTTATATCAAAATCAGGTACGACAACTGAACCTGCGGTAGCTTTTAGAATATTCAAGGAGTATGTGGAAAACAAATATGGTAAAGAAGAAGCACAGAAAAGAATTTATGCTACTACTGACAAGTCTAGAGGGGCTCTGAAAACTCTTGCTGATGAAGAAGGCTATGAATCCTTTGTTATTCCTGATGACGTAGGCGGAAGATTTTCGGTATTGACAGCTGTCGGACTTTTACCAATTGCTGTTAGCGGAGCCGATATAGACAAAATAATGCAGGGTGCTGCTGACGCTTGTAAGCTTTACAGTAATTTCGACTTCAAGAGTAATGATTGTTACAGGTATGCTGCAGCTAGAAATGCTTTATATAATAAAAACAAGACCATTGAAATAATGGTTAACTACGAACCTTCACTACACTTCTTTACAGAATGGTGGAAACAGCTTTATGGAGAAAGTGAAGGTAAGGATCAGAAGGGCATTTTTCCGGCAGGTGTAGATTTTACTACTGATTTGCATTCCATGGGTCAATATATACAGGATGGTTTGAGAAATATTTTTGAAACAGTAATTCATGTAGGAAAGGCAAAAAAGAGTATTACTATAAAAGAGGATAAGGATAATATAGACGGTCTCAATTTCCTTGCCGGAAAAGACATGGAGTTTGTTAATAACAAGGCCTTTGAGGGTACCCTACTGGCTCATACTGACGGAGGAGTACCAAACTTTATTATAAATGTACCTGAACTTAATGAATATTATTTCGGAAGCCTGGTATATTTCTTTGAAAAGGCCTGCGGCATAAGCGGATATCTTCTTGCAGTTAATCCATTTGACCAACCTGGGGTTGAAGCTTATAAAAAGAATATGTTTGCACTCTTGGGAAAACCCGGTTATGAAGAACAAAAAAAGCAATTGGAAGCAAGGCTTGGGAAATAGTAATTTAAGCGTTAAAGTCATAAAATTAAAAGCTGCTCATGGAAACTTTCTCTTTTGGGCAGCTTTTTTGTTATTTGTTAACAGGTTAAGTCAGAGGGTATATAATGTAACTAAATGTATATTATAAAAACTGATAAAGGGGCATTCTGATGGACAAACAAATAAAGGTAAAACTTAGCGAAACCACAAGGAAAAATAGTATAGGTATATCAGGCTTTTCTATTACTTATTCAGGGAAAAGGCTGGAAAATTCCGAGGTAAGTTATAGTATTATATCAGCTCTCAAATGTAAGAATTATAGCTATTTAGAACTTAACAGTTCTTTGATTAACATGGATACCCTTAATAAAATAAAGTTTTCCAATCAATATATAGAAAAGCTTCAGGAATTTGGGATACAATTTATTACCAAAAAAACCAAGGAAAACGAGAAAAAAAGAATCCTCTCAATTTCTTTGGAAGGCAGACAAATTGAAGGTTTTGAAATATTCGCTTATATACCTAATGAAATATGGTGTGATAAGGACTTTAAAAAGGTTATTCCCCAAATCGGGTTAAAATATTATATCCCTTTTGAAAACACCGAAAGTAACCTTTCAGCATTTGTAGACCTGTCAGAGGATGAAAAACTTAAGTTGTCTAAGATGGTTATATTTGACAATGTATTACTCAGAAGTATGGGAATTACTACATTACACTATACCAAGGAGGATATTGGCCTACTCTTAAGTCAGATATAATTTGATCATAACGTTTTTGTATCAGTAATATCAAGTTTCATACAGTAATGCAGTTTACATTTTTGTAATTGACTGTATTGGCAAAAACTGATATTGTTTATTTGTACTTCATAGAGTCAGTTGTTTTAGGCTCTATTTACCAATTGGAGGAATTAAATACCATGAATTACGATGAATCTATGCAATACATACATGGTACCCTTAAATTCGGAAGCAAGCTGGGTTTGGAGAGTATTACCACTCTGATGGGTTTGATGGGAAATCCTCAGAAAAAGTTGAAATTTGTTCATGTAGCAGGAACCAACGGAAAGGGTTCAACTTCTGCTTTTATAAGTCACATACTTATTAATTCCGGATATAAAACAGGAATATATACATCACCTTATATACAAAGGTTTACAGAAAGAATAAAAGTAGATAATGAGGAAATAACCTCTGAGTCCTTAGCAGAAATAGTAACCTTTGTTAAATCTAAAATAGACATCATGCTAAAGATGGGTTTACCCCATCCCACAGAATTTGAAATAATTACAGCGGTTGCATTTGAGTATTATTACAGGGAAAAATGCGATATCGTTGTTCTGGAAGTTGGTTTGGGAGGCAGATATGACTCGACTAATGTTATAGATACGCCAGAAGTTGCAGTCATAACAACCATAAGTCTTGACCACACTGATCGCTTGGGAGAGACTCTGTCTGAAATAGCTTATCAGAAGGCAGGAATAATAAAGCAAAATTGTCCGGTAATTATTTATGAACAGGAGCCTGAGGTACAAAAGGTGTTAGAAGAGGTTTGCACGGAGATGAATGCAAACTTGCATACAGTAAGTTTTGAAAGCCTTAACCTGAGAGAATTTGGAATTGAAGGACAATTGTTTGACTATAAGGAATATAACAACCTTCAGATCAGACTTCTGGGAGATCATCAGCTTCGTAATGCTGCTGTTGCGATAAATACCTGTGAACTTTTAATAAATAAAGGCTATAAAATTGAAGATACTAATATAAGAAACGGTTTAAAAAATACTACGTGGCCTGGCAGACTGGAAATAATTAATTCCGATCCCATGATACTTATTGACGGGGCGCACAATCTTGAGGGCGGACAGGCATTAAATACCGCACTGGACAGATATTTCAGCGAGAGAGAAAAGGTATTTATAGTCGGCTTTCTCAAGGACAAGGATTATGGGCACATAATGGAAATTATGAACGGAAAGGCAAAGCTCATAATAACTGTCACACCTGACAATCCGAGAGCTATCCCTTCAGATGAACTGGCGGAAATACTTAGTAAGTTTTCTGAAAACGTAAAGGATGGAAGGACTTTGGAAAATGGCTTAAGAGTGGCCCTTGATAACCTCGGACCCAAAGGCATGCTATGCGCTTTTGGATCGCTTTACATGATTGGGCAAATAAGAAAACTATATATGAGTTAGTATTAAATACCTTTGAAGGGAGCCGATGTTCATGGATTTGAATCAAGAAATAAAAAGCTTCACACCTATTGACATTGATAAATTTTCTCAAGAGAATAATGTTTCCGAAAAAATTATTGATTCTGTAAAAGCTTATAACAAGGCTATAGATTACCTCAGAACAGGCAGTGAAGATATTGCAATGATTGAACTTAAGAGAGTGGTTGCAGTAAATCCTGACTTTTATGAAGCTATTAATCTGCTTGGCTTGTGTTATGCATATACTAACCAGCTGGACAAAGCCCAAGAGTTGTTCGGCAAAGTGGTTCAAAGCGAAAATACCGTTCTAAAAGCAGCTGATTACCTGAATTTTGTCACTTCAGGTGATGCCGGCTCTCCTAAAAAGGTTTTGAAAACAAACAGAAGCATTTCTAAAACTCAAAACGTAAAGGAAGCTCAGAAGAAAAAGCCGACAAACAAGGATACTCATTCTGTTAAAAAAGAGCCTTACGGTGAAGAGGTTCAGGCAGAGCTTATTCTTTTTAAAAAGCTTGGAGAACAGATCAGGAAGCCATATTTTGCTATTGCCTTTAATTTGCTTGGCGTATTGTGTTTGGCGGCAGCACTTATATTTTTTGTAATGACCGTAAAGGATTCTAAGAAAGAAAATATAGAGGATGAACCAAGTACTAATGCCGTTGTAAATGATGATTTAAATAAAACGCTTGCTGAAAATAATGAACTTCAGAAACAGTTGGAGGCAGCCAGAGTTGAACTGAAGCAGTATAAGCTGTCCGCTGAATTATCCCAGGTGTCAGCACTCTATAGTCAGGGTAATTATGTTTCTGCAGCTGATAAGTTAGATACAATACCTGTTGAAGAATTAAGTGCTGAACAGAAGAAAAAGTACGATTCAATTAAAAGTAATGCATATAGTAAGGCTGCCTCTTCACTTACAACACAGGGTAATACCCTCTATAACAATAAAAAATATGCTGAAGCCATTGAAAAGCTTGAGAAAGTTATTAAGTTAGGTGAAAACTGGGATTTCAGTGATAAGGCATTGTATATCCTGGGAAAAAGCTATGTAGCACAGGGTGATAAACAAAAGGGTGCTGCTGCTTATCAGAAGCTTATATCACAATACCCCAATTCACGCTACGTAGCCTCTGCTAAAAGCCGACTTAAAACAATTCAACCATAATAGCAATAAAAGAATGAATAAAAGCCTTAAGGCTTATTTAAACATTTAATAAACAAAAACCTGGCAAATCAAACGTTGCCAGGTTTTTTAACTGTTATTTTGAATGAAACTTTATTATAGTCTTAATTTAATACCTTACTAGGGTCATCATCCTCGGTTAATGGATATTTTCTTACAAGAATTATTTCAACCCTTCTGTTTTTTGCTTTTCCCTCAGTAGTTGAATTATCAAACTTGGGAGAATACTGCCCGTATCCCTGTATTGAAAATCTCTCGGGTTTCAGACCGCCGTTATCTATGAAGAAGTTCATAACATTTATTGCTCGCATTGCACTAAGATCCCAGTTAGAGCGAAATTGGGGGGTTCTGATCGGTATATTATCGGTATGTCCTACAACTTTTATATCATTATCAAGACTCTTTAATATTTCAGAAATATGTAGCAGCATGGGATTAACTTCAGCAAGAACATCTGCTTTACCAGATTTAAACAGTACCATGTCCTGAATAGAGATTTCCAACCCTTCACCGTTTAAAGTTACATTAACTTTATCGGAGTAGCCGTATCCCTTAATTTCAGTTTCAATGTCCTCTTTAATTTTTGTCATTTTATCTTCTTCCTGAGTTTTCAAGGAAGGTATGTCATCCATAGGAATTATTGCTGTGCCGTTTTTTTCCAGGACACCTGACCCCCCTGAAAATATAATATTAAATTGTTCACTGACCTTACTCATTTTTTCGTTATCAAGCTTACTCATGGCAAACATTACAATGAATAGAGCAAGAAGTAACGTCAACATATCAGCATATGGTATAAGCCAGGTTTCATCCACATGCTCTTCATGATGTACTTTTTTCTTGGACATAACTAACCCGCCTTTCCAGCATTCTCGGTCTTCTGTTCAAGCTTTTGACGTTCCTTCGGTTCAAGCATACCTGATAATTTCAAAATAATACTTTTAGGGTTTTCACCTGCCTGTATTGACAATATACCTTCGAGCATAATTCTAAGTGTACTTATTTCTTCATGGGATTTACGCTTCAATCTGGATGCAAATGGGTGACAGATTACATATCCGAAGAATATACCATAAAGCGTTGCAACGAAGGCAGCGGCAATCATGTGACCAAGCTTTTCGGTATCGTTCAGGTTTCCGAGGGCACCTATCAGACCAATAACGGCACCGAGAACTCCAAGCGTAGGTGCAGCACCTCCGGCAGTGGAAAATATACTGGCACCGGCCCTATGTCTTTCTTCCATACTATCAATTTCGCTATTAAGTACTTCAGTGATATACTCCTGCTCAATACCATCGATTACCATACTCAAGCCTTTTTTCATAAACTTGTTGTCTATATTCTGTATTACCGATTCGAGGGATAACAGACCGTCTCTTCTTGCCGTCTGAGATAATTCGGCAATTTGCTCGATAATGGCAGCCGGATCCTCTTTTTTTCTTTCCCTGAATAATACACCAGCTATTTTAGGGATTTTAAAAAATTCCTTTCTAGGAAATGAATTCATTACTGCGGCCATTGTACCAATAATGATGATAATTGCGGCTGCAGGGTTTAATAAGACTAATACATCAGCACCTTTAACTATCATTCCTACTACAATTGCCAATGCACCTACGATTACACCTATAACTAAAAATAAATCCATCTAACACCTCTTGATTTTACATAAAATATTGTGGTTTTCATAAGAAATTCTAATTTAAATAGATGATATAAAACAGTTTGATACGTATACATAAGAGTTACAAAAGTATACCATGAGTATACTGAGTTTTAGAATATTTGTCTATATCATTTGTTTAATTAAATATTAAAAAAGTATATAGGGCTGTACAATATACTAATTAGTTTAAAACTATAATATATATACTTTAGAATGATTTAAGTTTTGAGGAATTTCATTATGAGTAGTAATAATTTATTAAATCTTGTACTTAGCGGCGGGGGCATAAAGGGGATTGCATTTGTAGGAGCCTATGAGGAACTTGAAAAAAGATACAGGTCATTCGGAAATATAGCAGGAGTATCTGCAGGAGCATTAATAGGAGCTTTGATAGGTGCCGGTTACACTTCAAGGGAATTAATCAGAATTCTTAAAGAATTTGATTTCAGTATTCTTAAAATCAGAAGTGGAGATTATCTAAATACTAGTATCTACGGAAGAATAAGAAGAATTTTAGATGAAAGGGCTGCTATTAGTGATAGCGAAATAGAAGCACTCCTATACATGCAGGACTATCCGGAGTTACAAGGTATAAAACGTCACAAGGAAGACTTTAAGGGGAAAAGAGGTAATTTTCTTAGCAATTTAATTGCATTCAGTCAGGAAAATGCTTTTTTGGACGGTGATTTACTTGAAAAGTGGGTTGCAAAGCTGCTTGCAAATAAAGGTATTTATACCTTCAGCGATTTCAGGGGAGGAATACCCGATAAAGTTAATCCCAGGGGTTATAAGGTCAGAATGACTGCTGTTGATGCAAATACAGGAAAGGTCATTGTACTTCCGGATGATATTGTGCTGTATAACATTGATCCTGACAAGCTGGAAGTAGCAAAAGCTGTACGAATGAGTACTTCAGTACCTTTTGTATTCAGACCCTGTGTGCTGATGAAGAGAGAAAACAATTATCTCAAGCAGCATTATATAATAGACGGGGGAGTGCTTGATAATTTTCCTGTTTGGCTGATTGACAGTACACAGACAAATATTATTGGCCTGAAACTGGAGGGTAAGGAACCAAAAGAGTTGCAGCAGGCTGAAAATATGCTCAAAAAACTTTTGTCCTCGTCACACGATACAGGTGTGCCAAAGAACTCCTACAATATAGACAATATCGCTCATATTAACACCGGAAGTGTGTCTTTTCTGGATTTTGATATCAGTCCTGAAAATATGCAATATTTATATGAACAGGGAAAAATATCGGTGCAAAAATTACTGATTAATATGTATAAAAGAAGTAAAAGCTGGAGGCAATAGTGTTTGCAATTTTTGTGCATTTAGTATATTATAAGGGTTGATGAAATATGGATAATTACTAATTACTATAGAAGTATGAACCCTAATAACTAAGGTTCACCTTGCAGGAGGTAAAAATGTTATATAGAAGCACCAGAGGGAGTTGTTCTAATGTTAGTTCGGCTGAAGCAATAAAAAGGGGACTTGCGGCTGACGGAGGATTATTTGTTCCTGAAAAAATCATACATTTTGATTATGATCAGATATCAAAAATGAGTGATATGACATACCAGGAAAGAGCAATAAAAATCCTTGAAGGCTACCTGGATGATTATACGCTTAGTGAGCTGACGGATTGTGTAAATCAGGCATACACTGCCCAGAAATTTGAGACTGAGGCGATAGCCCCATTATATAAACTTTATGACTCGGTTAATGTATTGGAATTATGGCATGGACCTACCAGTGCATTTAAAGATATGGCCCTGCAAATTCTTCCTCATTTCCTGGTTAAAGCGCTAAAAAAGACTGGTGAAAAGGAAGAAATAATTATTTTGGTTGCGACTTCGGGTGATACAGGGAAAGCTGCACTTGAGGGGTTTAAGGATGTAAAGGGAACCAAAATCATTGTATTTTTCCCAAGTGAAGGTGTAAGCCAGGTACAGAAAATGCAGATGGTTACTCAGGAAGGTTCAAACGTATACGCAATAGCAGTAAATGGTAATTTTGACGATGCTCAGAATGGCGTAAAACGAATATTCAGCGATGAAGATGTTGAAGCTCTTTTACATGATAACGGCTATAAATTCTCATCTGCCAATTCAATAAACTGGGGAAGACTTGTTCCTCAGATAGTGTACTATTTTTCAGCCTATGCTGACATGCTTAAGAATAAAGAAATTGAAATGGGAGAAAAGATTAATTTTGTTGTTCCCACAGGTAATTTCGGAAATATACTGGCAGCATATTATGCAATGCAGATGGGCCTTCCTGTGAATAAGCTAATATGTGCTTCAAACGACAACAACGTATTAACTGATTTCATTAATACGGGAGTATATGACAGAAACAGAGAATTTAAAAAAACACTTTCACCTTCAATGGACATTCTTATTTCCAGTAACCTGGAAAGATTACTGTATCTTGTTACCGAAGGTAATTCGGCATTAGTTGCAGGTTGGATGAACAAGTTAAAAACTGAAGGAGAGTATTCAGTAGATCATGATACAAGGAAGAAAATCCAAAACGTATTCTGGGCTGGATATTCAAATGATTTAGATACACTTAAAACAATCGAGAGCGTTTACTCTGAAACAGGCTATGTATTAGATACACATACTGCAGTTGCAGTAGATGTTTATGACAAATATGTCATATCAACCAGTGATGTTACAAAGGCAGTTATTGTATCAACAGCCAGTCCGTACAAATTTAATGAAAGTGTTGTTAAGGCTATAGCCGGAGAAGAAGTAGTTGCGGGTAAAACAGAATTTGAACTGCTATCTGTACTTTCTGAAAAATCCGGTCTGAAAATACCGGCTCCATTGCAAGAACTTGACAAAAAACCCGTACTTCACAAAGAAGTATGTGAGCCGATAGAAATGATAGACAAGGTTAAAGAAGCACTTAATATATAACACTTTTAACAGGTTTAATTATTTTTTAGGAGCATTAATCTAAATTGAGATTAATGCTCCTTTTTATATTGCAAAAAAATAGAAATTGTGCTAATATTACTCGTAGGAAACACAATTGTACGCATTGGGTGGACAGGAGGATTAAATGAAACAGGAATCAGTTTTCTTTCTTGTTGATTCTGTTATCTTGCCGGAGGTTTTTGCAAAGGTTATAGAAGTTAAAAAAATTCTGAGCACAGGTAGGATAAAAACCGTTAATGATGCTGTTAAAGAAGTTGGGATTAGCAGAAGTGCTTTCTATAAATATAAGGATTATGTATTCCCGTTCTATGAAACATCAAGAGGGAAGGTAATAACATTATTTTTTGTAGTTGAGGATTTTTCAGGCATACTTTCAAGCATTATAAATAAAATAGCTACCGCTAATGCAAATATTTTAACCATTAATCAGAATATCCCCATCAATGGTCTTGCGGATGTAACCATATCGATTGAGACCTTTGATATGAAAGACGATATTCAGAATATGATGGGGGAGATAAGCAAGATTGAGGGTGTCAGAAGAAGTGAGATTTTAGCCAGGTAGCAATGAAATTAATTAATGGGGTAACTCAACCCTTAACATATGTATTTTTGGAGGTTAATATGGTGAATATAGCAATATTAGGTTATGGAGTAGTTGGTTCAGGAGTTGCAGAAGTCATAAGAAAAAATAGCGAGAGTATAGCACATAGGGCAGGAACTGAAATCAGGGTTAAATGGATCCTTGATGTTAGAGATTTTCCCGACAGCCCGGATAAAGATGTCCTTACTAAAAATGCAGATGATGTATTTAACGATACTGAAGTTGATATAGTTGTTGAAACAATAGGAGGTGCGACTATTGCAGCTCAGTTCACCAGAAGAGCACTTGAGGCTGGTAAAAGTGTCGTTACCTCAAACAAAGAGCTTGTAGCTTCTCAGGGTCCGGAACTTCTTCAACTAGCTAAGGATAAGGGCGTAAGTTATCTGTTTGAGGCCAGTGTGGGAGGCGGGATTCCGATCATCCGTCCTCTTAATCAATGTCTTGCAGCCAATGAAATAAACGGTATTACCGGCATATTGAACGGTACTACCAATTATATATTTACGCAGATGAAGAAGGAAGGCAAAAGCTTCGAAGAAGCCTTAAAGGGAGCACAGCAGAACGGTTACGCCGAACAGAATCCAACAGCAGATGTAGAGGGACATGATACCTGCAGAAAATTAGCAATACTTTCTTCCATAGCATATAACCAGTTTGTGGATTTCTCCAATATTTACACAGAAGGAATAACAAAGGTAACAACTGCCGACATGAAATATGCAGAGGCTATGAATGGTGTCATTAAGCTGGTCGCCATAAGCAGGAAGCTTGGAGATAAAATTTTTGCGCGTGTAAGTCCCGCGATTATATCCAAGGAACATCCTCTTGCAAATGTGGAAGATGTGTTCAATGCGATAGTAGTTAAAGGTGATGCCATCGGTGATGCTATGTTTTATGGAAGAGGAGCGGGAAAGCTTCCTACAGCAAGTGCTGTTGTGGCAGACGTAATAGATATAGCCAAGCATCCTGATTTTGGTACTCAAAATGTTTGGATCAGAGATAATAAAAATAATATGGTATCCATAGACGAAAGCCCCTGCAAGTCCCTTATAAGAGTTGCTACTGAAAAGGCCGCTGAAGCTAAAGCTGATATAAAGGCTTTGTTTGGAGAAGTTGAATATATCGATCTGGGTTCAAAGGTACAGGGTGTAGAAGTTGCTTTTGTATCTCCTGTTTTGTCGGAAAGGGAAATCAGCGACAGATTGTCAATGCTTAAAACAATGAAATCAGTTATAGCTATCACAAATTGTATTAGAATAGAAGAACAGTAATTAATTTTTGCTGAATAGAGGGACTTTTTAATGAAATTTTCAACCAGAAAAATTGTGTTAACTGCTTTAATGATTGCACTCGTATTTCTTATAACGTATTTACCCTTTCTGCACATCCCAAGTCCTATTGCACAGGGCTACTTTAATATCGGAGACTCGGCTATTATGATTACAGCTATCTTGCTGGGCAGGAGTTCTGGATTGATAGCAGGTGCGTTGGGCTCAGCCCTTGCAGATCTTCTGGGAGGTTATATTCTTTTCGCACCGTTTACTTTCGTTGTAAAGGGTATTGAAGGATTTTTGGTTGGTATGATGGCAGGAAAAAAGGGAAATCAAATGCCTTCCGCTATAAAAAAGCTTATTGCGCTGGTAACCGGTGCGATTGTTATGGCAGCAGGCTATCTGTTTTTTGAACTGACAGTCATAAGATTTCTGGACAAAAGTCTTGCAGTAACTGCGGTACTTGCTGAATTACCTGGAAACCTTATTCAGGGAGGAGTAAGTGCAGTAATTGCTTATATTTTTATAGCTGTTCTTGAGAGAACAAAGATTATTAAAAAACTTTGACAAATATATTAAAAAAGGAGCTATGGTTGGTTTGTTTGGAAACAACCATAGCTCCTTTTTTCAGTTTTTAAAAACATCGGAATCAATTTCGCAGGCATCTGAAGTGACAAGTCTGACAGCGTATTCCTTGTAGTCAGTAAGATTTGTCAAATCAATTCCTACAATTTCTATGCCTGTTCGTGTTGTCGTACCTCTGAGAAGAATATTGTCTTCATATATACTTACATTTTTTATATTAAAGTTTTTTACAATAAACCCGGTTTGATCTTTTGAGATAGCTGAAAACTTTTCAAAAAAGCCAAGCTCACCCAGCATATCGTTTGTTACTTCCTTATCAGCTGGAAGGACGTATACTTTCTTCATATTCAGGTACATTTTTCTGGGTATGTAGCACCAGTCTCTATCACAATTTGTCTTCCATTGGGGATGATATATGGGACTAACATATTTCTTATTGGTGTAAATTGATTTAAACTTTATGTCTCTGCAACCCTTTAAAGCTTCCTCGAGATCAGGAATTGTATTAAGTGGAGACGCTGTATCGTAGGTTCCTCCCGGTTGGTAGTAAATTGGTCTTAGTGAATCAGAAACGAAGTATGAAAGCTTTTTTTTCAATACTACATTTTGCTGGCTTATTTCAAGAGAGGAAAGATCAGTCTCATTATATGAACTTTCAGTATAAGATTCCTGTACAGGTCCGAAGTCCTCTACCTTGTTTGAATCCTTTGAGAAAGGTATATCCTGATAATCCAGTTCATTACCGGCGGGTGTACACAAATGAACATTTATAATACCGTTTTCGTTAATTAATGCTGAAACATCATCTATTTTGATAGATATTATCTGCACGCCTTTTTTAGTCGGTTTACCCGATATGGCAATATGATTCCCCAATTGGCTTATATTATCAAGATCAAAATTGTAAATCAAAAAGTTGAAATAATTCTGATTATCTATTGTAATATTCGGATAGAAGCCAAGCTGACCCTCTATGTCAAAAACTTTTCCGGCACCTCCGGTGTAGGTGAAAAGGCTATGTCGCGCAGTTACCACCTTACGGGGAAGGTACAGCCAACCCTGGTAAAAGGATTGTTTCCATAGGTTGGAATATATCGGTCTTAAATATTCTTCATCGGTGAATACAAATAAATAAGGAAGTGTTTTACCTTGTGAAATTATCCGAGACAAATTTTGCTCAGTTTCTTTGGAGGGGGATATCTTTTTACTGATTTCCCGGTTTTCATCCTCGTATAGAACTGTATTATCAGCAGGTAATATACTCGACAAGATATCCTTTAAGTATTGGTTTTCATTTTCCGGTGACATTTCTTTCTTAATATTTTTACTTTCTATTGGAACACTTCCAGGGAATTCAAGCTTTGCTATAAAAAAAGCCGACAATATAATAAACAGCAATGCTGCCAGACATATTATTATTTTCTGCTTGTTCGTAATAATAACCAAACCGTTCATTATAACCTCCAGTTTTGCTGCAATGCAGCCGGGCGCACTGTAAAATATTTTGGTAAGGTGTGCCGAGTCTCATTATATTTGTATTCAGCTTTTTAGCTGGATAGACTTGTGATTATTATACAAACACTATGGAAAATCTTACTCCTGAGCTTGTCAACCTTGACTGATTATTAAAAAGCTGTTATTGTATTCTCTAGAAAGAAAAAATATATAATAATTTTATTGTTACCGTTAAGGAGTTTGTATATATGAATTCCAAGTTAAGAGATGAACACACGGATGATTTATTTGATGCTATACTTTTATTGAATAATAGGGAAGAATGTTACAATTTTTTTGAAGACCTCTGTACAATAGCTGAAATAAAGGCATTGGCACAAAGACTTGAAGTTGCAAAAATGCTTCGAGAGAAGAAGACTTATACGGATATATGTGACGAAACTGGAGCGAGTACCGCTACAATAAGCAGAGTAAACAGATGTCTTGTTTATGGCGCTGACGGGTATAACCTGGTTTTGGACAGACTTCAGCAAAAGGAAAGAGACAAAAAGGAAAGATAGGTAAGGTAGATGTTTAAAAAATTATTTCTCAGCATAATAATTTTATCTGCTTTAGCCTCCGAGGGAGGGGCTTATTTTTCTGCTGACTTTATTGATTACTACCTTGCGAATTTTGCACGTCTTGATATTATTCAGAATTCTTCAGTTTCAAGCCAATCGGCTGAAACTGAAAGCATATCAAGAAGCAAAGGCACTCCGGTTGCTTTCTATAAAGTAATTTCACAGTATGCGATAGATTCAAAGAATGATAATACACATAGTTTTCCAGGATATTCAGCTATTGTCCCTCTATCTGCGGGCTTGGCTTTTATTGTGGTTTTCTATTTTGTTTATATTATAAAGCTAAGTTTAAATTCAAGACGTTCCTTTCTTAGTCTTACTGATTCCTCACCACCGGTATTCTGCTGATTTAACCTTTTCTGCTATTAAAACTAAAAATAAATATATCTATTTGACTTCTCAGGAGTATTATGCGAATTTCTCATGAAGTCTAATTTCTGCGGACTTGACCGTTAACCTGTTTATGGGTATTTACCGGTTTGCCCGAATTTTGATTATCCCAAGCATAACAATAAATTATCAGAGCCGTATAGGGCCAGAACAGCCTAAAGTGGCTCAAGGAGGTAAAAATGAAAGGTTTTATAGAAAGAATAATTGGATCATATAGTGACAGAGAATTAAAAAGAATTTATCCCATAGTTGATAAAATTGAAGCTCTTGAACCCGATATTAAAAAGCTTTCTGATACTCAACTCAAAGCGAAAACATCAGAGTTTAAAGATAGACTGGCAAAAGGTGAAACATTGGATGATATTTTACCTGAAGCATTTGCAGTTGTCCGTGAGGCTTCAGTCAGAGTTCTTGGAATGAGGCACTTCAGGGTTCAGCTGATAGGTGGTCTTGTGCTTCATCAGGGTAGAATATCCGAAATGAAAACCGGTGAAGGAAAGACCCTTGTTGCAACACTGCCGGTGTATTTAAATGCGCTATCCGGTAAAGGTGTACATGTAGTTACCGTAAATGACTATCTTGCCAGACGTGACAGTGAACAAATGGGTAAAATTTATACATTCTTAGGCCTGACAGTGGGACTTATTGTTCATGATATGGAAAACAATGAAAGACGTGATGCATACAATTGTGATATTACCTATGGTACAAATAACGAATTAGGTTTCGATTATTTGAGAGACAACATGGTAATTTATAAGGAAGACATGGTTCAGAGAGAACTGAACTATGCAATTGTCGATGAAGTTGACTCTATTCTTATTGATGAAGCAAGAACACCACTTATTATATCCGGTATGGGTGATAAGTCCACCGATCTATATAAAAAAGCAAATTCCTTTGCTTTAAAGCTGAAAGCCAGAGTAATAAAACAGATGGATGACAAGGTGGACAGTGATGAAGTATACGATGAAGATTATATAGTTGATGAAAAGGCTCACACTGCTGTGCTTACTGCAAGCGGTATAAAAAAGGCAGAACAATATTTTGGTCTTGAAAACCTGTCCGATCCTGAGAATATGACTATTTCTCATCATGTAAACCAGGCTATAAGAGCGCATGGTCTTATGAAAAACGAAAAAGACTATGTTGTTAAGGACGGAGAAGTAATAATTGTTGATGAATTTACAGGCAGAATGATGTACGGAAGACGTTACAGCGATGGTCTTCATCAGGCAATTGAAGCTAAAGAGGGAGTAAAGGTTGAAAGAGAAAGCAAAACTCTGGCCACAATTACTTTCCAGAATTACTTCAGAATGTACACCAAACTGGCAGGTATGACCGGTACTGCCTTGACCGAAGAAAGTGAATTCAATACCATTTATAAATTGGATGTCATTGTTATTCCTACAAATAAAGATATGATACGTAAGGATAACCCTGATGTTGTTTATAAAAATGAAGCAGGGAAATTTGGTGCAGTTATTGAAGATATTGTTGATTGCCACAAAAGAGGGCAGCCTGTTCTTATAGGTACAATTTCAATTGAAAAATCCGAATTTCTCAGCACCATGTTAAAAAGAAGAGGCGTTCCTCATCAGGTCTTAAATGCCAAGTATCATGATAAGGAAGCGGAAATCATTGCTCAGGCAGGTAAATTTGGTGCAGTTACAATTGCTACAAATATGGCAGGTAGAGGAACGGATATCGTTCTTGGTGGTAATGCCGAATATATGGCTAAGCAGGAAATGAGGAAGATGGGATATGCGGATGAACTTATTAATGCTTCTACAAGCTTTAATGACACAGACGATGAAATTATTCTTGAAGCCAGAACCAGGTTTAAGGAATTAAATGATAAATACAAGCAGATAACCAGTTCGGAAAGAGAAAAAGTTGTCGAGGCCGGGGGTCTGCATATTATCGGTACTGAAAGACATGAGTCAAGACGTATTGATAATCAGCTGAGAGGTCGTTCCGGCCGTCAGGGTGACCCGGGTTCATCAAGATTCTATATTTCTCTGGAAGATGATCTGATGAGGCTTTTCGGTTCAGAAAGGCTTACAAGTATTGTTAACGCTCTTGGCTTGGAAGATGATCAGCCTATAGAGCACAGAATGTTATCCAATGCCATAGAAAATGCTCAAAAGAAGGTTGAAGGCAGAAACTTTGACGTGCGTAAGCGAGTGCTCCAGTATGATGATGTTATGAACAAGCAGAGAGAAATTATCTACGCTCAGAGAAAAACTGTTCTCAATGGAGACAATTTAAGGGATTATTTCATAAAGATGTTTGAAAGCATTATTGATGGAGTTATACAATCCTACTGTTCAGAAAATCAGTATGCTGATATGTGGGACTGGGATGCAATGATGGGATATCTTGAAAGTGTATTCCTGCCGCAGGGTGCTTTAGAGATTTCACCTGAAGAGCGAGAATCTTTTGATAAGGAAGATCTTAAAGAAAAACTCATGGATATTGTTAATAGAATTTATGAGTTTAAGGAAAATGATCTTGGAATGGATTTAATGAGAGAACTTGAAAGAGTAGTTCTGCTTAAAATAGTTGATGAAAAATGGATGGATCACATTGACTCAATGGATCAGCTCAAGCATGGTATTGGTTTGAGAGCCTATGGACAGAGAGATCCGGTTATAGAGTATAAGTTCGAGGGTTTCCAAATGTTTGAGGAAATGATCAAGAGCATCCAGGAGGATTCTATAAGGCTGCTGGTCAGATCAAGAATTGACAGGGAACACGCACCACAACGAGAAAAGGTTGCTGAACCTGTAGCTGCTACTCATGGAGATGATGAGCCAAAGAAGCCTGTAACAAACAAGGACAGAGTTGGCAGAAACGATCCATGCCCTTGCGGTAGCGGTAAGAAATATAAGCTCTGCTGCGGTAAATAATAGACGTAATTAAGAACCTACAGAGGTTATCATAAAAAGAAGAAGTTGACAAACATTAATGTATTATGTTTCTTATACATATTTTACATTTAATGATTAGGCAGCTTCTTTTTTTTGTACAAAATTTGATAAACAAATAACAATATTCTTATTGACAATGATTATCAATTGGGTTATTATAGTAATGTACCTAATTGAGAATTGTTATCAAATTATATTAAGTTTTTATATTAAGTGGCAGAGACGCAATTATAGCGTAGATTGGAGAAGCTTATGACATTAGACAAGGTTAACACTGGAGAAGTTATTGAGATTATTTCAATAAAGGATAAGGACATACGAGCTCAGGCAATTCGCCTATGCATATATGAGGGTTCCAAGTTGAAATGTTCTGAAAAGTTGCCGTCTGGTCCTATCGTTCTACAGAATAAAATGCAGGAAGTTGCTATCAGCCGTAAGCTCGCAGAACAGATAGTAATAACAAAAGTAAGTTAATATTGTTTAATTATTAAATAAAATTATACGCGTTAGCGCTTAGATGAGGGATTAATATGAAAGAAACTTCAAGGCATCTTGTTTTAGTAGGAAATCCTAACGTAGGGAAATCTGTATTCTTCAATACATTAACGGGTAAATATGTTGATGTTTCAAATTTTCCAGGTACAACCGTTGATATCAGCAAAGGACGGTTTGAGGAATATATAGTTGAGGATACTCCGGGGATATATGGCGTATCCTCCTTTAATGATGAGGAAAGAGTTGCGAGAGACGTTATTCTTAATGCAGATATTATACTGAACGTCGTAGATGCTGTACATATGCAGCGGGATATATTTTTAACCCAACAGCTTATAGATATGGGAAAAAAGGTCATTGTTGCCGTTAATCTTATGGACGAGGCAACCAAAAACGGGATTAAAATCGATATATCTAAACTCTCTGAACTGCTTGGGGTAGAAGTATATCCAACCTCAGCTTTAAAAGGTGCCGGATTGGATGCTATAAAGAAAAATATAAAGAATGCCAGTACAGGTACTAAAACCGAAGGGGTTCAGGAACTTCTGGATAAACTGGTTACGCCTGATGTAACCGAAGCAGAAGCGTTGCTGGTTCTTGAAGATGATGAAATCACAGCTGAAAGGAAGGGGCTTACTCCCGGAGGAAAACGTGATGAAATATATAAGAATAGAAGAATCAGAGTTGATGAAATAATTAATTCTGTGGTTTTTGATTCAGTGGAAGGGTCAAACTTCAGTACAAAGCTTGGAAGGTTAATGTTGAAACCAATTACCGGTATTCCGATACTTCTTGCTATTTTGGCCGGTATGTTCTGGTTCATAGGTGTTTTTATTGCTCAGACAGTTGTAGATTTTACTGAAGCAACTGTTATGGAAGGTATGTATAAGCCTTTTATAGAAGGAATTCTTAGCTTCCTACCAAAAGACTCGTTTTTAGGCAGCCTATTTATTGGCGACTTTGGTTTGCTTACGATGACTCCAATATATATGTTGGGTTTGTTGCTTCCGCTTACAATTGGTTTTTATCTGTTAATGTCCTTATTAGAGGATTCAGGACTCTTGCCCAGAATAGCAGTATTATCAGACAAGTCCTTATCTAAGGTAGGCTTAAACGGAAGAGCAATTATCCCCCTTATACTTGGTTTTGGCTGTGTTACAATGGCTACAATGACAACAAGACTTCTCGGTTCAAAGAGGGAGCGGGTCATTGCAACTTTCCTGCTGGGACTGACTATTCCATGTTCAGCACAATTCGGAGTTATTATCGGCTTGCTTGCACCTTTGGGCTTTAAATACGCTATTGGATATACAGCGCTGCTCATACTGATATTTGGTGTTTCGGGTGCTTTAATGAATAAATTCCTTCCGGGCGAGTCAACCTCGTTGTTTATAGACTTGCCGCCAATTAGACTTCCCCAATTCAAAAATGTCTTTAAGAAAACAATGGTAAAATCTAAGGCGTTTCTAACAGAGGCAACTCCTATATTTGCTATTGGTGCGGTTTTAATAACAGTATTGCAGTTCACCGGTGCTTTAACAGCAATAGAGAGTGCTATAGCTCCGATAACCGAACAATGGCTTAAGCTACCTGCCCAGGCTTCTGTAGTATTTATAATGGGTATTATCAGAAGAGACTTCGGTGCAGCAGGCCTCAGTCACATGGTACTTACAAACGGACAGATGCTGGTTTCATTGGTTACTATCACTTTGTTCGTACCCTGCGTAGCCTCAATAATAATGATATTCAAGGAAAGATCAAAGCTTGAAGCTACAGCGATTTGGCTTGGAAGCTTTGCAATTGCCTTTTTAATCGGCGGTATACTTGCCAGATTTGTGATTTGATTTCTTAAAGAAAAAGAAGGTGTTAGGAATGCTTATAAAATGTCCGGAATGCGGTTATACCTACGATTCGGAATCACAGAAAAACTCCTTTAAAAAAGAAAATACAAAATGTCCAAGATGTGGTAAAATATATGTTGAAAGAAAAGGGTGTGAAGACTGCAAAGGTTGCTCTTTATGGAAAACCTGTAAAAAAGACTGAGAGGAGTTTTGTTGTTGAATAACGGGGATAGTAGCTTTTTGAAAGAAAAATTAAAGGAGTTTGGGTATAAATTTACAGGTCAGAGGTCTGCTGTTTTAGAAGCTATGATTCAATGTTCCGGACAGCATGTAAGTACTGAAGAACTGTTTAATATCGTAAAAATAAAACATCCTGAAATTGGACTAGCTACTGTATATAGAACAATGAATCTCCTTGACAAGCTTGGACTCGTGCATAAATTGGACTTTGATGACGGCTTCAGCAGGTATGAGTTAGTTAAACCCAATGAAGACCATAGACATCATCATCTGATTTGCAGTTCCTGCGGAACCGTGTCAGAGGTTGAGGAAGATTTACTGGATAACCTTGAAGAACAAATTCTTCAAAAAAACGGATTTCTTGTTAAGGACCACAGAGTTCAGTTTTACGGACTATGTAGTAAGTGCAGAAATTTATAATCAAGTATAAATTAATATTTGAAGAGGGTAGGCTGAAAAGTTCGGCTTACCTTTTTTTATTTACTAATATAATTATAACTATTAAATGTAGTTGATTATTAGTTATAGTTGAGTATTGCATGTAGGTGATTTTAATTGGCAGATCAGGCGGGTTTAATTTGATCAACCTTAAAGGAAAGTATTACATTTGAAATCTAAATTTGAAAAAGGTGTAATTTTTAATACATATTTATGTGGTAAAATATAATTGTTATAATATATTATGGTAACTTGTTTAAATGGTACCTTATATTGTTCGGATACTTGCTGCTTTATATTTACATATTTACTACTTATAATTGCTAGTTATAATTGCTCTTATATTTACTACTATATCTACTGTCAGAGGGGGGCATGAGCCATCGCTATTCGTTATTTAGCGGAGGTGCTACATACATGAAAAAATCTGCTTTTATTTTAAGTTTATTAATTCTATTGAATCTAACCGGCAATCCTGCATATTCGAAATCTGTGACGGCTGTAACTGATATGTCTTTCCCTGTTAAATATATTTGTGAAAGCGTTGGTGGGACGATAACCTGGGATTCCAATCAAAAATCTGCCATAGTTCATTACCAAGATAAAACCCTTATTTTGAAAATCGGAAGTAAGACAATAATCTCCAACGGTTCGAAAAGAGTACTGGATCATGAAATAAAAATTATCGGCGGAAGAACTGTGCTTCCTGTAAAAATTATTAATGAAGAGCTTGGTACTGTTCTTTCGGAACAGGACTGCCTGGCCATTACAGCAAAGAAGTTTTTAGCCTTGGTAAAGGGTGGATATTTTGATGAAGCCTCATTTCTGCTGAGTAAAACCTTTTCAAATTATCTTACAAAGAGTAGTATGCAACACCTTGCAGAAAGTTTGGAACTGCTTCAGCTTCAGGACAAAAAAACTGAGTTTTGGATGGATCAGGTTCATCAATCTTTTGCCATGCCAGTTGCAAACAGTAAAAACACATTTTATACTGTGAAATTTGATAAAGAAGGCAAAATTAATGAACTCGGGATACAGGAAAAGCAGGAGGATTTTTCACAGGCACCCTTATACGCAGACACTAATAGTTTTACCGAGACCGATGTTAGTTTTGGAAACGGTATATGGAAGCTCCCTGGAAAGCTTACACTTCCAAAAGGGAAGGGCCCTTTTCCTGTAGTAATACTTATACATGACTCAGGCTGGGGTGACAAAGATGGGTCAATCGGTTATTTAAAGCCTTTCAGAGACCTTGCGCAGGGACTGGCTTCAAATAATATAGCTGTATTAAGATATGATAAAAGAACTTTAGTCCATTCTTCAAAAATGATGCTTATAGGAAATGTTACTCTTAATGAAGAGATAGAGCAAGATGTATATGCTGCAGCTGAATTTCTGAAAAAAGATTATAGAATAGACAAAAACAGAATTATAACCCTTGGCTATGGCCTTGGCGGATATGTCATGCCGGAAATAATGAAAACCGGTCAGGATACCTTTAAGGCTGGAATTATAATGAGTGGCATATCCAGACCTCAGTATGAAATTCTTCCAGATTACCTTGATTATTTACTTCAAAAGGGTATGGCAAACAGAGAACAGGTTGAATATGTAAAAGAACAGGTAGCTATCCTTTCCTCTCCCGGATTTAATCCGAAAAATCCCCCTGATAACTACACAATGGGTAATGCTAACTATTATGGTTATATGAAGAACTTAAATGTTCTTAAGACTGTAGAGGAGCTTAATAAGCCTTTGTTGGTAATTCAAGGTCAGCGGGATTTCCTTGTGAAAGCCGACAAAGATTATAAAAATTGGCAGAAAGCCTTGGAAGATAATAAAAGGGCTGAGTTTAAATTATATCCGGGATTAAGTCATCTTTATACTGAAGGTGAGGGTGACAGTGCCCCAGAAGAGTATTTCATAAAAAACAATATTCCTGAATATGTTATTAAGGATATCGCTGACTTTATATACAGACAAAAGTAAGGCGAGTACTGAATGTGTTTATTTTAAAATAATAGTATACATCTTCATTGTGATGGAAAAACTCCGATATATACTTTTAATCGGAGTTTTTCATATGTATTCAATTAGAAGACTTTTTAATCCTGAAATTTTTCAGGGAAAATATAAACGGAATAATTACTTTGAAGGCTGGTACTACAAAGTTATTGATAAATCTTTTGAAAATATTTTGGCAATCATTCCTGGGATTGCGATTTCAAGTAACAAGAGCCATTCCTTTATTCAGATCAATGAAGCAAAAAATATGCAAACCAGATTTTTGACCTTCCCAACGCAGGCTTTTAGCTATTCGGAAGAAGTTTTTGACATAAGTTTGGAGGATAATCACTTTAACAAATCTGGTTTTAGTTTAAGACTTAAAATTCCTGATTTCTCTCTTGAAGGCACAGTGGAGTTAAAAGATAATTTACCATTCCCCAAAAGCCTTACAAGTCCCGGTATTATGGGACCATATTCCTTCGTACCTTTTATGGAGTGCCACCATGGAATTATTAATATTCACAGTAAGTTAAAAGGTGGCTTAAAGTTTAATAACCGGTATATTGACTTTTCAGATGGGTATGGTTATCTGGAGAAGGATTGGGGAAGGTCTTTTCCCCATTCATGGATATGGATCCAATCAAATAATTTCAGTGACGAAGGCGTATCACTGATGTTTTCTGTAGCTGCAATTCCTTGGCTTCGTCGTGAATTTGACGGGCTTATAGCATTTCTTAAGATAGGCAAAAGTTTTTACAGGTTTGCAACATATACAGGAGCAAAGATTAAAGAACTAACCAAAAGTAAAGAAAACATCAATATTTTTGTTGAGGATTCAAAATATCTACTCAGTCTCGAGGTTTGGGGTAGTGAAGGAGGAACATTGAAAGCTCCAAAAAAAGGACTAATGGAAGTTGATATAAGCGAATCAATCACCTCCAAAGTGAAGGTTAAATTAACTGAAAAATCAGGAAAATTAATATATCAGGATATAGGGCTGAATACAGGGCTTGAATTAGCTGGCAACTACTCTAGGTTTTTAACAGGTAAAACAGAATTATAATATCATTATATTCTTAAAATGAGTTATACTATAGAGGTAATTTATCACTATTTTTTAGTTCTGGGGGTAGCCATGGCAAAATTGTATTTCAGATATGGTGCAATGAACAGTTCAAAAACTGCCAACGCACTTATGGTCAAGTACAACTATGAGGAAAGGGGACAGAAGGTACTTTTAATGAAGCCGTCCATTGATAACCGTGATGGAGGTTGTGTTATAAAATCCAGAGCCGGTCTGACCGAAGAATGTCTTCTGATACATAAAGACAGCAACATATATGAAATGGTACATGATTATATTAATAAAAACACAGGCATAAATTGCGTTATTATAGATGAGGCTCAGTTTCTAAAAAAACAACAGGTCTATCACTTAACCAGATTAGTTGATGGTGACAGGATCCCGGTGATTTGTTATGGACTTCGTACTGATTTCAGAGGTGAGCTTTTTGAAGGGAGTCAGTATCTGCTGGCATGGGCTGATACCATTGAAGAAGTCAAAACCATCTGTTGGTGTGGTAAAAAGGCAATAATGAACGCAAGATACCAAAATGATAAAATTATTAAAGAAGGCGAGCAGGTAGAGGTAGGAGGAAACGACAGATATATAAGTCTTTGCAGGGCTCATTGGCATGATGGAGTTATGTCTGATAAATAAGCTCATTAATCTTAAGATAATCGATATATTAATACTCAACAAAAATTTAGTTTCTCTGTGTAACACTTTCAGGTGGGTTAACATAAATTATTATTAAGCGATGTAATAATTTAAGAAAGGAGCTTAATAATATGGGAGACGGTAACTTTGGTTGTAACGATAATCTTTGCCACCTGCTGTCAAAATATATCGGTGAGACTGTAACTATTTTTACAAAGAGCGGAGGACAGTCCGGCTGTGGTTTTACAGGAGTTATTTTAGGAGTTAACGAATGCTTTGTAAGATTGATAACAAGGATAGGTCCTGCACCGGGATGTTCACTTGGTAATTCCTGCGGTTACGGTGGAATGGGCGACAACAACAATGGCCAGGGTGGCTACGGCGGATATGGTAACGGCGGATACGGCTGCAACTATAATCAGAATAATGGCGGTTATGGCAGTGGAAGTGGATCACCGGTATACAATGTCGGATCAGTAACGGATATTCCATTGAACAGTATTGCTTCATTCGTTCATAATGCAGTTTGATTCAGATTACAACATAAAAATGATAGGATACTATCCTATCATTTTTTTTGACTATACAAACAAATCTCTATGAACAAATTTCTATACAAACAAATTTCTTTACATATATTTTTTATTGTGTTAATATTCACTAGAGCAATAGCTAATACAAATTAATATAGTTGCGGGGGGACCTGAGGATAAACTCCAATGGTTGAGAAGGTAAAACCTGACCCTTAGAACCTGTCGGTTAACACCGTTGAAGGGAAGCAGAAATCAATATAAATTCTTATTTGATAACCAGCGTTCACTCTACACGGGTGAACGTTTTTTATTATCTAGGAAATTTAGTGTTTTTTTGTACAAAAATGAGTAGTTATAACTGAAAATTATTTTTGTGGGGGGACCGAAGCAGTTTGGAACTGCTTAGGTTGAGAAGGTAAAACCTGACCCTTGGAACCTGTCGGTTAACACCGTTGAAGGGAAGCAAAGTTTATAAATTGTGTTTTATAATGCTTGCCCTTACGGCAGGCATTTTTTTATGAAAGGAGGAGATATAAATGAAAAAGGTATTAACTATTGCTGGCTCCGACTGCAGCGGAGGAGCCGGAATTCAGGCAGACTTGAAGACTTTTGCCGCCCATGGTGTATATGGTATGAGTGTTATAGTTTCAGTTGTAGCTGAAAATACCTGCAGAGTCGTGGACCTTCAGGATATCAGGGCTGATATCATAGAAAAACAAATTGATGCAGTGTTTGAAGATATTGAGGTGGATGCTGTTAAAGTTGGAATGTTGTCAGGCAGGGCATGCATGGAGGTTGTGAATAAAAAGCTAATTGAATACAAGCCTCCTAACGTAGTCATTGATCCGGTGATGCTTGCAAAGGGTGGCTTTGCACTTATGCAGGAAAATTCATTGAACTATTTTATTAAGGAATTGATTCCCAAGGCTTACCTTTTGACACCTAATATTCCTGAGGCAGAGGCTATGGTAAAAAAGTCGATTAATTCTCAGGAGGATATTCAAAAAGCAGCAGAAACCATACACAAAATGGGTGCTGCAAATGTCCTAATAAAAGGTGGACACCGAGAGGGTGCTGCAGAGGATGTTTTGTTTGACGGAAGCAATTTCTATACCTTCAACACAAAAAGAATTAAAACAAAAAATACTCATGGAACTGGCTGCACGCTTTCTTCTGCAATAGCATCGAATTTAGCATTGGGCAAGAACTGCCGGGAGGCTGTTAAAGAAGCAAAGGAATACATAACAATGGCCATAGAGCATTCTCTGGAAATAGGAAAAGGCAACGGCCCGACAAATCATTTTTACAGGCTTTACAGAGAGGGGCTTAATAAATAAGCACTTTGGTTTATAACTACTAGAAATTTTAAGAAATAATAATTTTAAGGCGGTGTGAACTCCGGTTCAAAACGCCCGCAGAAAGGTTAAATAATGACATATAAAACTCAAATGGAAGCAGCTCGTAAGGGAATTATCACAAAAGAAATAGCCACGGTGGCACAAAAGGAAAACATGGAAGTTGAAAAGCTAAGGAGTCTTGTTGCCATCGGAAGGGTTGCAATACCAGCAAATATCAACCACAAATCACTCAGTCCGGAGGGTGTAGGTGAAGGCCTAAAGACTAAAATAAACGTAAACCTGGGTATATCAGGAGATTGTGCGGATTATTCAAAGGAGATGGAAAAGGTAGATATGGCCTTGAAATTTGGTGTGGAGGCCATAATGGATTTAAGCAACTATGGAAAGACAAATACCTTCAGAACAAAGCTTATTGAGCACTCTCCCGCTATGATCGGAACAGTTCCCATGTACGATGCAATTGGTTATCTTGAAAAGGATCTCAGTCAGATCAAGGCAAGAGATTTTTTTAAAGTGGTTGAGGCTCATGCAAAGGAAGGCGTGGACTTTATGACAATACATGCCGGAATTAATAAAAGAGCAGTGGAATGCTTTAAACGCTCAAAACGACTGACCAACATTGTTTCAAGGGGAGGTTCCTTACTCTTCGCATGGATGGAGATGACAGGCAATGAGAACCCTTTTTATGAATACTACGATGAGTTCCTTGATATTTTGCGGGAGTACGATGTCACTATAAGCCTGGGAGATGCTTTAAGGCCAGGCAGTATTCATGACAGTTCCGACGCAGGACAGTTAAGTGAATTAATTGAGTTGGGCAGCCTAACTAAACGTGCCTGGGAGAAGGATGTGCAGGTCATGGTGGAAGGCCCCGGCCATATGGCTTTAAATGAAATAGCAGCTAATATGACCATACAGAAAAGATTGTGCCATGGAGCGCCTTTTTATGTGCTGGGGCCGTTGGTAACAGATATTGCGCCGGGTTATGACCATATTACGGCCGCCATCGGCGGCGCCATCGCCGCAGCGAACGGCGCGGATTTCCTGTGCTATGTAACACCTGCAGAGCATTTGCGCCTGCCGGATTTGAACGATGTGAAGGAAGGTATAGTCGCTGCCAGAATAGCAGCACACGCCGCCGATATTGCCAAAGGAGTACCCAATGCACGCGACATTGACAATAAAATGAGTGATGCCAGAAGAAGGATTGCTTGGGAGGAGATGTTCTCATATGCAATCGATGGAGATAAGGCCAGAGCTTACTTTGAAAGCACACCTCCTACCGACGAACATTCTTGTTCAATGTGCGGCAAAATGTGCGCCATGAGAACCACAAACAAAATTCTGGCCGGAGAAACAGTTGAATTCTAATAAAACTGAATAGGATAATTCAAAAAAGTACCAATGTAAAAAACAGCAAATAGAGTCTTTAAGTTGCACTCTATTACTAAAATGTAAAGGGAAGGAAGAATGATGAGCAAAATTATTAATTTAATTTCTGAACTTATTGTTGAGATAATGCGAAAAAACCCGCTTATACATAACATCACAAATTATGTTACAGTAAATGACTGCGCGAACGCAGTACTTGCAATTGGGGCTTCACCAATAATGGCTGATGATATCGGTGAAGCAGCAGACATAACGACAATATCCTCAGCTCTGGTTATAAATATAGGAACGCTTAACACAAGGACTGTGGAGTCGATGCTTGCAGCCGGGAAAAAAGCTAACGAACTGGGGATACCTGTTATATTTGATCCTGTTGGCGCAGGAGCTTCAGCCCTGAGAAATAATACGACTAGGACTATTTTATCTGAAATCAGGGTGAGTGTCATAAGGGGTAACATGTCGGAAATATCTTTTATTGCCGGATTTAGTGCAAACACAAAAGGCGTGGACGCTGCCGAAGCCGACATTAAAGCTGGCGACGCTAAAGCCGTGGCAATTGCGGTTGCGCGGAAACTGCAATGTGTGGTTGCTATTACAGGTGCTACCGATACCATTTCAGATGGAAAGCGTGTGTCATCTATTTCCAACGGGCATAAAATGTTGTCAAAGATTACCGGAACAGGCTGCATGACTACTGCATTGGTGGGTGCTTACTGCGGAGCGGGGAAAGATCTTTATACCGCGGCAGTTGCCGGAGTTGCTTCAATGGGCATTGCAGGTGAAATAGCTTTTGAAAAAGCAGGTACAATGGGAACCGGCAGCTACCATGCTGCAATAATTGATGCTCTAAGCCTGCTGGATGAAAAAACATTTTTGGAGAGGGCAAGAATTAATGAAACAGTTTGTTGATTATTCTTTATATCTTGTTACAGATCGTGACCTTATGAGCACCGATACTCTTGAAGAGGCTGTTGAGAGTGCAATCCTAGGCGGTTGTACAATCGTTCAGCTCCGTGAAAAAACAGCTTCTTCTTTGGAATTTTTTAATAATGCAGTAAAAGTTAAAGCTGTTACTGACAAATATAAAATACCACTGATTTTAAATGACAGAGTAGATATCGCTCTAGCAATAGATGCAGCAGGTATACATGTTGGACAAAGTGATTTGCCTGCACATATTGTCAGGAAGCTAATAGGTAAGGAAAAAATTCTCGGCGTATCTGCAAACACTGTTGAAGGTGCAGGCAGGGCACAACAGGATGGGGCAGATTACATAGGAGTCGGTGCACTTTACTCAACAAATACAAAAACAGATGCAAGTGTTATATCCAAGGAGCAGCTACGGGAGGTAATCAAGGGTGTGAGCATCCCGGTGGTCGGTATCGGCGGAATCGGCCGTCAAAATGCCGGAGAATTAGCTGAAACAGGAGTAGCTGGTATTGCTGTAGTTTCTGCAATCATCGCAGAAAAAAATATTACTGCTGCTGCCCGTGAGCTGTTGTCCATTTTTAGAGAGAGTAGAAGACATTAGTTAAATAATCCAGCTGACAAACTTTATGTTTTTAAATAAGAGTAGTTATATAAAAATTATTAAGGAGAATCAGAAGATGAAAACAAATGTTAGAAAGTTGGCACTGGCAGGTTTGCTGGTTGCAGTAGCGGTTGTAGTTATTGCATTAAAACGAACAAAAGCCGTCAAGATATTAAACGACGGACTGTAAACCAACCGCTTATTTGCATAACTTAATATATGACGAATTTAAAGAGGGATACCTAAGGTATACCCTTTTTTTTAATTGTTAAAAATTAGAGCGGTTAACTAATAATTAACACAGGTTGAATATCCTTTTAAAAATAGTTAATTATTATAAAGTTGTACAAATTAATATCAATTCCGGAGGTGTTTTATGAAAAAAAGAATAGCTGCCATTTCATCACTATTGTTGGTTGTAGTATTCATAAGTGTTGCTTTCCTTGGGGGCCTTGTATCAGCGCATACATCGATCTACTCAACGAAAAATACTTATTCAGGGAATGCACCAAAATATGTATTTCTATTTATCGGTGATGGCATGAGTTCACCACAAATAAGTTCAACTCAAATGTATTTGGGTAATACGAGCAGTAAGGGAACTCCTGCTATAAAAACTTTGGATTTTACCAGATTTCCCGGTGTAGGAAGTGCAGATACTTTTGATGCAGAATCCTTTATACCTGATTCGGCTTCAACCGGAACAGCCCTGGCCTCAGGGTATAAAACTTATGGTGGCATAATTAATATGGACCCTGCCAAGAAAACAAGCTATGAGCCTATTACTAAAAAACTTAAAAAAGCTGGCTACAAGATCGGAATAGTAACCTCTGTTACTTTGGATCATGCGACCCCAGCTGTTTTTTATGCTAATGAAGGCTCCAGAGGTAATTATTACAATATAGCATCCCAGCTAGTAAACAGTAACTTTGATTATTTTGGAGGAGGATACTTTCTTGACCCTGACGGGATAAAAGCCAATGTATCAAATCCGATTAACATTCTGGAACAGGCAAGAAAAAACGGCTATAAAATAGTCAAATCTAAAGAAGAAATCTTAAGCCTTAACAAAAATACTGGGAAAGTTCTTGCAATCGAACCTACGGCAATATCATCTTCCAATGACGGTTACTCCATGCCCTATGAAATAGACCGTAAAGCTGAACAGCTTAGTCTTGCAGATTTTGTTCGTAAAGGAATAGAGGTTCTTGATAATCCAAACGGGTATTTTATGATGGTTGAAGGCGGAAAGATAGACTGGGCATGTCACGCAAATGATGCTGCAGCTGCAATTCATGATACCATGGCTTTAAATGATGCGGTCAAGGAAGCAATAAAGGTTTATGAGCAGCATCCCGAGGAAACTCTTATAATTGTTACCGGAGACCATGAAACAGGAGGCATGAGCATAGGCTTTGCAGGTACTGAGTATTCGACATTTTTTGAAAAGCTTGAAAAGCAAACAAAATCGTATGTGGAATTTGATAAATTGATTGCAGCATACAAGGAGAAAACGAAGCCTGCTGCTGCTAAACTTGAGGATTTGCTTCCGCAAATAAAAAGCTCTTACGGACTTATTGCACCAACCGATGCTGAGGCAGGTAAGTCTCCTCAAATGGTATTGACCGATTATGAAATGGTGAGGCTAAGAGATGCTTTGCGAAAATCAATGAGTGCTTCAAAGGTAACGAATACCGAATCGGATTATTTACTTTACGGCTCATATGAACCTTTTACTGTAACCTGCAATCATATTCTGGATAACAAAGCGGGCATCAACTTTTCGACTTATTCTCACTCCGGATTGCCCGTGCCTGTGTATGCCATCGGAGCAGGCTATCAACTGTTCAACGGAGTATACGACGATACTGATATTAACAAGAAATTGACGGCAATAACTAAAGTTAAGTAATTTCATAGTTCTTATAAAATTTTATATTGAATTTCAATAAATAACATAGACCGCTATACTTTCATATTTCTGCAGTATAGCGGTTTAACTGTAAACTATACAAATACACAATACAAATAAACAATAATGGGCTGTTAACTAGAAAATAGAAGGGAAAGAGCCAATGTTTGGAAAAATTTTTAACACTAATAGAGTTGCAGCGCTGGCAGTACTTTTACTCATAATAATTCTATGTCTGTTGCCAACCGGTTTTAATTCTACAGTTTACAACGATAGTGTAAGGGCAGTTGTAAAAGTTATTGAAACCAACAATATGAATCTCTATGATACGGGAATAATTAAACAGGGTGAACAAAAATGTACCGTCAGGATAATTAACGGGAGATTTAAGGGAATCACTGCCGATGCAACAAATAACCTTATAGGCAAGCTTGAGATGGATAAAATATTTGTACCGGGAGATAAGGCTTTAGCTGTGGTAGATTTTGATGGTGACAAAATAAAGTATATCACACTTATTGATCACTACAGGATTAATCTTGAACTAATCCTTTTTCTAGGGTTTATTATTCTACTTGTTGCCTTTGCAGGTTGGACAGGAGCTAAAGCTATTCTTTCCTTTGTCTTATCAGTAGTTGTTTTATGGAAGGTGTTGGTGCCTGCACTTCTAAAAGGCTGGAATCCGATATGGATTTCACTTTTTATTGTAGCTTTCCTTACTATTTCCATTATTTTGTTAGTTGGCGGATATAATAAAAAATCATTTGCTGCCATTACAGGTTCTCTATCAGGCACAATTCTAAGCTGTATATTAGCAGCTATTTTCGGTCATTTTTTTAAGATACATGGAGCAGTGATGGCATTTTCTGAAAGTTTGCTTTACTCCGGCTATGGACATTTAAACCTGACGGATATATTTATAGCAGCAACGTTTATTGCTTCTTCCGGTGCGCTTATGGATGTTGCTGTTGATATTTCTGCTGCAGTACATGAGCTAGTAGAGAAAAAGCCTGATATTACAGCAAAAGAGGCAATAAAATCAGGTTTTAATATAGGTAAGGTTGTAATGGGAACAATGACAACTACTCTGCTTCTTGCTTATTCCGGCGGTTTTATCGGGCTGTTGATGGTATTTATGGCACAGGGAACGCCGGTAATAAATATATTAAATTTAAAGTATGTTTCTGCAGAAATATTCCATACTCTTGTAGGAAGTTTTGGATTGGTAGCTGTTGCTCCCCTTACAGCTATAGTATCGGGGATAATGTTTACAAGAGGAAACGATAAAACCTATCAAATCAAAATTATCAGTGCTTTAACCAAAAGGCTGCCGCAAAAACCATAATCCTTATACGGCAGCCTTGGTTGTATTGACATTTATATCTTCTTCCTGCTTAATATAGGTATGTTTAGTGAATAAATAACTGCGGCAAGAGCAACACAAACAGCAATGTGGGGTATGGGATTAGGATTGAAAATAATAACATTAAAGAATGCAACCAACAGTTTTCGTAACATTTCAATTGGTGTAAAAACACTGATAATTGCCACAAGAATGAGGTCTGTCACCCAACCCCACCAGAAGGTCTGGATTGCAGTCAGAGTATGAATAGTGACTGCAAGCAGCATATAAAAAGCGAACTGTCTGAGGAATGTAAACAGTAACCCATTATTAGTCCAGCCAAATATATTTATTATATCAAGAATTTCGACTCTAGTCCCAAGGATGTTGTCAATTGTAAGATTCAAAGTAGTAACAGTTAAGGATATGATTCCTGCAAGGATGGCGTAATTTATTAGGCTGGCCCAAAAAAAGTCCACTTTTTTGCCATTGAGATTTATTATTTTCCGGAAGTTAACAGCAGGTATCAGAATAGCTGCCAGTATTAGCGCCAAAAGTAAATTATTGCCTTCGCCTGTTTGTGAAGCGCCCTCCTGATCTATTAAAAAATAAACAAATGATTGAATTAATGAACTTAAAAAACATAAAATGGCTACTAAGTACGCAATCCAGGTTGTCTTTACAAAATTTATACGGGTAATTGCACCCACACTTTTTAGATTAATACTCATTTTTATCTTCTCCTCCACCGACTATATTTACAAAAAACTCCTGAAGGCCAAGGGACTGAAGCTTTAGATTACCTGAAGGTGATATTCTCTGACCGAATACATAAGCAGTTGTATAACCGCCAAGGCTTTTCTCACCGATGACCTTAAGTTCTTTAACAGCACTTTTAACTTCGCCGCTGGGACCAGTTAACGAATACGCTTTTTCATCAATATCATTCATACTTGAATGAAGAATTATAGAGCCTTCATCAATTATTATGATATCTTCAGCTACCCTTGATATCTCATCAATCAGATGGGTTGAAACAATAATAATTCTTGGACAGTATTCAAAGCTTTCCTGAAGCATTTCATAAAATCTTTCACGCATTATAGCATCAAAACCCAGAACAGGTTCGTCAAGAATAACTACTTTTGCTTTGCTTGCAAGACTCAGCAGTGTCGTAAACATAGTCTGCATACCGAAAGATAGCTGTTTGTATTTTTTGTTTTTATCAAGCTTAAATTTTCTCATCATATCTTTAGCGTACTCTATATCAAGTTCAGGCTGAAGATTATATGCCAGCTCCAGAAGCTTTCCAACAGGCATATTAAAATGTTTGGCTCTGCTTTCAATAAAGTTTACGCAATCAGGCATATCAAAGGTGGATACCCTTCTACCGTTTACCGACACATAGCCCTTGGTTGCAGGAATATGACCGGCAATAAGCTTTAAAAAGGTTGTTTTACCCGCACCATTTCTGCCAAGCAGGCAGTATATTTTGTTTTCGCTGATTTCAAGGTTTATGTTATCCAAAGCTATAGTGTTACGATATTCTTTTGTTACATTAGAAAACTTAATCATTACCATTCTCCTTTATCATATTTATAATATCCTCCTTTGAAATTCCAAGCTTCCTGGCATCGGATAACATCGAAGTTATTGTGTTTGTTAAGAATTCTTTTTTTCTCTTCTGGAGGATTATTGATTTTGCTTCCTTTGTCACGCACATTCCTATACCTCTTTTCTTATACAGAATACCTGCTTCCGTCAGGAGACTAACACTTTTGACTGCAGTTGTCGGATTGACTGAAAGCAACTTTGAAATCTGGGTGGTTGAAATAATTAAGTCGTCATTTTTGTAGACATCGGTAATTATATCATCTTCAATCATCTCCATTATCTGAATGAAAATGGGTTTTTCGTTATTCAAGTATAATGCTGCCTCCTTTTTTGGTTATTGGGTTAATGATTTAACTCACTAACCACAATATAACATATGGAATTTACATTGTAAATAGGGAATAGTAGAAAATTATGGATAAAAACAATTGACAAACTTTTTTTGCGGGTTATAGTAATAATGTAATTATTGTATTTTTATACCAAGGATGGCATTGAAAAAGAGTAATTCAATTAAAGCAGAGAAAGGCAATTCAAAATGAAAAGTTATAAAAAATATATACACTTAACAATCGTTGCATACATATTTCTGGCAACTGTTCTGCTCTTTCCAGGGTGTACCAATTCTACAGCTAATAAAACTACTGCTGTCGACAGTGATATAAAGGTTGTTGCAGAAACAGCTTCGTCCTCATTAGCCCCCAAATATGAAATAATACTCAAGTCCACAGATGAGAACATCATTAACGATGAGCTGTGGGTAAAATATCCCGACGGTAGGCAAGAAAAATTGGTAACTGCTAAGCCTAACGAAGAGCCGGAGAAAAATATCGGAGAAATTAGGAAAGCAGAATTTTCTCCAGATAAAACAAAGGTATACTTTGAAACCGAAGCATGGGTTACCTCTGGTGCTGTCCATGTGGTTGAGGTAAAAACCAAAAAGGAAAATTATCTCTGTCCCGGAAATCTTGTAGCTGTTATATCCAAAGGACCCTACACTGGTTACCTGATTGTTAATCAGCACAGATACCTAAAAGGTGGAGGCTCCTATGATCATAATTTTCTTGTAGATGAAAATGGAAAAGAGGTAAAGGACTTGGGAGAAGATTTTGATATGGAGGAGTTTATCAAATAATTCTTTGAATTTTTTAAACAGATAAAAGAATTAGTATAAGTGTTAGGAGAAGTACATTATGTATGAAAGAATGCTTAATAAAGAAGTAATGCCTACAGAGCAAGATATTACGACTTTTATGGGGGAGAGGATTTCTCAGCTTGCAAGTATTTTTGAAAGCAATCTTCAAAACAGGTATGACCTGGCAAGAGAACTTAGATTTCCCTTTGGAAACAATTATGGCTGGGGGTATAAATATGCTCATAAAACCAAACATCTTTGTTACCTGTTTTTTGAAAGAGAAGCTTTCACTGTATTACTACAGATAAACGGAAAAGGTAAAGAAATATTTGAAAAGAATATAAACAGTTATCTCCCTAAAACTTTGGAGCTCTGGGGACAGAAATATCCCTGCGGGGAGGGAGGGTGGATCTCCTATAGGCCGTTTTCGGAAGCTGAAGTAAATGAGATAATTAAATTGCTGGAGATAAAGGCTAAACCTATAATAAAATAGCAAATTTATAAATAGGCTTTAGTATTACTTTTCCCTATAATAATCATCTACCATTTTTATATATTTTTCAGCTGCTTTTTTAACTCGTATATTCATGTCTATAAACTCAGAAGAGGATGTATCTACAAGTTTTTTTCTATCATTATCCTGCATATCTAGAATGTCTTTACTTATTGACATCAATTCCTGATTGATACCAGTAAAGATTTGTGTTGCTTTTTCCTTATTCAAAGTCTCTTCGGTATTAGTTAAATCAGAATACAGCTGATCGTAAGCCTGTATAAGCAGATCACCCATATTAACAGTTAACTCATTTGGTTTTCCTGTCATTCTGAAATGTTGGCAGGTCTGGCTTACATACCACCTAAACTTTTCAGGATCTTTGAAATTGTTCTTGATATAGTATTTATCCATATTTTCTGTCAAGCGATATACTTGATACCATTCGTCCTTCATGTTATCAATTGCTTCATTCTTTAGCTCAGTGTTTTGTTTATATAGATAAACATTATTTATTATTAAAAGTATAATAATGCTGATAATTAGAACAATTATCCACTTTCTCTCTAAAAGAGCTTTCATAGCTACACCCCAATGAATATTATTTACAATCCAGAAATAAATCCGGCAGTTTACCTTGTCACGTTGTTCAGCCACTTACGGCTCCTAAAGCGCCACAGTGTCAGCGGTATCTTAATTATCTCATCACTCATCAAAATGATATAAACAACTGGTACACTCCATTGGAAAACAAACGCTGCCAGAAAACCAAACAGAATGGAGCCGCCCCACATAGTAGATACATCAAGGAAAAGCCCAAATCTAGTATCGCCCCCTGCCCGGAAAACACCCACAACAAGTGTGGTATTAAGAGCTTGCGCTATTACAAAATAGGACATTACATACATCATTACCGATAGGTAGCCTCTGGTAACGGGTTGGAGGTTCAGCACTGACATAGTAATGGGCCTTGCGATCAGGATTATTACTGCCCCCATTATTCCTGCCAGTATACTAAGATTAATAAAACGTTTTGAGTAGTCCTTAGCCGTTTCAATGTTATTTTCACCTATGGCTTTTCCCACAGTAATAGCTGTGGCATTGGCAAGGCCGAAGGCAATAACTGTAGCAAGCTGCCTGGCAATCTGTGCAACAGAGTTTGCCGATACAACAGCTTTTCCCAAATGGCCTATAACAACTGCATTCAAAGAAACTCCGGCACCCCACATAAGCTCATTTAAAGTAACGGGGATGGAATATTTCAAAAAGTCCATAAACAGCAATTTATCCCTCACCCATAGGCTTGAAAGCTTAAAGTGCAGAACATCATTATATTTCCTGGCATAGATTATTACGCTCAGAAGCTCAAAACCTCTTGAACACAGTGTAGCAATAGCTGCACCCTGTATTCCCATCTTGGGAAGTCCGAAAAGGCCAAATATAAGAATTACCGCTATTATTACATTTGATATTAATGAGATAAGGTATACCACCGTTGAGACTATTACTCTTTCCACGCTTCTCATAACATTCAAATATATCATAGTTATTGCCATAAAAATGTAAGAGAAAGATACGATACGAAGGTATTTTACACCTTCGGCAATAACATCTTTTTCATTCGTGAAGATGTTCATTACCTGATACGGGAAAATAAGTACAGTCGCAGTAAAAAAGATTGATATTATTAATGAGAATCTCATACATATTCCCATTATTTTAATAATGCTTTCTTTATCACCTTTTCCCCAGTATTGAGCCGTTAATACTGCAGCTCCGGAGGTGAGACCGAAGAAAATCAACATCATGATAAATTGTGCCTGTCCTGCAAGAGAGGCTGCTGATAAAACAGTTTCACTTATTCTTCCAAGCAGGAGAACGTCGATAGATGAAACACCAACATTTATCAGGTTTTGAATTGCCATCGGTATTACAAGTGAAAAAGCTAATTTATAGAAGGTTTTTGAATCATCATTTAACATGGATTTTAAGCTAATTTTTTTCATTATGTATATCACAGTCCATTCAATAAACAAAATTTTAGAATCTTATCTAGTATAACATATAGATTAATGTAAATATAAGTGTAATGAATGAGTTAAGAAATAATTTATGCTCGAAATATGATCTAACTAAAAACATTTTGTTATATATTTTAGGAAATAAATCCCAATAAACATGTCTTTATTTTGGAACAGCTACAATTTGTGTGTCACAAAATGCAAGTAGTATAAGGATTTTAGTTAACTGGAAAAAATTGATAAAAATTATCATAGCAGCAACTGGAAACCCATATCATGATATGGTAGTATAAATACAGGAGCACAAAAATATTACCAAAAGGAGATGAAGGTATGTCACTTATGAATAAAACCGGTCTTTATATTCATGTTCCTTTTTGCAGTTCGAAGTGTAACTATTGTGATTTTAATTCCTACGTAGGCAAGTTGGATTTGGCAGAGGAATACTTTGCCTGCATGAAGAAGGAGATTGATTTGTATCGGGATGAGATGGTTTTCAATAATATCGGCACAATATTTATCGGCGGCGGAACTCCAACCTGTGTCGAGCCAAAGTTTCTTGGTGAAATTATTGATACCTGCAAAAAAAAGTATAACGTATCCGAGTCCTGCGAAATTACCATTGAAAGCAATCCTGGTACAATAACCGATGAGAAGCTTAGGGAATACAGACAATACGGAATTAACAGGATAAGTATAGGGTTACAGGCTTACCAGGAACACCTCCTTAATTATCTTGGAAGAAGACATACCTCTGAAGAGTTTATTGCCAGTGTTAAAATGGCAAAGAAAGCCGGTTTTGATAATATTAATGCAGATATCATATTCGGAATACCTGGTCAGACCTTAGAGGATTGGAAAGAGACCCTTGAGATGGTCTCAGAACTAGATATTAATCATATATCAGCCTATGACCTTAAAATTGAAGAGGGGACCAGATTTGGTGATATGCTTGATGCCGGGAAGTTGGTTGAGATGGAAGACGAACTGGATCGGGAGATGTATCACTATACTATTGATTATCTAAAGAAAAAGGGTTATAAGCATTATGAACTCTCTAACTTTGCAAAAGAGGGCTTTGAATGCAAGCATAACCTGATTTATTGGAACTGTCTTGAATACCTTGGTTTAGGAGCAGGTGCACATTCCTTCCTACAGGATATCAGGTTTGAAAATCAATCATCAATTGAAGGCTATATCAATTATCTTAAAAATGGCGAGAAGCCTGTTGAAGAACGCTATGTAAGAGACTTCTGTGAAAAGATGTCGGAATATATGTTTCTGGGTTTAAGACTTATTGACGGAATAAGTAAAGATAAGTTCGAAGATAGATTCAATCAGGATATTTTTGTAACTTATGCTGATAAGCTTGAAAAATTAAAGAAAAGAAACTTAATTGAGGCTGACGGCCGAAAAATCTGCCTTACCAATCGGGGGTTGGATCTTGCCAATCAGGTATTTGTAGAGTTTGTATAAGATGTAAAAGATATAAAAGGATGTAAATGATGTATAGGATGTAAAAAATGTAATTAAAAAAAGATTATATTAGTGAAAATGAGATAACAAAAAAACTCAGGTCATTTCCTGAGTTTTCGTTTTTATCTGGAATTATTTTGCCGCATTCATAGCTTTTGCTAATCTTGATTTTCTTCTCGCAGCGGTGTTCTTGTGAAGTAAGTTCTTAGCTGCAGCCTTATCAAGAGCCTTGGTAGTTGCTTTGTAGGATTCAGCAGCACCCTCACCGTTAGCAATAGCTTCTTTACATTTCTTTACAGTGGTCTTAAGAGCTGACTTTCTGATAGTATTCTTTAAAGTCTTAGTCTCAGTAACCTTTACTCTTTTTATTGCAGATTTAATATTTGGCAAAGTATTCACCTCCTGCGAGCCTAGATTCGCGTAATAACGTGAGCAAAAAAAACAATAATATTTAATCGGTTTTATAACCGCTTCTTGCCCATAACAGATGATATTTTACCATGAACTTTTTTAAATTGCAAGCATTAACCCTTATTTTTCTATATTGTTGCACGACGAATTTTATTATTAATCAAATTTCTCATATAGAATCTTAAGCAATCACTAAAATTCAGATAAATAAGAAATAATAGATATAAAGCTGAAATTACTATCAAAATTACACTTAATACAAAGATTATTTGAAAGGAAGATTCTATGGTTAATTTATCAAATAGGTATACAGATCTTGTGATTGAAGCACATGAAATTTTTATGAACAGCAGCGAAGCTAAACAGCAGGCTGCCGAAAACAAAACGCCTCCCGGTGTTGAGGTGGAAAATGACGGAGACGATGATGTAAAAATAACCAGAGTCAGGATAACTTCTCCGACAGGCGAACGAGCAATAGGAAAACCTATGGGAAACTATATTACACTTGAGATTTCAGAGCTTAAGGGTAATTATCCGGATATTAACCAGAAAACAATTGATGTAATGTCAAAGGAATTAAAATCCATCTTAAACCTTAGGCCTGATTCAACAACGCTTGTGGTTGGCCTTGGGAACTGGAATGTAACCCCCGATGCAATGGGACCTAAGGTTATTGAAAATCTTATGGTAACCAGACATCTTATGGAATACGTTCCGGAACACGTGGATGAAGGTATCAGACCGGTTTGCGCCTTGTCCCCGGGGGTTATGGGTATTACAGGCATGGAAACCGGTGAAATAGTTAAAGGTGTTATTGAAAGAATAAAGCCTGATGCAGTAATAGCAATAGATGCTTTGGCAGCCAGAAGTATGGAACGTGTAAGTACCACCATACAGATAGCAGACACTGGTATTGCTCCCGGAGGGGGAGTAGGAAACAAGAGAATGGAGCTCAGTAAAACAACCCTTGGTATACCAGTCATTGCCATCGGAGTCCCAACCGTTGTTGATGCTGCAACGCTTACAAATGATGCGATGGATTTAATAATTGACAGTTTAATGAAGGAGGCTCCTTCGGATTCAAGCTTTTATAATACCTTAAAAAATATTGACAGGGAAGAAAAGTATCAGTTAATAAAACAGGCCCTTAATCCTTTTGTAGGGCATTTGATCGTAACTCCGAAGGAAATAGACGACATAATCAGCAGAGTATCTAAAGTTGTAGCTAACGGTCTTAACATGGCTCTCCATGAAGGTATCGCCATGGAGGACATGGGGAAATATCTCATGTAGGAACTTTGCTCTAGCCTTCAACAAGGTTTTAATTTAATGAAACTAATAAAAAACTCTCACCCAGCGTGATTATCCATTGGTGAGAGTTTTTTATGACATGCAAATTAAAAGTCCAACTTTTCTTTTAATCCTCCGGAAGGTATAATTTATATGGATTAATTATATGGACTAAAAATTTAAATTTGGATTGAGGTATAAGGGAGATATTTAATGAAGCAAAGTTGGCGAATACTTATTATTTTTATCGTTCTGTTGGCCTTATGGAACACTATTGTTATAAAGCCAATTAAGTTGTTTACGGTTTTTCTGCACGAACTTGGCCATGCCTTTATGGCAGCAATAACAGGAACAAACATAACCGGTCTCAAGATATATTTTAATGAAAGCGGCCATGTTACCTCACTTCCGAAGGATTGGTTTTCCTCATTTCTGATAGCAAACGGGGGATATCTTGGAAGCGTTTTGTTTACAATATGTATTCTTCTTTTGAAAAATACGAAATTCAAAAAGTACATAATAGGGTTCATTGCATTAGTTTTTCTTGGAGTTACGTTTAAATATTCGGGAATAATATCTTTTACAATGCTCTATTCGGTAATCTTTGCAGCATTTGCAATTGTTATATACATGCTGCAAAATGACAAACTCCATGACTGGGTAATTGAAATAATAGGTATCGGCAGTGTAACATATGCAATATATGATACCTTTGTAGATACAGTTCTTTTGCAGGTAAATAATGTGTTCGGACTTTTCAGCTTCGGACCAATGCCTGTTACTGACGCTGTCCTTTTAGCAAGGCTGACTCATATACCGGCTGTAGTTTGGGGTGTCTTATGGCTTGGAGTAGCACTTTTTGCTATTTACAAAGTACTTTTTAAGGGTAAGGGCAAAGCAGCCAAATCAGCCAGGCGGTATTAGAAATATTTTAAAGGAGAATTACAATGGATGATAAACTTCAGATAATGAAGGACAAAATCGAGATATTAAACCGGGCGGCAAAGGCGTATTATCAGGAAGACAGAGAGATTATGCCCAATATTGAGTATGACAGGCTTTATGATGAACTTGTGGAGCTTGAAAAGGAGACAGGAATTGTTCTGTCAAACAGTCCTACAATACACGTTGGCTATGAGGTACTTTCCAGCCTTCCGAAGGAGCGTCACGAAAAGCCCATGCTTTCATTGGACAAAACCAAGGAAGTAAGTACTCTTAAGGAATGGCTGGGCACACAGACAGGAGTTCTTTCCTGGAAACTTGATGGCTTAACCATAGTTTTGACTTATGAGGGAGGAAACCTTGTTAAGGCTGTAACCAGGGGAAGCGGTGAAATAGGCGAAGTAATTACAAATAACGCCAAGGTATTTAAAAATCTTCCGGTTAATATTGCCTATAAGGATGCACTCATTTTGAGAGGGGAAGCAATAATCCGCTATTCTGATTTCATAAAAATTAATAATGAGATTGAAGCTGTTGACGCAAAATATAAAAATCCACGAAACCTTTGCAGTGGCTCGGTACGCCAGCTTAATAACAAAGTTACCGCAGAGAGAAATGTTCACTTCTTTGCGTTTTCCTTAGTGAAGGCTGATTTTGCAGAATACAACAATTCAAGACTTGCTCAGATAAAATGGCTTGGAGAGCAGGGGTTTGATGTTGTTGAAAATAAAGAAGTCAATGCAGGTAACTTAGAAGACACTGTTCAATGGTTTTCAGAACGTATAGAAGGTAATGATTTTCCGTCAGATGGCCTGGTATTGACCTTGGACAATATTGCATACGGCGAATCTCTGGGAGCAACCTCAAAATTCCCCCGTGATTCCATAGCTTTCAAATGGCGTGATGAAATAAAAGAGACAACACTTCTTGAAATAGAGTGGAGTGCTTCAAGGACTGGACTAATAAATCCTATTGCAATATTTGAACCTGTGGAACTGGAAGGAACAACTGTGAGCAGGGCAAGTATTCATAATATAAGCATTATGGAGGGCTTGGAACTGGGTGTAGGTGATACTATCGGAGTTTACAAGGCAAACATGATTATTCCTCAAATATCTGAAAACCTGACCAAAAGCGGCATTGCAGATATACCCGACCACTGTCCTGTATGTAACGGAAAAACGGAATTGCGGCAGGAAAACGGAGTAAAGTTTCTGTACTGCGTTAATGATGACTGCCTTGCAAAACAGATAAAGTCTTTTACTCATTTTGTGAGCAGAGATGCTATGAATATTGAAGGGCTATCTGAAGCCACTATTGAAAAGCTCATTGCAAAAGGCTTGATTAGAGAGTTGGCAGACATATTCCACATAGACAGGTTCAAGCAGGAAATCACCGAAATGGAAGGCTTCGGAGATAAGTCCTTCAATAAACTCGTAGCTTCTGTAAACAAAGCGAGAAAAACTTCGACGGTAAGGCTGCTATATAGTCTTGGCATACCTAACGTTGGCTTATCAAACGCAAAACTAATCTGCAGAAACTTTAAATACGACTGGAATGCAATCCAGAATGCTAAGTTCTCAGATTTGATAGAGATAAGCGGAATCGGTGATGTAATGGCTGATGCGTATGTCAGGTTTTTTTCAGATGAAAGGAAGAAGTTGATTGTTGAGGATCTGCTGAAGGTACTGGAATTTGAAACAGTGAAGGCTGCAGAGACAGAGCAGATATTTGAAAATATGGTATTTGTAATAACAGGCTCGGTGGAACAGTATCAAAACAGAGACGAATTAAAAGACATTATCGAGTCTAAGGGTGGTAAGGTAACGGGCTCTGTAACATCAAAAACTAATTATCTCATCAATAACGATAACCTTTCCGGTTCCTCAAAAAACAAAAAAGCAAAAGAGCTGGGTATAAGTATAATTACTGAAAATCAGTTTGTTGATTGGCTCATTAACGGAGTAGTTCCTGAATAGATATTAGTATGGGAATAATTATAGGGTGTTAATGTAGCGCTGTTCTGGCGGAGGAAGTATTCCCAAAAGGACAAGGAACAATACCAATAATTACAGTAAAAAAGAGCTGCCGTTTCAATAATGCAGGTGTATAAGGCATTATTTATGTGGCAGCCCTTTTTTTATTCATCCAGATCTATTACGCTTACAGGACAGCCATCTCTAGCATCCTCAGCATCCTGTTCATATTCTTCAGGAATATCATCTTCAATGGCTTCAGCCTTATTGTCTTCATTCATACTGAAAACTTGGGGACAAATAGATACACATAATTCGCAGCTTATACAGCCGTCCTGATTTACTGATGCTTTCATTTCCTACCTCCTGATAAATGATATTACAGTTATTATTGCATAATTTTCTAATAATATGCTCTTATGGCCACATTTATTTTGTATACAATGTACTTGAATTATTGATTTTGCTTTTAACATGAGGTATATTAAAATTAACAACAAGTAAAAAGATTACGGAATAAGTTACTGCTCCAGCAGCTTTAGAGGAATAATAATGATTAATGATATAGAGATAATTGACAGTCATGTTCATACTTTTGCAAGTGAGGATATAGCAGATAAAATAATTTCTTCGTTCAATAAAATATATGATATAGAATTTACTAATCCTGGTAATGGAACTATAGACAATGTTTTAAACAATATGAAATCAGGCGGAATTGACAAAACGGTTATGGTTAATTTTGCTCCGCCAAAAATAATTCATGCGAATAATATATGGACACTTGAAACAGCAAAAAAATCACATGGGAAATTAATACCCTTAGTAAGTTTTCATCCGGAAATGGAAGGAAATATAACAGATCACCTTGAAATTTATATAGCTGAGGGTGCAAAAGGTATTAAGCTTCATCCAATGGCTCAGGGATTTGATGTTCGAGATAAAAGGCTTGCACAGTTATTTACAAGCTGTAATGAACAACATTTTCCGGTCTTAATACATTGCGGACGTGTTTCAAACGCAAGACTAAATGAATATTCTGATTTTGAAGCCATATTGCCAATAATCGAAACTTATCCAGAAATGCCGATAATATTAGCGCATATGGCGGATGGAAATGTAGAACTGTGTAAAAGTGCTTCAAGAAGTTACAGTAATGTGTACTTTGACACCTCGATAGTCATAACCGGCTATCCTGAAATAATAAATGTTAATGAGCCCAGCTGGCCTGACGATGATAAAGTTGTATCAATTATAAATGAAATTGGTGCAGATAGAATTTTATTCGGCTCTGATTTCCCGTGGGGAAGTCCTATACATGATTTAAAACGTATAATGAATTTTAAGCTTAGTGTTGAACAGAAAAAACTGATTTTTAACGTAAATGCAAATAGATTATTTATGCTTGAATCGGAAAGAAGGTAGGTATATGAGCAGATTAAGGCTGAAGAGAATTCTAACTCTGGCGTACAGTGCTGTTATAACCGCATTGTTTTGTATCTTAGCGTATCTAGTTTCTGTAAGGATCAGTTTTGATTTAAAGGAGACCTTTTTCCTTATTGGACTTGTTTTTGTTTTGGTTGGCATTGTTATAATTATAGTAAGAAATCAAAACAGGACGGGTTTTAGCAATTTTTCCAATCCTAACAATGAAGACTCTGAAGTGACAGAAGATAATAAAAGTACATTTATGTTAGGTTTTAACAGCTTCACCCCGGTTATGGTAGGTGTGTTATTACTTATCGTAGATGCCATTATAAGGTAATATTTAATATAAAATAGTTCATAATGCCTAAACTTTTATCAAAGAATATTTATTTGTAAATACATTTAGTAATTTTGTATAAAATACAATATATATATTTTTTTTGGAAGGAGGCATTTATGAAAAAATTTTATTATTCAGTTGTATATCTAGTATTTATTTCTCTTATGATAAGTGGATTAATTTTATTTTCCAAGCCTCAGCCCAAATACACAAAAATCCGCACCGATGGTGATTTAATCGGTTCAAACCTTAAAACTGTGTCTGGAGGATTGGCTTCCACCAATAGCATTGATAAGAGTAGTAGCGGCAAGAATAATTTCACTCAAAATAGTATCGAAAAGAATAGTATCGACAAGAATAGTAGTGGCAAACAAAGTACAGATAAACAATTCCGGCAAGAACCTCTAAAGGTTTTAAATAATAGCAGGAATATCGATATGCATGCAACTTTGACTTTTGACAAATATGGTTTTGTCAAACTAAAGCTTACGTATATCCTAAATGGAAAGAATGTCAGTAAAAGTATTGATGCAACTCAAATAAAAGAGCTGAGAAACATTTTTATACAAAAAAATAAATTAAATAAAGGCTTTGCAATAAAAAACATGGTTTTAAATGAAAAGGCCACTAAATTATACTTTTCTGTGGAAGGAAAGAAAGAAAATAATTTCTTCCGCACGACTCTGTTTTCTTATAATTTGAAAAGTTATAAACTTGAAAAAATATTTATGGATGTGGGCTTGTTTAATAAATTCATTTTAAATTCCGAGGGCCAATACATTGCCTGTTCGTACTTATCCTGTCCGCAAAATCTAAAACTTAACTTAAAGAAAAATGTAATCGTTTTTAGCTGTATTGACAATAAGCTGGTTTTCGACAGCAAAATGAACATAAAAATACAATCAAACAGCGGACGTGATTACTATGTTTCCAGCTATGCATTTGAAGGATGGCTGAATAGGGATAGTTTTAAGGTTAAGCAGGAAATAAGGTCAAAGGATGGAGCTGAAATAACATCCAAAAAGACGTTTATATATAATGTAGCGTCAAAAATGATATCCAGTAGTAAGTAAGAGTATAATTAATAGCATTCGGTTCAAATCAGACCTTCGCTTACCTCTATTAATTCCCAAATATTTTCAATATTAAAAGACTTACTCCAAGAACAGTAAAAGTTATTATAACGGCATTTCCATCTTTTTATTATTTTATAATCCAATTAATTACAAAGTAAATTTTACACAAATTACTATATATTTGCACTACATAGCATAACTTGTTTTAAGTATTGATTTGGTGTATTCTTTTAGGAGTACGCATATATTTTTATTTTGGTGTGAAGTTAAATGTAAGCACATTCATTTGTTCTTCTACAAAACAAGATACCTTCACTATTGCCGGAATAGATATATCTAAAAAATTAAACTATTAGACTTTAAACGGAGTAAATATATGTTGAATGAATTTTCCAGAAATGAATTAATTATTGGTAAGGAAGGGTTGGAAAAGCTTCAGAACAGTAAAGTAGCTGTATTCGGTGTGGGCGGGGTAGGCTCATACACAATTGAAGCTCTAGTAAGATGTGGCCTTGGCAAAGTCGTACTAATTGACGATGACTGCGTATGCCTGACAAATCTTAACAGGCAGCTCCATGCAACCCGTAAGACGGTTGGAAAGCCAAAGGTTGAAGCCATGAGGGACAGAATACTGGAGATCAACCCAAAATGTGAGGTTAGTATAATACAAAAATTTTATATGCCTGATGTTGCAGAAGAAATTCTTGATAAAACCTGTGATTACATTGTTGATGCCATTGATACAGTGACCGCAAAAATTGACCTGGTAGTAAGGGCTAATGAACATGGAATACCAATAATCAGTGCAATGGGAGCCGGAAATAAGATAGACCCCACAAGGTTTGAGGTATCAGATATTTTCAAAACCTCTGTTGACCCATTAGCGAAGGTGGTTCGAAAAGAACTAAGACTAAGGGGAATTAAAAGATTAAAGGTGGTATATTCCAAGGAAGAGCCTCGTAAGCCAGTGGAAACAGAGAGCTCCAGCTGTAGTGCAGGGTGTATCTGCCCAAAGGGGTCCACAAGGAAATGTACTGTAAAACACCAGATTCCCGGTAGTCTTCCTTTTGTGCCTTCTGTTATGGGTTTAATAATTGCCGGTGAAGTAATAAAGGATCTCATTGGCTGGGAACGGTAGTAAAACAAGAGAAAGGGAGTCAATTATGTTTGAAAAACGTATAAACATTTTTACCGGCCATTTCGGAAGCGGTAAAACTGAAGTAGCTGTAAATTATGCTTTGAAGCTGGCAGAAGCCAATTATAAAACATCAATTGTTGATTTTGATATAGTAAATCCGTACTTTAGAACAGCGGACGCAAAGGAGGAACTTGAAAAGAACAATATCTGGGTAATCCTGCCAATGTATGCAAATACTAATGTGGATGTTCCTGCAATACCTCCTGAAATATATTCACTTTTTCAAAAGAAGGAGTACAAGGCTGTGCTCGATGTGGGCGGAGACGATCTGGGTGCCAAGGCTGTAGCCCGTTTTAAAGAAGAAATATTAAGTGATGATTATGAAATGTTTTTTGTAATCAATACAAGAAGAGGAATGACCGATACTCCTGAAAAAATTCTTGAGATGATTGCTATAATAGAAGAAAGTGCTCATATCAAAGTAACAAAGCTCATTAATAACAGTAACCTTCTTGAAGAAACTACTCCGGAAATAATACTTGAAGGTAATAGAATAATATCTCAGGTATCTGAAAAACTTGGAATTCCAATAGGTATTACAGCCGGAATGGAAGAAGTCCTCAACCAAATTGATAGTAAACAATTAAACGGTTCTGAATTGCTTCCGCTTAAAAAACAGATACATCTTCCTTGGAACAGGGGGTAAAAGCAGCCGTTGTTTACGCTCAGATATTCATCGAACAAGGACTGTGAAATTAACCTGTATAACTTGTCTAGCAGCAAATTAATAGAAACTTGCAAAAGCCATTAAAGAGTTTTATAATTAACAATAGTTTTAGTTCTCTAAATTACTAAACTAATCAAATAGTCAATTATTATTAATATTCCGTCCTAATAAGTAGCTTTATATTGCAATTTTGCAGGGCCGCGGAATCATCAGCATAATCCACACTAATTGGCTCAGATAAATAAAATATAAGTGAGGTTTTAACAATGGCAAAAGTAACATTCCATGAGGAAAGATGCAAAGGCTGCAAGCTTTGTGTAACAGTATGTCCTAAGAAAATTGTCATAATGAAATCTGACAAACTGAATCAGAAGGGCTTTCATCCGGCAGGTGTAGATGAAATGGAAAAATGTATAGGCTGTGCCTTCTGTGCTACAATTTGTCCTGATTGTGTTATTGAAGTTGAAAAGTGATTCGAGGACAGTTCATATTTTTTGAACATCTTATAAGAAGCAGCTTAAAGTGTTGAGATATTATTGGGGAGGGTTAAAATGTCTGAAAAATTATTAATGAAAGGTAACGAAGTAATTGCAGAAGCAGCAATGAGAGCAGGCTGTAAACATTATTTCGGATACCCTATTACACCGCAAACAGAAATTGCACATTATATGGCCAAAAAGATGCCGGAAATACAAGGCACATTTGTTCAGGCTGAAAGTGAAGTCGCAGCAATAAATATGGTATATGGCGCTTCGGCTGCAGGTGCACGTGTACTCACATCATCATCAAGTCCGGGAATCAGTTTAAAACAGGAAGGTTTATCTTATATAGCGGGTGCTGAGCTTCCATGCGTTGTAGTAAATATAGTACGTTGTGGCCCTGGACTGGGTGGTATTCTGCCGGCACAGTGTGATTATTTCCAGGCAGTCAAAGGAGGAGGACACGGTGACTATAAAATGGTAGTTCTGGCTCCTTCAAGTGTCCAGGAGCTTTATGAGTTAACAGTAGATGCCTTTAACATATCTGACAGATACAGAATCTGCACCATGATAATGGGTGATGGAATGCTGGGACAGATGATGGAAGCTGTTGAATTCAAGGATAAGGAAGAAGTTTATCAGGCAGATAAGAGCTGGGCATTAACCGGCACTAAAATGAAACGTGAAAGTAATGATGTAACTTCCATATACATTAACCCTGAAGTCCTTGAAAACCATAATCTCAAGCTACAGGCGAAGTATAGACAAATCGAACAGAATGAAATTCGTGTTGAAACCTATAACTGTGAAAATGCAGATATTATTGTTACTGCTTACGGTACTATTGCCCGTATAATAAAAAATGTTATCAAGTCTGCTGAAAAAGAAGGTATAAAGGTTGGACTTATCCGTCCAATATCACTGTGGCCATTCCCAACAGAGGCATTTGAGAAATACGCTGAAACTCCAAAGGCGTTCCTAAGCGTTGAGCTCAGTGCAGGTCAAATGGTTGAAGATGTCCGCCTGGCAGTAAACGGAAAACGCCCGGTACATTTCTACGGACGTATGGGTGGTATGGTTCCAAGCCAGAAGGAAATTCTAAACAAGATAAAGGAAATCTTAAAATAAAAAACCTCAAGAGGGTTTATATTTACTATATTTGTCGCTGCATAGACAGCGAGATGGAGGTTAGAAATGGCAACAGTGTTTAAAAAACCACATGCGTTAAAAGATTTGTCCCTTCACTATTGTCCCGGCTGTACTCACGGGATTGTTCACAGGATAATAGCTGAAGTAATCGACGAACTTGATATAGAAGGCACAACAATAGGCGTTTCACCTGTAGGCTGTGCTTATAATAATTATGAATATTTTAACTGTGATTTTGCACAGGCTGCTCACGGTAGAGCTCCTGCGGTTGCAACAGGTATAAAAAGAGTTCATCCCGATAATTTTGTATTTACCTATCAGGGAGATGGTGACCTTGCTGCAATAGGTACTGCAGAAATAGTTCACGCTGCTACCAGAGGTGAGAACATAACAACCATATTCGTAAACAATGCAATATATGGAATGACTTCGGGACAGATGGCTCCAACAACTTTGATAAACCAGGTTACTACTACATCACCTTTCGGAAGAAAACCTGAAATACACGGCTACCCTGTTAAGGTATGTGAAATGCTGTCAACACTTGAGGGAGCTGTTTACGTTGAAAGAACCGCAGTTAATGACGTAAAAAATATAAACAAGACTAAGGCTGCAATTAAAAAGGCTTTTCAGGTTCAAAAGGCCAAGAAAGGCTTCTCAATAGTTGAAGTACTCTCAACCTGCCCGACCAACTGGGGTATCAATCCTGTAGATTCATTGAAATGGCTCGAACAAAATATGATGCCGTTCTATCCTTTGGGCAATTTTAAAGGAAAGGATTTGGAGGTATAGGATATGAAACAATTGGAATTGATTATTGCTGGTTTCGGCGGACAGGGTATACTCTCCGCCGGAAGATTACTTGCTTACGCAGGTATGCTTGAAGGAAAATACGTATCCTGGCTTCCCTCCTACGGACCTGAAATGAGAGGCGGAACTGCCAACTGCAGCGTTGTTATTTCTGATGAACCTGTTGGTTCACCTATTCTTGATACAGCAAATGTCCTGGTTGTAATGAACGGCCCTTCACTTGAAAAGTTTGAAAAGTCGGTAGTTCCAAACGGTTTGATTATTGCTGACAGCTCACTGGTTGAAGCCAAGCCAAAGAGAACAGATATAGATTATTCAGGAGTACCTGCATCACAGTTAGCTTCCGATATGGGAAACCAGACTTATGCGAATATCATTATACTTGGTAAATTGCTTGCAAAGACAGGAATTGTCTCGAAGGAAAGCTTTGAGGCAGCTCTTAAGAAGGTTCTCCCGGCAAAGAAGCACCACATGATTCCAGAAGAAATGAAAGCCCTAGATATGGGTTATGACTTTTAAGAAATACATAATAATTGTCACTAAATTGTAAGGACTTCGATTTATAATTCAGACTATAAGATTATTTATAGTCTGAATTTTTTATATGGAGATGAGTTTATGAGTATTTTAAGAACAAAAGCTTTAAAAAAATATTACGGTGACAAGGAAAACCAGGTTAAGGCTCTGGATGGTGTTGATATTGAGGTTTCTGAAGGTGAGTTTGTTGCAATAATCGGTTCTTCAGGAAGCGGCAAATCAACATTGCTACATATGCTGGGCGGCCTTGATTATGCTACTGACGGTGAAGTATTCGTATCTGGCAAGGAGATATTGAAAATGACCGACCAGCAAAAAACTGTATTCAGAAGAAGGAATATTGGTTTTGTATTTCAAAATTACAACCTGATACCTGTTTTGAATGTTTATGAAAATATAACACTTCCTGTTGAGTTGGATGGAGGAACGCTGGACAAAGTATATCTTTATGATATAATACAGACCCTTGGTCTATCTAGCAAACTAGATAATCTGCCCAATAATCTTTCCGGAGGTCAGCAGCAAAGAGTCGCTATTGCCAGAGCTTTGGCAGCCAAACCCGCAATTATTCTGGCGGACGAGCCTACCGGAAACCTTGACAGTAAGACGGGTATGGAAGTAGTAGGACTTCTGAAAACAACCGGCATGCGATTTAATCAAACTATTGTCATGATAACCCATAATGAAGAAATCTCACAGCTTGCCGACAGGGTAATTCGGATAGAGGACGGAAAAATCGTCGGGGGTGAACAAGAATGATATTTGCCACCAACAATAAATATATTATCAAAAAGCTGACAAAGCGTACTATGAGGGCAAATAGGCTGCGTAATGCATTTGTTATTACTGCGGTAGCATTAACTGCCTTTTTAATTACAACCATCTTCAGTATCGGTTTCAGTACAATTGAATCCTTAAAGCTTCAGCAGTTGAGAGTAATGGGTACTACTGCTCATGTGGCACTGTCATACCCCACTGAGGATCAAATAAAAAAGGTTGAAAAGCTGGATTATATTGAACAAATAGGGGTGCAAAGTAACGTTGGAAGCATAAAATCAACTCCGAGTATGGGAAATATGGTACTTGGACTCCATTGGTTTGGCAGCTCCGAGTGGGATATCTTTCGTAAACCCACAATTAGTAATTTTATTGGTACATACCCTCAGAAGTACGATGAAATCATGGTGCCCGACTGGATTCTAAACCGGATGGGGATTACTAATCCTGAGCTTGGTATGATTCTCGAAATAGAGTATAGAACTACAATAAATGAAATTACTTCTGAATATAAAACACAGAAATTTGTTTTATCAGCCTACTACACAGAGTATATGAATTTACGCTCCGATAATGTTGGTGTTATGCTTGTTTCTGAAGAGTTTATGAAAAAGCAGGGTGTATCTCCTGTAAATTCGGGTGCAGCTTCTATAAGATTTAAGAATACTTCCGATATAAATGCTCAGGTAGAAAAGCTGGCAAAGGATATCCACCTTAATAGTAATCAGAAAATTAAAGTTGTCCCTATTTATGATCGCAGTGATTTTGCAGACACAGCTACGTTGATTGGATTAGCAGGAATAATTCTCGTTATTATGCTAAGTGGGTATCTGCTAATCTATAATGTATTTTCATTGTCTGTCTCCAGGGATATTAGATACTATGGGCTATTGAAAACAATAGGAACAACACCTGCGCAGCTGAAGAAAATTGTTATCGGTCAAGCAATGCGCTTGGCAGGAATAGGTATACCGCTTGGGCTTGCTGCAGGGGCTATAGTTTCTCTGATTGCTGTTCCAAGCATCCTCACCGTTATGATAAATCATGAGTCCGGTGTTAAGGTTTCTTTCAGCCCATTGATATATGGCGGTGCAGTAATTTTTACAGGGCTGACTACACTTTGGGCAGCAAATAAGCCCGCAAAAAAAGCAGGGTCAATTTCACCGATTGAGGCTAATCGCTTTACAGGTATGTCTAGTACCCGCAAGCAAAGGAAATCAAGCAATGGATCAAAAGCAGGTATAATGGCTCTTAGAAATATTTTTCGAAACAAGAAACGATCAATGGTTGTATTTGCTTCGCTATTTCTTGGAATAACATCTTTTTTAGCCGTGAACACAATACTACTAAGTATGGATACTGACAACCTCGTAGCTGATTACATTGAAAATGACTTCAGACTTACGAATAATACCTTGAATCCCGGTTTGGAAAATGGTGTAAAGCAGAAATTCGATGACAGCTTTTTAGCCGATTTGAAAAATATAAACGGAATAACAGATTTTAACCAGGTAACCTGTCAGGAAGTTAATGTATGTTATGATAAGAAAGTTTATCTAAACCATATTGCTGATTTTTCTCAAAGACATAAAACTGGAATGATAACAGAAGAACAGATAAAAAAATATCCTGAATTGTTCTCAACATTTCTTGTGGGACTGGATACTCAGTATGTAGAAGAGCTGAATAAATCTCTGAATAAGCCTATAGACACTGACGCCTTCGAAAAGGGTGAAATAGCGCTGTTTTCCACCGACAAACCTGAACTTTACCAGCTGGGATCTGAGCTATCCTTCATTAATAAGGCAAATGCCCAAAAAACTACGGTAAAGTTAGGAGGATTTCTACCTCAAAGTACGCCGTTTAAAGGAGGTATAAGAATTGCACCGAATATTTTTATAAGTAATGCTAAAATGCGTGAGCTTTATGATAATCCATTAGTTTATTCAATTACAATGGATACTGAAGATAAGCTGCAAGAAAAGATTTATTCACAACTGAAGGAAATTATTGGAGGAGATAAGGAAATTTCACTGGATTCCAGGCTTGATATGTTAGAGCAGTATAAAAGCACCAAGCTGTTGCTATATGTCCTAGGCAGTGGAATGTCACTGATCCTCGCTCTTATCGGTATACTAAACTTTGTAAATGTTATAGTTACAAGCATAAATGCAAGAAGACATGAGTTTGCTGTGTTGGAAAGCATCGGAATGGATTCGGAACGACTCAGAAGGATTCTACTGTTTGAGGGAGGTGCTTATGCATTAATATCAGGTATACTTGTTCTGGTTTTTGGAAACGGAATTTCCTACGGACTTTTCACACTATTTAGAACCGAAGCTACTTATGCCGTATTTACATTTCCTTTTATACCGTTACTGATTTGTTTATTGATTATTTTTGCAGTATGCTTATCAGTACCAGGTATTGCGTACAAATCCTTATGCAAAGAAAGTATTACAGAGAGATTGAGAAGTATTGAGGGTTAAGTTAAAATTAGTTTATAGAAAAACTTTAATAACTATTTTTACAGTTTACAAATTGAATTAAGTTTTGGAGGGAAAATGGTCAGAATACTCATTGTTGAAGACGATATCCTGCTAAACAGGGGTATCAGGTTGGCTTTGGAAAAAAACTTATATTCGGTAGTCAGCAGCCATTCCTTCTCGGAGGGATATTCATATTTTTTAAACGAAAGTTTTGATATTATACTTCTTGATATTAACCTTCCGGATCAAAGTGGTCTGGAACTGTGTCGCCAGATCCGGAAAGTATCTGATGTACCTGTTATATTTATTACTGCAAATGACACTGAGAAGGATATGCTGGACGGATTTCTTACCGGTTGCGATGACTATATTTCAAAGCCCTTCTCACTTGAAATCCTTTATAGAAGAGTAGTAGCCATATTAAAACGTATTCAGTCAAAAAACAGGAATATATTCAGATCAGGAGAGATTTTTATTGATTATGATAAAATGCTAGTAATGAAATCCGAAGAATTAATTAAGCTAACAGCCACAGAATATAAGCTTCTGGCTATGCTTACTAAAAACAACGGACAAGTACTTACTCGCCAAAGCATACTTGAAAAACTTTGGGATGTGGATGAAAGCTTTGTAGATGAAAACGCGCTGAGTGTAAATATGAGAAGACTACGTCAAAAGCTTGAGGATGACCCTAAAAACCCACAATACATAAGAACTGTCTTCGGGATAGGCTATACCTGGGAGAGCAAACAGATCGGTGAAGTACAACGGTACTAAGGGTTAAAGAAAAATCCAGCAAATGGAGATTTATATGAGGCTAAACAAGAAGATATTTGTGATTTCATTTGTATATGTTTTATTAACTCTGGGGTTTTTAAGTTATGAAATTACAACTGCAAAAAGTTCTTCTGAGCTTGCAATCAGTATTGTTTTTGTTGTTATTGCATTTATTCTTGGTTGTATACTTTATATAATGACTAAGAACTATATACGGAATATATTAATGCAGCTATCGGAAGTAGTTGCCTCAATAATAGATATGCGTGAAACAGAATTATTTTCAACTCTTGAAGATGATATGTGTTCCAAGCTGCAATCTCAGATAATAAAGCTTTCAGGGATGTTGAAAATCCAAAACTCAAGGCTTGAAAAAGAAAAATCGGAAATTAAGTCCCTTATCACTGATATTGCTCATCAGCTTAAAAATCCTTTATCGAACCTGAATATATATGTTTCTTTTCTCAACGATGAGGATATTGATGAAGCGACCAGACGGGAGTACGTGCTGAATATTGTCAGCCAGCTTGAAAAGTTGAATTGGTTGATGGAAAGTATGATAAAAATGTCCCGGCTAGAAAGTGGTATCATACAATTAAAGCCTGCGGTTATCAGCCTCAAAGAACTAATTTTAACGGCGATAAAGCAGGTTTATATGAAGGCTGAGGGAAAGGGAATAGAAATTGAATTTAACCCTGCATCCGTGGATTTAAAATTATCAGTGGATAAGAAATGGACTTCCGAGGCCATTTCCAACATACTTGACAATGCTGTCAAGTACACAGCGGAAAATGGCAGGATAATAATCAGTATAACAATATTTGAAGTATTCGTCAGACTGGACATTGAGGATAACGGGATGGGGTTTGAAGAATGGGAAATAAACCATATATTCAAACGCTTTTACAGAGGGAATAATGCCAGAAATGAGGATGGAATAGGAATAGGTCTATATTTGGCCAGAGAGATTATATCACAGCAGGAAGGATACATAAAAGTAAAATCAAAGCCAGGGAAGGGCAGCACATTTTCGGTATTTCTGCCTATTCGGAAAGAGTAGGAAACTTGAAATACTTGAAATACTTGAGATACTTGAAATGCTAGAAAGTTCGAATCAACAGCATTTGTTGCAAAAAGGCCCCCAAGGAATGAAAGCACCGATAGCTTTATTCCTTGGGGGGCCCTTTTTAAAGATTTATATATTAAAAAGTATATCCGCGTAAGTTGGGAAAGGCCAAAGCTTAGCATCTACAATGCTTTCAAGCTTGTCAGCCACAGTTCGTAAATTACTCATCTGAACAAATACTTCGTTTCTATAATACAATGCCTGCTGATAAGTATCCTGATTTGGTTCCTGGGCTTTAGCAACCTTTTCATCAAGAAGAGTAATTTCCTTCTTAAGCTGAGCTGTAAGAGAAGCAACTTCTTTAAGAAGTTCAGTGTTTGCTGAAATATCTACTTCCACACCACAGCTCTTTATCTGATTTATTGAATTTGCGACCTGGGCACCGTAATTTATTGCTGCAGGAAGGATTTGTCTCTTAGACATTTCAAGCATAGTTAATGCTTCTATGTTTATTGTCTTGATATATTTTTCAAGAGATATTTCATATCTGGAATGCATCTCAACCTTGCTGAATACCTTATGCTTCGCCATAACAGAGAGGTTCTTTTCAGCCAGCAGGCAAGGAATTGCTTCAACATAGCTCTTGATGTTAGGGAGGCCTCTTTTTTCAGCTTCAGCTACCCACTCTTCGGAATATCCGTTGCCGTTGAAAATAACTCTTCCATTCTTTTGAGCAACTTCTTTTATTATATTGTTAACCTCTGCAGTCAAATCGCTTGCTTTTTCCATTCTGTCGGCAAACTGTTCAAGTACATCAGCAACAATTGTGTTGAGGAAGAAATTTGAAGATGCTATGGAAGCTGATGAGCCTACCATTCTGAATTCGAACTTATTACCTGTAAAAGCAAAGGGGGAGGTTCTGTTTCTATCGGTAGTATCCTTTGAAAGGACCGGAAGTGTTGCTACACCCACCTTTAATTTACATGCTTTATTTGTGCAAATATCTTCACCAGAAACAGTCTGTTCAAGAATCTTTGTAAGTTCATCTCCAAGGAATATAGATATTATTGCAGGAGGGGCCTCATTAGCTCCCAGTCTATGGTCATTTCCGGGGTTTCCGGCAGCAAGTCTCAATAAATCGGCGTATTCATCAACAGCTTTGATAACAGAGCACAGGAACAAGAGAAACTGTGCATTTTCATGAGGAGTTTTTCCGGGGTCAAGGAGATTCTGACCGTCGTCTGTAGATAAAGACCAGTTATTATGTTTTCCGGAGCCGTTTACTCCGGCAAAAGGTTTTTCATGCAGCAGACATACTAAACCATGCCTGAGTGCTACAGATTTTAACAGTTCCATCGTAAGCTGATTGTGGTCAGTAGCTATATTTGCTGTTGAGAAAATAGGAGCCAGCTCATGCTGTGCAGGAGCAACTTCATTGTGCTCGGTCTTTGCTGAGATACCCAACTTCCATAGTTCTTCGTCAAGATCTTTCATAAACGCTGAAACACGTGCTTTTATACTACCATAATAATGATCTTCCATTTCCTGACCCTTTGGTGCTTTTGCTCCGAAGAGTGTACGACCTGTAAATATAAGGTCTTTACGTTGGTCATAAACTTTTTTGTCTATAAGAAAATATTCCTGTTCAGGACCAACTGTTGCAGTAACCCTGGTAACCTCTTCATTGCCAAAAAGACGCAATACTCTTACTGCATTCTTGGAAAGGCATTCCATAGACCTGAGCAGAGGAGTTTTTTTATCAAGAGTTTCACCGGTATAGGAACAAAAGGCAGTAGGAATATATAACGTGCTATTCTTTATAAATGCAGGAGAAGTACAATCCCAAGCAGTATAACCCCTTGCTTCGAAAGTGGCACGCAAACCACCTGAAGGGAAAGAAGATCCATCAGCTTCACCTTTTATAAGCTCCTTACCTGAAAATTCCAATATAACTTTTCCGTCTTCTGTTGGATTTATAAAAGAATCATGCTTTTCGGCAGTAATGCCTGTCATTGGCTGAAACCAATGCGTATAGTGGGTTGCCCCTTTTTCTATTGCCCAGTCTTTCATACAGCTTGAAACAACTTCAGCGATTTCAAGTGTAAGAGGAAGTCCTTCGTCCATAGTTTTCCTAAGTGCTTTGTACGTAGCTTTAGGGAGCCTTTCTCTCATTACTGAATCGTTAAAAACATTTGACCCGAAAATTTCACTTAAATGACTCATAAATCACCTCTTATATTTATTGAAGCAAATTATAATGTATTAAAATAATACAATTAATAATAAAGCTTATATACAGGAACTAATTATTAAATAATTATATCAAAATTAATTATCCTAGTTAAGTTACTTTTCAACCTAATTAGTACTATAAAAAGATACAATTTTTTGTTTATAATTGCAAGAGAAAATAATGATAACGTCGTTTTATTTCAAGGCATCTTTCTTACAATGTTTTACAAAGCTTTAAATTTAGCAATATTAACGGTTTAACCATAACAAGACAATTCTGCTTAGTATAAAAAATTGCAATTCACGAGTTATTTCGATTCAAAAATATTTACAGGTTTATTACGAAATGGAGGGAAATTAAAAAATATTTAATTGCTGTGCTATAATTAAACTACTGTAAATGACAAACGCGATAAAGGTGATAATCTTGATAAATGTAGCTTTCAATCCTGTCAGCTTAATATTAATAGGTCCTGTTATAATAATATTGACTTCGTCATTATTTACACCTTTTAGCCGGGACAGGATAGTTAACGGGTTTTATTCTATTGTGAACAATATTGAATTTATTACTGCTTTATTGATTGCTCTGTTTTTAACCAAGGGGATTCTTTTTGATAAGAATAATACTGTGTTCACGTTTATATATGACAAGCTCCCTGCATCAGTTAAAACAAGTCTGGCAGCTAATAACATATACACATATCTTTGTGTCGCTTTTATTATTCTAATTTTAGTAGTACTCTTTTTAAGATTAATAACTTACCCTTTATATAATTATGTATTTGACGGTGTAGCCGAAAAAATATATAAATCAATGAGAAAACTAAATTCATTCACAAAAAGAATAATATCATTTCTCTGCACAATTCCCAGAGCTCTCGTTACGCTGATATGTATTAGCTTCATTTTTTATTTTTTTTCTTACTATTTTACTGTTCCCGGATTTTCAAGGTACATTGATGAATCAAATGTATTAAACGCAGTTTATGATACTGCACTCAAGCCTGTGGTTGAATCTGATATTGCAAAAAAAATTCCTGTTATTATTAATGATCAATTTAACAGTCAGCAGGGATTGGGAGAGGATAGAACAAAAATTGCAGAAAATATTAAAAGTGCGTTGGGTAACTATAATATAAGGGTTATTCAATATTTTAACGGCGTTACTCTTGAGGATGCAATTAAATCTACTCCAGAAATTGATAAGCTTGCTATTGAAGTTACAAAAGGGGAAGTAACTGATTATGCCAAAAGTAAAAAAATATATAAATGGATTACAAACAATATTAAATACGACTACGATAAGGCAAGAACAATTGCAAAAGAAACAAAAGGCACTGAATCGGGGACTATTGTTTGTTATGAAACCAGGCAGGGTATATGTTTCGATTATTCCGCATTATTTATTTCCATGTGCAAAGCAAATAATATTAAAGTCAGATTGGTCACGGGTCTTGGATATAGTGGCCTAGCCTGGGGGGACCATTCCTGGAATCAATTTTTTGATTCTGGAAGTAAAAGATGGGTTAATGTGGACTGTACCTTTGGCGTAAGCGGAAATTACTTTGATACCACAAAGTTCCATCTTGATCATAAAAATGACGAGATACAAGGCGAATGGTAATACTTTAATCCTAAAATTTTTAGGAATATTTCAATTTATATAGAAAATATAGAAATTAATGTCAAAAAGTAGTAAAATAGTATAGATTTCAACAATTATATATTAAAATAATATAATTCAGATTGGGGATTTTACGATGAAATGCAGGACGAAACTTATTCCCGGAATTGAATTCTTACTTATTGCTTTAACACTAATTTTTATTCTCTTTGGCGTATTAGGATTTATATCATATCAGAATACATCCAAGGTTTTAAAGAAAAGTATCATACAAAGTACGTTGCAGAGAACTAAAGATAATTCTGATCTTATAAATCAGCATTTAGACGAATTTAAAAAGGTTATTGAAGGAATTAGTTTCAAATCTGAAATTCAGTCAATGAACTGGTCAAAGCAAAAGCCTGTCTTATTGGAAGAAGCAAATAGGCTTGGAGTTCTGAGGTTTCAAATAACTGATTTGTCCGGTTACGCATATTCTACTTCCGGTGACAAGCTTGATCTGTCAGACCGGGAGTGGATTCAAAAAGCCCTTAAAGGAGAAACTTATATATCCGAGCCGTTTCAGGGCAGAATTGACAGTAGTGTTATAATCGTTTGCTCAACTCCTATAAAGAACCACAAGGGAAGTATCATTGGTTCACTTACTGCCTCTATAGATCCTCTCTATTTAGACAATATTATTAGTAATCTGAAAATCGGGGATTCAGGTTTCAGCTTTATAATCACTAAGGACGGGAAAATAATTGCGAATACTTCACATGGTGTAACACCATCAACTCAGGCTAGTACCGGAGAGGACTCCCAATATACTGAATTATATAAAGATATTAATGATAATACTTTGGGATATGATTTTTATGAATATTCCAACGAGAAATTTTTTGTAACATACTCTCAAATTAATGACAGGGGGTGGTTCTTAGCCCTGACAGCACCGGAGCATGAAGTGTTCCATGAACTTGATACCTTAAAACGCTATTTTACAGTACTTACTTTTATTACAATAACTTTTTGCATATTTTGTGGCCTATTGCTATTAGCGTACTTCTCTAAGACTAAAATAGTTGAAAACCTTGAATTAGTGGTCGAAGAAGACAAGAGACTATTGAAAGAATCAGCCGAAATAGAAAAGATTAGGACTCAGTTTTTTGCAAACATGACTCATGAGTTTAAAACACCTTTAAACGTTATACTGGCATCAATTCAGCTTTGTAAATTCTATTTTGATAAGGAAAAAAACCTAAATAACATTAATTTTTCTAAACACTTGAAAACCATGAAACAAAACTGTTACCGGCTTATGAGGCTTGTTAACAATCTTATCGACACTACAAAAATTGATGTTGGTTTTCTTGAAAAGCATGCTGGCAACCATAATATTGTTAAGATTGTCGAGGATATAACAATGTCTATAAAAGAATTCACTGAAAATAAAGGCATAAATCTATATTTTGATAAAAATACAAATGAGAGAATAATTGCCTGTGATGTTGATAAAATTGAAAGAATTATGCTCAATCTTATATCTAATGCCATTAAATTTACCGATCAAGGTGGTAGTATTTTTGTCAAGGTGGAGGATAAAGGAAATTCTGTTTTGATATCAGTTAGAGATACAGGAATAGGCATACCAAAAGAAAAGCAAAATGCAATTTTTGAACGTTTTGTACAGGTTGAACAAACACTGACTAAAAACAAAGATGGCAGTGGAATTGGTCTTGCAATGGTAAAGTCTTTTGTCGAAATGCACGGAGGAAGGATTTTTACTATGAGCGAATTTGGAAAAGGCAGCGAGTTTGTAGTTGAACTTCCGGCTGTTATAATGGAAAACAAGGATGAATGTTATTTAGAGGATTTAGAAACACAGAGAAGAATTGAGCGTATTAATATTGAATTTTCGGATATTTATTACTCTTAACTTTAATAAAGTAGAGCGTTAAAATTACCGTTTCCAAATCTTGTTTAAATATGTTATTATTAATTCAGATAACCAATAGCCGGCTAAATAGCCGGTTATTTTATAATTAATGGATATGTACTGAATTTACTCTAAAAGTAAGTTCAGTTGCATGTGATAAGTAATAAGGGAGATTTTAAAAAATGTATAATGAATTAACTAGCGGTGAGTTGCTTGAACGAATCAATAAGCTTTGCAAAAATATAGAGAAGTATTATTCTGAATGGGATACAGTATTAATTTTAAGTCGCGTTAACCAGTATTACTTTACGGGGACAATGCAGGACGGAATACTGATTATCAAAAAAAACGGGGAAGCAAAGTATTTTGTAAGGAAAAGCTTTGATAGAGCAACTGCTGAATCACCTCTCTCCTGCATTTATCCGATGGAAGGCTATAGAGACGCGGCAGCAGCCGTCGGCGCCGAATTGGGTAATGTACTGATTGAAACTGAATTAATGACAATGGCCACCCTTGAGAGACTCAAAAAGTATTTTTCTATAAAAGAAATATACAGTATTGATAATATCATAGCAAACGTCAGAGCAATCAAGAGCCCCTACGAGCTATATTGGATGAAGGAATCAGGGAAGCAGCATCAGAAAGTTCTTGAGGAAATAGTTCCGTCCATATTGGAAGAAGGCATGAGCGAATTGGACTTTACTGCTGAACTATATAAGCAAATGCTTAAAAATGGTCATCATGGTGTATCTCGTTTTTCAAGAGCACAAACCGAGATGATTGCAGGACAGGTCGGTTTCGGTGAAAATTCACTATATCCGACCAATTTTGATGGTCCTGGAGGTATGTTGGGTATGAGTCCGGCCGTACCTATTATTGGCAGCAGAGAGAGAGTTCTAAAAAGAGGAGACTTGGTTTTTGTAGACATCGGTTTCGGTATGAATGGTTATCACAGCGACAGAACTCAGGTATATATGTTTGGAGGAAAGCCCTCAGAGGAAATGGTCAGAGCTCATCGGAAATGTATGGAGGTTCAGAAAAAGACTGCCCAATTACTAAAACCCGGCAATATTCCATCAAAAATTTATAATACGATTATGTCTGAACTAGATAATGCTTTCATGGAGAATTTTATGGGCTTTGGGAATAGAAGGGTTAAATTTCTCGGACACGGAATCGGCCTGCAAGTTGATGAGCTGCCCGCAATTGCTGAAGGCTTTAACAGTCCGCTTATGGAAAATATGGTTATTGCCCTTGAACCTAAAAAAGGAATAGAGGGTATAGGAATGGTAGGGGTTGAGGATACCTATATTGTCACATCTGAGGGCGGTCAGCTCATTACAGGAGGGGAAAAGGACATTGTTGTTGTATGAAGATAGATAGATTGCTGGGTGTCCTGACTGTATTAATGCAGCGCGAAAAGGTGACGGCACCAGAGCTTGCTGCTAAATTTGAGGTTTCAAGAAGGACAATACAAAGAGATGTAGAGGATATTTGCAAAGCGGGAATTCCAGTTGTGACTTTTCAGGGAGGAGATGGAGGAATATCCATTGCCGAAGGTTTCAAGCTTGATAAAACTGTGATTTCTGTTGATGAACTTCAGAATATAATTACAGGACTTAAAAGTATTGAAAGTGTTTCAGCCGGGCTGGAAATAGACAGATTGATAACAAAGATATCTCCTAAAAAATGTGTTCAGGAATCAAATGAAAAGGTTTTGATAGATCTTGCCTCACATTACAAAAACAGCCTGTCAGACAAAATAAATATACTCAAAAAAGCCATATCGCAGAGCAGAATGGTGAGCTTTATATACTATTCCGAAAGAGGAACAGCTAATAGAGTAATTGAGCCATATCTTATTACATATAGATGGTCTTCCTGGTATACTTACGGCTATTGCACCGAAAAAGGAGACTTTAGGCTGTTTAAATTGAACAGGCTATGGGATTTACAGATTACTGATTCAATATTTAACCCGAAGGAAATAAAGCCTCACGAACTTGATTTTGATGCTTATTTCGAGAATGGTATGAATCTGACAGCACTGTTTGATAAGGAAGTTAAATATCTTCTTGTTGAGGAATATGGTCCGAGTTGTTGGGAGGAAACCGAGAATGGTAAATTGAAAGTATCCATCAGCTTCACTAATAAGGAACATATTTTAAGGTGGCTGCTTTCCTTCGGAGATAAGGTTGAAATAATTGAGCCTGCAGAAATAAGAGATGAAATAGCATTAACCTCAAAAAAAATTAGTTCTCTATATGAACATGACATATAGCTGTCCGGTTTAGAATGGTAGCATATAAATTAATAATATGCCGGACAGGCAAAATGTCGGAGGGAACTATGATTGAGTCAAGATGTGGTATAGTATGCAGTCAATGCATATACAGAGAACAATTTAACTGTACAGGCTGTGTAAATATTGCAACACCTGCCTGGGGACAGTGCGAGGTGAAAGTTTGCTGTGAAGAAAAAAATCATCAGCATTGCGGTGAATGTGAAAGCTTTCCATGTACTTTACTAAACAAATTTTCTTATGACCCGGAGCATGGGGATAATGGTCTCAGGCTTGAACAGTGCAGAAAATGGTGCGGAGAAAAGGTGTAACTAATTAATATAGCGTGAAAAGGAGTTTAGTTGTGCTGATATTAAGAAATTACAATGAATTTATTGAGAGAGTAAATGAACTGGGCTTTATGCCATTATCAAATATACATAAAGGTCTTCCGTCTTTAGTTGATGAAACACAAAAGGAAGCCTGGCATACAGGGAACCCTGAAACTGATCCCTGGTGCTGGAAGGATAGAGCTGCAGAAGAAAAACAGCTTGCCTTCGGGTGTATTCTGGGAGGCCATAAGGGATTTGTTGCCCAAAGTATGTATCCATATTTTTATGTCAGCTTCCGACCGTCCGAAGACATGGAATACCGATGGGAGCAGGGACTTGTTTCAAATGAAGTAAAAGAGGTATGGAAACTATTCCAGACTCAAACCTTACTGAACACAAGCGATTTAAGACATGAAATGGGTGTCGGCAAAAAAGGCGGAAGCAAGGTTGATAACGCAATAATTGAACTTCAGAAATATTTCTATATAACTGTTGCGGGAAACAGAAGAAAGGTTAATAAAGCCGGAGAGCCATACGGATGGCCTGCCAACGTGTATGACAAAGTAGAAAATTGGGCTCCGGACTCGTGGCTGGAAGAATGCTGCGGCATGGACAAGTCAGAAGCTAAACAATTACTGATCGAAAAAAGTCTTGGTAAATATACAAATATAACAGAGGCTCAGCTTAGAAAAGTACTTTCAATAAAATAGGAATTATTCAACTTTGAAATAGGAAGTATTCAACTTTTAAATAACCGAAGTAATAGTCTCAGCTATATTAATTAGATTTTATTTAAATTTCATAATACAATAGTACAACCACACATAACTCCTTGAAATAGTAAATATTTATAGTATATATAAAAAATAATTTCAAGGAGTTTTTTAATGAAGATTTTTATTATAAGCAGGAAAAGGTTTACACGTTACCTGATTGTATTTACTGCCGGAGCTTTTCTTTTATCTTTACTTATAGTTGCCGGAAGGTTGGGAGTTTTCAAATCTATATATGTTTTTACCAATAACAGAGTACTTCCTATATATAGTGTGGAGACTGATAAAAACCTGGTTTCCATCACATTTGACTGCGCTTGGGGGGCCGGAGATATTCCGACAATTCTAGAAATACTAAAGAAGGAAAATGTTAAAGCCAGCTTTTTTATGGTGGGACAATGGGGTGAAAAATATCCTGACGCAGTTAAGCTTATTACTGAAAACGGCCATGATGTAGGCAACCACGGCTATTCACATTTGAGAATGAGCACTATTGGGAAGGAAAAATGCCGGAGTGAGATCGAACTCTGCAATCAAAAGCTTGGAGAAATAGCAGGTACAAAAGTTACGCTGTTCAGACCTCCGTACGGAGACTATAATAACACAGTAATTGAAACCTGCAATGAATTGGGTTGCTACCCTATTCAATGGAATGTTGACAGCCTGGACTGGAAAAAGGAAATGAGCAGGCAGGCCATTCTTGATAGGATACTAAAAAGAACAAAACCGGGGGCGATTATTTTGTTCCATAACGATACCCAATATACTGTTGAACTTCTGCCCCAGATAATATCAGAGCTTAAGGCAAAAGGTCTGGAATTTGCTCCGGTTTCCGAGCTTATTATGAAGGACGGTTATTATATTGATGACCAGGGAAGACAGCAGAAAAAGTAACTAGCAATTACTATAAAAAAAGTTCTACTGTAAAGTTTTACTATAGAAAAAGAGAATTTTATCGAAAAAATTTTTTAGACAATAAGTAATAATAAATCAGATAAAAAATTTCCAAATATTTAAAGGGATTTTCTAGATAAAATAGAATATATAGATATATTAACCGATAAAATTTGATAAATATGTATCAATTTGGTGGTTTTTAAAATAAAAATTATTTAGCTAATAATAAAAATATATAATATATATTTGATTATGGCTGAAGGATTTTTTTGCTTTATTTTCAATTAAACTATTTTGGAGGATGTAAGATGTCGAAACTAAAGTTTGGGAAACTAGTATCTGGTATTTTGGTTATGTGCATGGTATTAAGTATTTTTACTGGATTAACTTTTGCAAAAGATAATTCCGGTAATACTTCTAGCACATTTGCGGATGTAAGCAGTAAATTCTGGGCAAGTAACCAAATATACAAATGGAGCAGTAGAGGCGTTATAACTGGAAACAATCAAAAATTCCGCCCTAATGATCCCATAACTAGAGCAGAATTTGCAGCAATAATAAACAAATGTATGAGTTACCCAGCAGGAACAAAAAGTTTTAAGGATGTTTCAGAAAAAGATTGGTTTGCTGGAGCAATATCTGCTGTTGTAAATGCTAAAATTATGAATGTTAGCGACGGCAAGGCTCAGCCAAGAGAAAAAGTTACACGTGAAGATGCAGCAGTAATGTTTTCACGAGCTTTTAATATCAGTGAACTAAGTACTGCACCTAATTTTAGCGATGCTGCAAAAATAGCTAAAGAGGCTGCTGGATTTATATCTGCACTTTCTTCTGCAGGAATAATGAATGGAAAACCGGGTAAGGTTTTTGATCCTAAAGGCATTCTTACCCGTGCAGAGGTAGTGTGTATTTTAGAAAAGCTAGCACCTACATATATTAGTAAACCAGGTACATACAGTGCGGACGCGGAGGGGAATGTTCTTGTTAACAGTCCTGATGTAATCCTTAAAGATATGAATATTAAAGGTAATTTGTATCTTGCACCTGGAGTAGGTAATGGTGATTTTCATGCAAGTAATGTCAAGATAAGCGGACAAGTGATAGCACAAGGTGGTGGAAAAAATTCTGTTTATTTTGCCAATGTATCGGTTGAGGGTGGATTAGTAGTTACAAAGCAAGATGGAAATATCCGTATTGTAGCTTCTGGTACTACTGAGATAACAACCACTGTTTTGGAAAGTGGGGCAATACTTGTTACACAGGAATTGGTTGGAGGCGGCTTTAAAGAAGTAACTATCCCACCTGAGGTTACTGCTGGTCAAAGTATTGAATTACTTGGTAACTTTACAAAAGTCAATAATAACTCTTCTAATGTATCTATTGCTGTAAAAGGTACTATTGAAACACTTACTAATAATGCTGAAGGTGCTAAAATAGACATAAAGGGTTCAGTTACGAATATGAACTTCCAGAAGGGAGCTACAATTACAGGTGAGGTAGTAATAACAAATACTATAGTAGCTGAAGGCGTGAAAGCTGAGGTGGGAGGAAAACCTGCAGTATCAACACCAACCACACCAACGACGCCAACATCCCCGACCACACCAACCACACCAACCACACCAACAACACCAACAACACCAACAACACCGTCAACACCAACAACACCAACAACACCAACAACACCGACAACAGAAGACACCATTGCTCCAACGGTATCTTTGGTTCCACCTGTATCTTGTACAACTGGTTCTGCAATAAAACTTAACTTCAGTGAGCCTATCAAAAGTGATAATATACAAAATTTAATAAGCTTTAGTATTACAACTTCCGGTGCCATTACTTCTGAAACTACTACAAGTGGAGCCATCGCTTGCGCTGTGACCTATAACACAAATGATAATAGTATTACTATTATTCCATCTGTTGCATTAATACAGGGTACAGAGTATACAGTTTCAATTCTTGAAGGAATTACAGACCTTGCTGGAAATGCACTTGTAATTCCTGATAAAACTGCACTTTCATTTATAGCTGATGATGCAGTACCTGGTCTGTATATTCAAAATATAAACGGAATAGATTTGAGGTCTTTAAATCTTAACGTTAATGAGACTACAACTATTTTAGCTATAGCTGTACCTAAGCAAAATGTAAATTGGTCTGTTGATGATTCAAGCATAATATCAATCACATCTAATACAGATGGAACAGTTTTATTAACTGCCATTAAAGCAGGCAGCACTAAAATAAGGGTTGCAACTGCCAATAAAATGTATTCAAGATATATTGATGTAACAGTTAATGCTGTTACAACACCTGATCCAGAAAATGCTCCTAAGTTTGTATCTGGTTATCCTTTTGTCAATTTAGACAGCGATGGAAATCTCTTGTTAAATATTGAGACACAAACTGCTGCTGATGTATATATAGTTATGGGATACGGAGATTCAACACCAGCATCTGCATTGGATGTACTCCATGGTCATCGTACAAACCAATGGAGAGGTGATAGTTATTTAGTTCGCACAACTGCAAATACACCAATCATTATAAATACCAATAGAACACTAACAGCTGGTATGCCAACATATCAGTACTACTTTGTGGCAACCGTCCAAAACGATAAATCAATAGCGACAAATGTAAAAACTGTTAATATTACTAACGAACTACAAAGTTCTATGGACACCCAAGGTCCGTCATTCCAAGATGCATTTATAAATGCTGCTAGAAACACAGTTACCATAATGTCTAGTGAAGCCCTTGATGATAGTTCTGTACCAGCTGCTTCAGCATTTTCAGTTAATGGCGTAGTACCTAGTAGCATTGCATTTAAATCATACAAAACCGATTATGATGATATTTGGTCATCGGGTATTATACTTTCTTTCGATAGTCCACTTTCAGGAGTTGGTGAGGTAAATATTACTTATTCAATCCCAACTTTGAACCCTATTCAAGATACATCATTGAACCATAATAAAGCTAATAGTTTTGACATTATTACTGAACCTGTCGATTTAAATATAAAGACTGCTCTTTATAATGCTAATACAGGTGAGATAAATGTTATTTTTGATAACTTTTTTGACGTGTGGAATGAGGCGGATTGGGATTTATTGAAAGATTCATTTACATTAAAAAGCGGAGAAACACAAATAACTATTAAAAATATAAGTGCTACCTCCTTTTACTACAATTCCGGAAGGATAAGTTTGAAAGTTGACTGTGAAGCTATGGCCAGTTTATCAGACGGAAGTGAACTAACTCTTACCTATACAAAACCAGTGTCAGGTGGATTCAAAGACAATGCAAGTGACTATATTGAGAGTTTTACTTACCCGGTTACTGTTTCAAAAACTGGACCAGAATTGCAAAGTGCTGTGTATACAAGCTATGGTCAGCCTATAGAAGGTGATTATGATAATTTGACTGGCTGTATTACTTTGACCTTTGATAAACCAATAAGTCAGGAAGATGTTGCAAATTGTTCATTTACCATAACTGTTGATGGAACTGCCATACCTTCCAGCCTTACTAGGATTAGTACACCTTGGATGTATGACTATAAAATTGGAAATGGTAATAAAATAACTATTTACATTTCCAACCCTTATATAACAATCACCAAGAGTAGTGCAATTACCATTTCATACCAACCGCTACATGATGGGCAACTTGATACAATTCAAGATGCATCAAACAATGCTTTGGTTAAACCAATACTAAATGTACCAGTAACAAACAATTCGAATCTGAAATAGTAAAAGCAAATGATTCGGAATAAAGAATTTATCAACTAGAAATTTCTATATAAAGCAGCGTAATAATTAATCGGGTCAACAACTCACTAATTAATACGCTGTTTTATTTTTTCGTTTATTTAAAGGTTGGTATAGTTTATGATTTCAATCTACGCAATATGGAAAAAATGAAACAAAATAAGTTATCTATATGACATGAATTGACTATACATATATTGTTCATTTAAATAAAATATAATTAGAATATTAGAGAAATTTATTTTGATATACAATTAATAATGAAAGAGGGATTTATTATGGAAAAAAGCAAAGTAAATTGGGGTATTATCAGTTGTGCCGGAATAGCTGAATCATCTGTCATTCCGGGTATTTTAAGTGCTAATAATGCACAGTTGTATGCTATATCAAGCAGAGGGACTGAAAAGCTTGAGAAATTCATTAAAGAATTTAGCCCTGTAAAAGCATATCAAAGCTATGACGAACTTCTAGATGATCCTGAGATTGATGCAGTATATATTCCGCTTCCAAATGGTCTGCATTATGAGTGGACTATAAAAGCTGCTGAGAAAAAGAAACATATACTTTGCGAAAAGCCTATGGGTATTTCAACAGAAGAAATCAGAGCGATGAAGGAAGTATGCGACAAAAACGGGGTGCTGTTAATGGAAGCTTTTGCTTATAGGCACAGTCCTCTAACTAAAAAAGTTAAAGAACTTGTTGATAGCGGTGCTATAGGCAAAATAAAGTTTATGGATTCACATTTTAGCTATTTACTTAAAAATATGGAAGATGTAAGACTATTCCCTGAATTGGCCGGTGGAGCTACCTATGATATAGGGTGTTATAACATAAACATTATCAGGCATATTATTGGTAAAGAACCGGTATCAATATATGCAACCGGAGAAATAGGCAAGACCGGGGTTGATGAAAGTAGTTGCATTGTAATGGAATTTGAAGGTGGAATTAGAGCTGTATCCTATTGCTCCTTCCTTTGTTCCTCAAGAATAGAGTATACAATTGTTGGGGACGATGGCATTATGTCTGTGCCAGCTGTATTTAATTCGAAAGGGGATCAGAAAATAATCCTAAAGAAGGAATCCGGAACGGAAGAAATTACAGTCAATTGTCCTGATAATTACATGCTTGAGGTTGAACAATTCGGAAGATGTATATTACAAGGGGAAAAGCCACTGGTTTCCTTTGAAGAATCGATAAGAAATGAGAAGGTAATAGACGAAGCATTAAGGCAGATTTTTAAAAGATAATTCTTTCTTGACAGGATGGTAAAAATATGTAAAAATACCATAAAAGTTATTGAATATACATGAAGCTTTAATTCATTGTTAACATATAGCTTTGAGAGGTAATCGGGTATAACCTTGTTTGACCCCACAGAGTTGTAAAATTCTGTGGGGTTTTTAACTTTTATTATTTCATTAAAGCTGTAATGCTGCAGAATTGAGGTTTAAATAAATGAGTGTGGTTGGGGATTTTTATGATAATACTTATGATGAATGGGGCAGATTAGAAAGACATAGGATAGAGTTTGAAATGACAAAACGAGCCCTTAATGAATTTATAAATAACAAGTCAGAAATACTGGATGTAGGCGGCGGACCAGGAAGATATAGCATTTATTTATCTCAAAAAGGTCATAGGGTTACATTGTTTGATTTATCTGGAGAAATGGTTAAGCAAGCTGTTATTCATGCAGAAGAAGCCGGAACGGTTTTAGAAAAAGCAATACAGGGTAATGTTTTGGAGCTAAATAAGTTTAATTTTGGAAAGCAATATGATGTTGTTCTATGTATGGGCCCGTTATACCACCTCTTAGAGGAGTGGGAACGAAAGGAAGCAATTAAGCAATGTCTCAATAAGCTTAAGCCCGGGGGTATAATTGTTATTTCCTTTATTTCAGCCTATGCACCTATAATAGATTGTTTGAAAAAGTACCCTGAAGATATCATCAGCAGTAAAGAGAGGCTGTTATATTATCTTAAGGATGGCCGTAATGTTGTCAATTCAGGCTTTACTGACGCTTATTTTATTAATCCTGATGATGTTGAAGAATTAATGAAGGTCTATAATATTTCAAAGTTGAAATTTTTTTCCACGGAAGGTCTGGGCTCACTATGTGAAAGAGAATTAAGCCAGTTGCCCGAAAATATATTTCAGGAGTGGATTGATCTTTTCTACTGTATATCAGAGAACAATAATATACTTGGTTCGAGTGAGCATTTATTATATATAGGAAGGAAGGCGCAGTAATATGAACTATAAAGAGGTTGTAGAAGATTTTTATGCATATCTTAAATCAATTGATGAGGAAATTACAAAAACCAAAATATCAGAGGATAAGTGGTCGCTCCGAGAAATTATTGGTCACCTTATAGACTCAGCCTCAAACAATCATCAAAGATTTGTAAGGCTTCAATTTTCTGATTTATTGGACTTCCCGGCTTATGACGGAGAAGAGTGGATCAGAGTTGAGAAATTCAACAAAATTGAATGGCCATTGCTTGCATCGCTATGGTATAGCTATAATTGCCTTCTGATAAATATCATTGATGGAATTGAAAGTAACAAAATGAATAATGTATGGGTAAAAAACGAGGATGAGGCTATCCCATTGAAGGAACTAATACACAAGTACTTCGTACATCTGGAACTACATATCGAGCATTTCAAAAAGAGACTTGGAGAATTGATGTTATGATAAAATTTGGTTTTATCGGCTTTGGCAGTATGGCCAAAATGCTTATAGGTACACTCTTAAATTTTGGTATAGCACAGGAGCAAGTTATTGTTACCAGAAAGGATAAGATCAGACTAAAGGAAGTTAATGAATTTTGGTCCGGAATACATACTGCTGAAACAGCAACAGAAGTGGCTGAAAAATCTCAATATATATTCCTTTGCATTAAACCTCTTGAGTATAAAAGTATCATGGAAGAGATAAAACCCTGTGTTGATGAGCAGAAACATCTTATTTCGATAACTGGAGCCGTTTTATTAAAAGATATAGAGAACATAGTTAACTGTAAAATAACTAAAATAATTCCGACTATAATTTCTGAAGTAAAAGAAGGAATAACTCTTTTATCACATAATGAAAAAGTTTCTGAGACAGATGCCGGTAATATTGAAAACATTCTTAAAAGTGTCGGGAAGATAAAACGTGTTAACGAAAGTGATTTTGGATTCGCTACACTGCTTACAAGCTGTGGACCTGGATTATTATCAGCCATTATTGATAAATTTGTACAGACAGCCTACGAGAACCACTCGAACTTTGAGGAAGAAGATATTAAAGAAATGGTTCTTCAAACATTTTATGGTACAACTAAACTTATAATAGATAAACATATCACTCCAGGGGAAGTTATATCCAGGGTTGCTACGAAGGGAGGTATTACTGAGGAAGGAGTTGATGTTATCAATTCTTATATCATGCCAGTATTTAATGAAATGTTTAATAAAGCTCAGTCCAAACAAAAAGAAGTTAATGCTAAGGTTGCATCGTTATTTACTCAATTTGAATAATGAGGATTCTGGATTAAACACTCGCTAATAGTGCGAATATTGTAGGATATTGCATGCAAATTAAAATAATTATATTCTTTAGTATTCATATATGTTGATGATATCAGACCTATAGTGCTATACTAACAAAACAGTCGCTTACTGCAACATTTGAAAGCGCGGTTAAAGGTAACGTGATATTCCTGCAAAGGTATGGAATTTACCGGGAACTTGCAGAAGAACTTTTATATCAGAAGTACTTATATACAAGTTTTTATATAAAGTGTTGACAGAGCGGTAGTAAACGTGTTAGTATAGTCAGGCTGTCGCAGACAGCAATGCTTAAGTAGCTTGGTTTAAGGAATTGAAGATAGCTTGAAAAGGCAAAGTCAATTACCAAAAACTGACTTAATAAAAGTGTTGACATAGCGATAGAGGCCGTGGTAACATAGTCAAGCCGTCATCCGACGGCAACGCTTAGACTGCTCGGTTAAGGATTTGAAGTTACCTAAAACGGTAAAGTCAGCTACCAAAAACTGGCTAAAATAAAAGTGTTGACATAACGGCAACAACATGGTAATATAACTAAGCTGTCGCAATAAGCGGTCGGTAAACCTTGAAAAGCAACAACAGTAACGCTTTTAAGGTATGGACTTTGAAAAGTAAACAGTGACAATACATGCAAATGTAAGTAAAGGACTCAAACAATTCCAGAATCCAATGGATTCTAAAAAATGAGTTAATGAATTCAAGTTCTAACGAACTTAAATTCACTTGCGAACTTTACAACCCGGTTCAAGTCTTAACAGACAAAGAACTGGAACAAAAGTCAGCAATTTTAAATGAGCATGCTGAATAAAATTCAGCAGTCAAGCTTATCAAATAAGTTAGATGAGTAGCAGTTTACTGCGAATCATATAAATTTTAATTTGAGAGTTTGATCCTGGCTCAGGACGAACGCTGGCGGCGTGCCTAACACATGCAAGTCGAGCGGTTTCATGTTTAACACTGAATATTC
>JAEWOH010000049.1 GCA_023460955.1 Bacillota bacterium | reverse complement strand
AAATTTATGCCAGGGTTAAGATATATTGAGTACCCTGAGCTTCTTGAAGAACTCCTACCTTGGAGTACAGATGTTCAAGTAAATTGTAAAGCCGAAAAGTGATTATTATATATCAGCTTTCCGGCTTTTTCTATACACTATTTTATTTGACGCTTACTATATACTAATAGATTAGTTGGTTGAAATTGATTTTTTATAGAGTCTGTTACACGCTATACCAGTGCCTAAGATAATCCAGAACAAAGGACTGATTGAAACGGCACTATCATTTGCAAGAGATGATACAAGGAATGAGGTTACGCCTGCCAAACATGCTACCCCAGGTGTAAAAAACTGTTTAGAACGGTCCTTGAAATAAAGAGTTAATGATTGTATATAATACCAGCCGATGAATACCAAAAAGGCTAAAAGTGAAATTAATCCGCTATTTATACCAATCTGCAAATATAAATTATGTGGTTTATCCACAAATAAATAAATACTATTTAAATATTTCATTTTTGCTACATAGTCATTTTGGGGAAAATACATTGCAAAAGTATCAGGACCATGTCCTAATAGAACTGTTTCTTTAAGCATTGGAATTGTACGTGACCAGATATAGCCTCTATTAGATCCCCAGGTTTCCCAACCTTTGAAGCCAAAACTATCAGCAGTAAGCATATCTGTTATGATACCCGCCGGTGTTAGAAATTTAATGCCCTCATTGGTAATTATCAGATTAAAAGCAGTATTAGGTGCAGTAATAAGTAAAACATTACCCTTCACAGAAACCTTAAGTGTATTAAATCTAGGGTCACTAAATGTTATAGTATACTCATCACCTGACGTTTCAGTTAATATATTAACTTTATCATTATTGTTATCAAAGAATAATATCTCTGTAATTGTGGGGTCATATTTAATTACAAGTGAATCAGTATCTGATGTAAAAATTGTTGCTGTATTTTTATTTAGCTTTATATTACTAATTATTCTAGATGCGCCATCTTGATTGGCTAATTCTCCAGTTAAACCTAAAGATAAAAGTTCGCCGGAAATAGACCCATAAGATTCTTGTGATTTGAGCTCTTGAGCAGAATATTCGTTGTAACTTACATTGTTATTTCTATCGTCAGTGTTATTGCTATTATTCATTAGTATTAAAGAATTTAAGGGGCTGGATAGATTATTCCGACTTTGACTAGAAGCAGTAGATATTAATCTTGTAAGTTTATCTTTCATATCGAAGTTAATATTATCAGCAATTTTAAACTCTTTTAATACTTTTCCATTAGAGTATTGATTCATGAATACTAAGATGGAAGTAAAACATAGAAGTATTATTGCTATAGGAGCTAAGTTACGGATAAGGTGTTTTCGTAAGTAAACAATAATAATTACACCGGAAGCTAGTATTCCAATAAATCCAGCAAAGGAAAAACTTCCTACCAGGTTTATGAATGAAAGAAGGCTGAAAATACCGGAAATTACTTTGTACTTGATTTTTTTCGAAGAAATAAAAATTACAATACATATAGCTAAAATAATAGAAAAAAACCCACCTACGTAATTTGGGTTATATAATGTGGAATAAATATATTGCTTAGGAAAATTAAATTCAAAAGAATTAATTAAATTTTTACTTGAAGCTGGCAGCATTAATCTTTTTCCGAGCTCGGTTTGCAGAAAGTCAAAATCAAAAAATTGGGAAATTCCTAACCAAGATAAAACGAAAACCGAAAAAGCAAGAAAGTAAACTAAATATTTGAAGTCAAACTCAGAGTTAATAAGTAGTGAACAAAGTAAACATACTATTGTATAACATAAAATTGTAAAGAACCCCTCATATCTGTCAGGATACCCAAAAAAGGCCTGAGTATGAAAATCTGAGAATGTGCTTGATAAGAAAACGAAAGTAATATAAACACCTAAAGGTATAAACATTTTAGGTAAGCTGATTTCAATTTTTTTAAATAAAGAATAAGCAAAAAAAATAAGAACTGCAATGCAAGTTAACGCTATAAACCATGTCATCTTATAATATGAAAAAAAGTCATTATCAAATGTCTTACCTTTCCAATACTTTGAAAAGGACTCATCAATCTTAACTTCCTTCATATAAACAATCAAAGGAACTATCGCCAAAATAAGGGCTATAGGTAGTAATTTAATATAGTCCTTTTTTTCTTTCTTAATTTTCTTTTTCATACATGCCTCCTAATGTTTGCTTACATAATTTTAGCATAATACAATAAAACAGTAAACAGATGGGAGGAGACAGACAATATTGGGGATTTATACAAATAGGTATTATTTAATGATTGTAGTAATTAAAGATATCCATATAAATTGACATTAATTTGCACCAAATATATACTTAAGCTGAGTAAATAAGTATGAGGTATATTGCAAAATGTCTCAAAAGATAATGTTTGTTATTATTACATGGAATTCAGAAAAATATATAAAGTCTTGTATAGATAGTATACTCAGTATTGAACTTGACAAGGTAATTGTCGTTATTGATAATGGTTCCAAAGATAACACTTTAGATTATTTAAACTCCTATGACGATAAGCTAACTGTTGTGCCATTAGGGAAAAATATAGGAACGACTTTTTCCAGGAATATAGCGTTAAGGATGATTAATAATGATCTGAGTTATAGTCATATCTGTATTCTTGACAGCGATACTGTTATTAATCAACAGGCAATAGTAAATATGATCGAATATATGAATTCTAATAGTACAGTAGGAATCGTTGGTCCTAAAATGAAAAATCTCGTTGGAGAAGAGCAAATTTCGTATAAGAAGTTCCCGACTTTGATTGACAAATTTTTAAAGTTTTTGCCATTCAGCTATTTTAATCTGATTGGAGAGAGAATGGAAAGCTATAATATCTCTGATGAAAGGTATAGAGACTATTTTATAGTTGATTACCTAATATCAGCTTGTTGGTTAATAAAGGCAGATACACTAAGAGATGTGGGATTACTCGATGAGAGAATATTTTATTCACCCGAAGATGTTGATTATTGTTTAAGGGCAAGAAAAAAGGGCTGGTTATCTGTATATTACCCAAAGAGTATTATAATTCATGATACACAAAGAATTACAAAGAAAAAATTATTTAGTAAGATAAAGGTTTCTTTCGTTATAGACATGATATATTATTTCATTAAACATAAATATTTATTTCGGAGACCGAAGTTTGACAAAAAGGGCAGGCCATAAGCTTTGGGAAATAAGAGTTTAGCTTGTCTAATAATATTGTTAGTCCCAAATTAGGGGATATTTACTTGTTTGATTTAACAAGAAAAGCCCTTTTTGGGTTGTTATTTGCAATATGGTTTGATAGAATGTAAAGGAAAAACTGTTTTTATAGGAGTAGCATGAATTACATAAATAATCTTTTTAGATATAGAAATTTGCTATCATACCTTGTTTTAAGGGATGTTAAGGTAAAATACAGACGTTCATTTTTAGGGTTTACTTGGAGTATTCTAAACCCATTGCTAATGATGGCAGTTATAGTTACTGTATTTCAAAATGTGTTTAAATTGAATATTGATAATTATCCTGTCTACTATTTAACAGGTTCAATTATTTATAGTTTTTTTTCTGAAGCAACAAATTCATCATTAACATCTGTTTTAACTAATGCTAGCTTAGTTAAAAAGGTATATATTCCAAAGTACATTTTTCCTTTAGAGAAGTGTTTGTTTGCTCTTGTTAATGCTTTGTTTTCTTTAGTAGCGTTAGTTATTGTGATGATTGTATTAAACGTTCCATTTCGCTTAACTTCGTTATTATTTGTTATCCCACTATTATACAGTCTAATTTTTATCATTGGGTTTAGTATGATTATTACAACGATGAATATGTTTTTCCGAGATATAAGTCACTTATATAGTGTTTTTCTTTCGGCATTATTTTATATGACACCTATTATATATCCAGCAGATGCTGTGCCTTCACAAATTACCATCTTATTTAAGTTCAACCCTTTGTATTACTATATAACGTATCTTAGGGAACTAATTCTATACGGTTATATACCGGGACTAAAATTTAATTTAATTTGCTTTATATTTTCGTTTGGGGCTTTAATAATAGGACTATTTATTTTTAAGAAAAACCAAGATAAGTTTATTTTATATATGTAATAAGATTTGGGAGAGACTTATGAGTGCTATTATAGATGTTAAAAATGTATCAATGAGTTTTAATATGTCCAAAGAAAGAATTGATAGTTTAAAGGAATATTTTATAAAGTTTATAAAGGGGCAGTTGCACTATACGGAATTTGTTGCTCTTGATAATGTAAGTTTCTCAATTAACAAGGGAGAAATTGTGGGTATAATAGGTTTGAATGGCAGTGGAAAAAGTACAATACTAAAGATTGTATCGGGAATTATGAAACCAACAAAAGGAAGTGTTAATGTACAAGGTTCAATTGCACCGCTTATTGAACTCGGTGCAGGCTTTGACCCCGAATTGACAGCTCGTGAAAATATTTATTTAAACGGATATGTTCTTGGTCATACAAAAAAGCAAATCGAAGAGAAATTTGATGAGATTATAGAATTTTCTGAATTGAGTGATTTTGTAGATGTAGCCATAAAGAATTTTTCATCAGGTATGTATGCTAGATTGGGCTTTGCAATAGCAACAGTAATTAATCCAGAGATTTTAATTGTTGATGAAATTCTAGGTGTTGGAGATTACTTATTTCAACAAAAGTGCGAAAAACGAATGAGAGAAATGATGTCAAACAATACAACAGTATTAATTGTATCTCATTCTATTGATAAAATTGAAGATATGTGCAGTAAGGCAATATGGCTAGACAAAGGTAAACTTATTATGTTTGGTGATGCTAAAGAAGTTTGTACTTGCTACAATAGGATGGAAAAGTAAATTATGGGTAAAAAAAAAAGAGTCTTGCATGTCCTTGATATTCTGACAAGCAATAGTGGAACTTCAAACGTAGTTATGAATTATGTCAGACAATCATGTGATTCAAATTATATAATTGATGTTGTTGTGTATAAAAAAAGTCAACAAACCTTAATAAAAGAGATAGAAGCCTTAGGTGGTCAGGTTTTTAAGCTTTCAGAAATAAAGGCAAATTCTTACCTGAAATTTCGTAAAGAATTTGCAAACGTAATAAAAGATAACGATTACAAAATTATTCATGGACATCTGGCAAATTCCGTATTCTTATATATGTCAGAAGCGAAAAAGGCGGGTGTGCCTATTCGGATAATACATTCACACAGCACCACTAGCTCCTCTAATATATTTAAGAGGTTAAGAAATGGCATTTTAAATTATTTTATACCAGGCAATTGTAATTATTATGTTGCCTGCTCAAGTACAGCGGCACAAAATTTATTTTCCAAATTCATTAATTTGGAAGATGTTACCGTTCTGCCAAACTGTATTGATTCTAATAAGTTTAGATATAACCAAGAAGTTAGAAATGTCTTAAAAGAACAATACAACGTAAAGGATAACTTTATTATTGGTCATGTGGGAAGATTTGAGAAGGAAAAAAACCATTGCTTCTTAATAAATACATTTTATACGTATAAGAATTTCAGTAGTAATAGTAAATTGATCCTGATAGGCGATGGATCATTAACTAATGAAATAAAAGCAATGATAGAAGACAAAGGTTTGACAAATGATGTTTTAATTCTGGGAGTTATAGATAACGTAAACCAATTTTATCAGCTATTTGATTGCTTCTGGCTCCCTTCTTTGTTTGAAGGATTTGGGATTGCAGCACTTGAAGCGCAATGTTCCGGATTGCCATGTATAGTATCAGAAAATGTTCCAAAGGATGTTATGTTAGCTGAGTGCATTAGTTCTGTGGAGTTAAATAATACTGGTAAGTGGATAGAGCTAACTAAACAAGCTGAGTGTGATATAGATAACAGGAGAGATAACAGTGCATTCTTAAAATCTCTCGGATATGATGTAGCGGAACAGGGTAAAAGGTTATTTAAACTTTACGATAAATTACTGGTAAAAGGTAATATATGAGAACAGAAAAGATATTTACAGTTGCTTGGGATTTCTATCCTAAGGTTTCTGGCGAAAGTGTAGTATGTAAGCGAGCACTTACAAATTCAAAATTTGAGTATGATGTTATTAGCGGATACTTTGGTGAAGACGAGCAACAGATAGAGAACTGTCACGTATATCCGATTAAAGGGGAAAAATATTTTATATTTACAAAAAAGGCCCTAAAATTATTTAGAAAACTTAATAGCCTAAATGATTACAGGTTATTATATACCAGAGTTATGCCTTCAAATGCTCACTTTACGGGAACCATAGTTAAATTATTTTACCCAAAATTGAAATGGATTGTATATTTTTCAGATCCTATTTGGAATTCACCTTTTATTAGTAGTCTATCTTTTTTACAAAAAGACAAGAAAGCCAGGCCGAGATATTTAGTGATGAAATTTATGGGTATTTTTTCTAAAATAGCTGTTAAAAAGTCGGATTTACTGGTTTTTAATAATATTAGGCTGGCAAAACATGTTTTAGGAAAGAAGTACTCTAAATATTCGCATAAGATAGCAATTGTACCTTATGGTCACGAAGGAGTTAGGGTAAACTCCGAGAAACGAAAATTAAAAGCAGGGAAGTACTGCTTTGCACACGTAGGTCAGATCTATAGTGAGAGAAATTTAGAAAATATAATCGAGGCAATAAAAAGGTTAAGAGATTATCATCAAGAACTATATAACCGTATTTTGATTTACCTGGTAGGCTATATAGATGAATACAATATAAATCTAATAAAACAAAATAACCTCGAAAGTGTTTTTGAAATAATTGGACAAGTTAGCTATGAGGAAAGTTTACAATATATGAGTAATGCTGATTGTCTGTTGTTGATTGATACAAATTTTAAAGATAAGAGATTTAATATTTTTACGCCTAGTAAGGTCTTTGATTATATGGCCTCAGGGAACTTAATATTTGCTATAACAAATCCGGATACAGCAGCAACTGATGTTACAGTACCCTCGAATATTATAACTGCAGCACACAAAGCTGATGAAGTTTATGAATGTATATATAAGATAATAACAAGTGATCTTAAACCCGATTTGGATTTGTATGAGAAATTCAATTGTAGAAATAGTATTGACATTCTGGATAAAAAAATAGGTGAGTTAATAGGAGGATAACATGTTTAAAGGAAAAACACTATTAATAACTGGGGGAACAGGTTCGTTCGGTAATGCCGTTTTAAGGCGTTTCGCTAAAACTGACATAGGAGAAATACGTATATTTAGCAGAGATGAAAAGAAGCAAGATGATATGAGAAAGAAGTATGAAAACGAAAAGATTAAATTTCTTATAGGAGATACAAGAAGTTTTGATAGTATAAAACAGGCTATGCACGGTGTTGATTATGTTTTTCATGCTGCAGCGTTGAAGCAAGTACCATCTTGTGAGTTTTTTCCAATGGAAGCTGTTAATACAAATATAAATGGTACAAACAATGTTATAAAAGCTGCAATTGAGTGTAGAGTAAAAAATGTTATATGTCTGTCAACCGATAAGGCTGTATACCCAATTAATGCTATGGGTATGTCAAAAGCTTTAATGGAAAAAGTGGCTATTTCTTCAAAACAATATTCAAGTGATACAACTGTAGCTGTAACAAGATATGGTAATGTTATGTGTTCAAGAGGCTCTGTAATACCTCTGTTTATTAAGCAGATTAAAGAAAATAAACCAATTACAATAACAGATCCCAATATGACCAGATTTATGATGTCCCTTGACGATGCTGTAAATTTGGTTCTATTTGCATTTGAAAACTCTAAAAGCGGTGACTTGTTCATTCATAAGGCACCTGCGGCTACCATCGAGACCTTAGCAGAAGCAATTACAGAACTATTCGATTCAAACAAAAAACCGCAAATAATTGGGACTCGTCATGGTGAAAAGCTTTACGAGTCACTTTTAACACGTGAAGAAATGTTGAAAGCTGTTGAGATGGGTGAGTATTTTAAGGTTCCAATGGATGAAAGAGATTTAAATTATAGCAAGTATTTTGTTGATGGAGATAGCAAAATATCCGAAATGGTAGACTACAATTCACATAACACTTACATGTTAAATAAGCAAGAGATGAAGGAATTGTTGCTAAAGCTCGACTATGTAAAAAGGGCCTTAAATAATAAAGATTTCGATGGAGAAGAAATATGAGAGTAATGACTATTATTGGTACACGCCCAGAAATAATAAAACTGTCATGTGTTATTGAGGAGCTTGATAAATACACTGAACAGATTATAGTCCACACAGGACAAAACTATGATTACGAGCTTAATCAGATTTTTTTTGAGGATATGGGTATAAGAAAACCGGATATATTCCTAGATGCAGCTGGTAATACTCCTGCCGAAACAATAGCAAATGTTATAACTAAATCAGATGAAATAATTAAAAGAGAAAAGCCGGATGCGATTTTAGTATATGGTGATACAAATTCATGTCTAAGTGTTATTTCAGCTAAACGTAACAAAGTTCCTATCTTTCATATGGAGGCCGGTAACAGGTGTTTTGATCAGCGTGTACCTGAGGAGCTTAATAGAAAAATTATTGATCACATTTCAGATATAAATATGACTCTAACTGAGCATGCAAGAGAGTATCTTCTTAGTGAAGGTATAAACCCTGAAACAGTAATTAAAGTCGGTTCCAGCATGAAAGAGGTTCTAGATAAGCAAAAGGAAAAGGTTGTAAAATCTCCAATCTTAAAAGATTTAGGGCTCAATAAGAACGACTATTTTATAGTCTCTTTGCATAGGGAAGAAAATCTGGATTATGAAGAGAATTTCTCTAGAATAGTTGAAACCCTAAATAAGCTTGCACAGAATTATAAAAAAAGAATTATAGTTTCTACACATCCAAGAACCCGTAAATTATTAGAAAAAACGGATTACAAATTTGAAAAACTATTAGAATTTATGAAGCCTATGGGTTTCTCAGATTACATTAATCTGCAGAAAAATGCTTTTTGCGTAATAAGTGATAGCGGTACAATTACCGAAGAATCATCTATTATAGGTTTCCCTGCCATTACCATCAGACAGGCTCATGAAAGACCTGAGGGAATGGATGAAGCAACACTTATAATGTCAGCGCTTGATTATGGTACATTGGACTGTGCAATCAAAATGGTAACTAGTCAGGGTAATATGCACATTGTAAAGGACTATGATGTTGATAATGTTTCAAAGAAAGTTGTAAGAATAATTTTAAGCTATACAAGCTACATTAATAGAACTGTTTGGCATAAGGAGAATTAATTTGAATAAAAGGATAGTTGTTTTAGGCTCAACAGGTATGGCTGGGCACGTTATCGCTAAATTCTTAACACATTACGGTTATGACATCTATAAAATTTCTAAGAGTGAGCATCCCGGGTTAAATTCGTATCAATTGGATGTTACGAATTTTACACTTTTAGAAGAGACTTTAAAACAAATTAATCCTGATATAATTATTAATGCTATTGGTGCGTTGATTAAGCAATCTCAAAATGACCAGCCAAAAACTGTCTTGTTAAATGCGTACTTGCCAAAATGGCTAGAGCAATTATATAAGAAAACACAGACAAAAATTATTCATATCTCCACTGATTGTGTCTTCTCCGGTAGTATAGGTAACTACAAGGAAAACGATTTTAAAGATGGAGATACTTTTTATGATAGAACTAAATCCCTCGGAGAAATAGTTAATGACAAGGATCTTACTTTTAGAATGTCAATAATTGGACCTGAAATTAAAAACGGCGAGGGATTATTTCATTGGTTTATGAATCAAAAAGGATCGATAAACGGATATACAAAAGCCTTCTGGAACGGGATAACAACGATTGAACTGGCAAAAGGTATTAAATGTGCTATAGAACAAAATTTGACAGGGTTATACCATTTGGTACCTGACAAAAATATCGACAAATATAATTTGCTTTGTTTATTTAAAAAGTATTCTCAAAAAAACATAGACATAGTACCTTATAGTGATGTTTTTATTGATAAAACCCTGATAAATACAAGGACTGATTTTGATTACAAAGTTTCAGGGTATGAGCAGCAAGTAAGAGAAATGTTCGAATGGATAGAGAAAAATACTAAAATATATAATTATTAATTATCATTTAGAGGTGAATATGGTAAAAAGTAAAAAAATGTCTAACATAGAACTACTTCGTATTTTGCTTTTCTTAATGGTCATTTGTATCCATTCTACATCTGTTGGTTTAGTTGTAGAAAATGGGTTTACGTTTTGGAATACAAATTACAAATATGCAATGTATATGCGTATTTTTAGCAATTGCGCAATTATGGTTTTTGTTTTAATTTCAGGATTTTTGTTAGGGAAAAAGGAGATTAGTTTAAGAAAATATTGGGCCAAAATATTATCTCCTTTTCTCTTATATTTGCCTATGATTTTGTTTGGATATTATTTTATTATAATGCAACATGATATATTACAGATTGTTGATGATTTTTTCAAATTTGGAGGTTATTTCTATCATTTATGGTACATAGTGGTTTTGCTTTTGTTTTCTTTATTTATACCATATGTTAATAAAATATTAAATGCTATTAATCAAAAGCAACATTTTAAACTAAGTATAATATGTATTGCTGCAACATCATTTACTTTTACAATTAAAAATTATTTTAGTTATGATATGTTTAGTATACTTGCAAGCGACAGACTAGCTTTGTTCTTTTGTTTATATATTGTTGGCGCTTATATTGGTAAATATGGTATAAAACTGAATAGATATATTGCTATTTTGGGTTATTTGGCATTTGTAACAGCTATATATTCTTACGCATATAAAAGTAAGTTAAAATTAGTGGAGATACCATTTTTAAATTATAGTGATTTAACTTGTATTTTAATGGCAATTTGTTTATTTACATTTTTTGTTAAGCTTAACTTTAGTAACAAGTTTATAAATTTTATCGGTGATAAAACTTATGGAGCTTACATAATACATGTTATTTACTTATCCTTGTTACAAAAACATTTTACACTTTTTAAATATTTTCAAATTAATAACTATTTTTTGTATGATATCGCTTATATATTTATAATCTTTACACTTTCAATACTTACAGAAACTGCAAGACAAGGGGTTATACAATTATATAAATCATTCAAACAAAAATCAAACGTTGGGGTAACTTCAGGGCACTAAAACAGCCAGGTATTTAGCCATTATTTTACAATATGAAATTTAGTTAACAAGATAAAATTTAATAAGTAACATTAGGAGATTAAAAATGAATAAAAAATTTAACCCATTGGTATCAATAGTAATTCCTGTTTATAACGGTTCAAATTACTTAAAAGAAGCTATTGATAGTGCATTAGCACAAACATACTCAAACATAGAAATAATTGTTGTAAATGATGGATCTATAGATGCGGGAAAGACAGAAGAAATAGCTTTATCTTATGGAGATAGAATTAGATATTTTAAGAAAGAAAATGGTGGTGTGGCAACAGCTCTTAATCTTGGTATCGAAACTATGAGGGGTGAATATTTCTCCTGGCTTAGTCATGATGATATATATATGCCTGAGAAGATTGAGAAGCAACTAGAATTACTATCTAAAATTGATGATGACGGCATTTATATAGTTTCTAGTAATTATCTTGTAATTAATGAAAAAAACGAGTTAATAAATTGCAAAACTATGTCTTCATATTTTGAAAAAAGTATTAAATTATATCTAGCATTTAATTTTGATACAACAGGAGTTCACGGCTGTTCGTTATTAATACCAAAGAAGCTGTTTGACATTTGCGGCGGATTTGATAAGAATTTGAAATGTACACAAGATTATGATATGTGGTATAAAATGTCTAAGTATGCTAAATTTTTAAGAGTACATGATTTTTTAGTAAAATCAAGGGCTCATGATGAGCAGGATTCAAAAACGAAAACGGATATTGCATCATATGAAGCAGATTTACTCCATTCTAGAATAACAAGTGAATTAGATATTGACGAAGTTGAAAATGTTATTTCAGGGGACAAGGAATATTTGTATAAAGCATTGAGTTTATATAAGAATGCAGGCTATTTAAGAACAGCTTCTCAAATTGAAGCACTGATACTTAAATTACAAAATAAAGATGGAAATTTAAGATCTGCATTAAAAAAACTATATGGAATGGAAGATAATAAATTCCATAATAATGTTAAAAAACTTTTCTATATAAAAGAGAATGAGAATAAGCCAATCATTTTACTCCACAATGATTATTGGATAATGGGTGGAATCGAACGGGTTTGGACAATTATTATACAAAAATTAAAGCAATTTTATAAATTTGTTTTAATTAGTAATAATTTAACGGAAAATGATAAACGGTTTCCACTTCCAGAGGAAGTAGACTTTTTTATTTTTGATGAATTTAGAATAACAAATGATCAAGCATATAATATGCTATTTATAGCTAATGTGTTACAACCTAGTTTATATATAGAAAATTCACTTTTGAATCAAAATATATTAAATATTTTTTCATTACTAAGTAGTACGAAGATTAAAACTATTGCGTCACATCATATGTTTTATTTTCTTACGACACAATATGAGATGTTTCTTAATTTACACCTATCAAAAGTAAATAAGTTAAGTTATGCAAATGTAGTTACTGCATTAACTACTTTTAATACCAATATATTTAATGCACAAAATATTAATGCAGTATATGTACCCAATCCGAATACATTTGAACAGGAAAATGAGTTTACTTTTAAGGAGAAGAGAGACAAAGTAGTAATAGCAGTGGCAAGATTTGATGATAATATTAAACGCATAGATAGAATATTAAAAGCATTTAAATTTATAGTTAATAATCACAATGATGCTAAATTACTTTTAGTTGGCAAGTTGCCGGAGAATATAAATACATTAATTAATGAAAATAATTTATCAGATGATGCATTAATAATGGTGGGAGAGCAAAAGAATGTAAGTCAATTCTATAAAATAGCATCTGTACTAATATTAACATCTGAAAGTGAAGGCTTTGGGATGGTACTGAATGAAGCTGGTTCACATGGGTTACCATGTGTTATTAATGAGATTTCAGGACTTGATGATATAATTATTGAAGGAGAAAATGGATTTATAGTACCTCAAAATGACTTAAATGCCATGGCAAAAAAAGTATGTTTATTATTTGAAGAGAAAAACTTATATGAAAGAATGAGCAAGAAATCGTTTGAATTGGCAAAAAGATTTGATCAAAAAATAATAGCAGAACGTTGGAAAAATTTGATTGACTTAGTTATAAATACGGAAAAGCAAGACGACTTAAATATTTTGCTAAAAGAGCATTTTCCTTTACCAAATGAAAATAGTAATAAGTTTGTGTTTGATATCATTAAAGAGTATGACAAATCAATAAAGAATGTTATGCAAATGTATAAACATCAGCAAAACAGCGAGATAGTTCAAAGTTTAGAAGAAAGTTCAGATGTAATGGAAAAAAAAACAGAAATAGATAAAAAAATTAACTACATTAATAAAAGAGGGAAGCTGTACAAACTTTATTACTATGCAAGGCATGACAGGCAAAGGTTAAAGGAAGCCATAAAGTGGAGGCTTAATAATAAGCCTATTTTATACAAGTTAGCCAAAAAAATTTATTGTATTCTCAGATTTAAAAAAACTAACCTGTAAACGATGCGAATAACACTATTTATTAGTAGAGGATTAAATTATGAAAGACAATAACGGCTCTTTGGATATATTGGCAGTTAATAACATTGATATTTATGGTAGTAGATTTAATGGATATGATATGATAGACTCCATAAAAAAAACAGAACATAGACTAAATCAAATTGTCACATATAAATTATCTAATAACGAAAATGTATATAGGTTTTACGAAAGTGATGAGATTGAGAAATTAGAGGGCCATTTTCGAGAATTGGAAAATAGTATTTTGTCAACTCATTCTCAATTCTCGATAATTGGTGAATTACTTTTAAATAGTGAAATTTTTAATAAATCAAATTTAATACATTACCATATGATACATAATACAAAAATACCACTACCCGCACTAACACATTTATTTAGTTTAAGACCAACAGTGATAACAATTCATGATCCATGGAATTTTACTGGCAGATGCGTTCATCCTTATGAATGCGAAAAATGGAAATCTGGTTGTGAAAAATGTGATAATTTAAGTAGCCTTTTCCCATTTAAATTAGATAATTGTAATTACATGTGGAGGCAAAAGGAAAAAATTGCTAAGGAGTGGGATATTGACATTATAGTTTCTACGAATTATTTAGACGAGACTTTTGTAAAGAAAAGTCCAATTACAAAACACTTTGAACATGTACATGTATTACCATTTGGTGTTGATTTAGATTTATTTAAAGACAAAAACAATAAAAAAGAAATTAAAAAACAATTCAATATTCCCGATGACGATATTGTAATTTTTCTTCGCTCCCAAAAAGATTTTAAGTGTGCTTCAGAGATCAGACAAGCATTAGAGATATTGCAGACAGATAATTCTGTAACAATTTTAACTTGTAGCGAGATAGGAAATTTCGATAGTCTTAAAAAAAAGTATAACATTATAGATCTTGGAAATATAACTGATGAGAAAATTGTTCAAGCCTTTAATGCTTGCGATTTCTTTTTGATGCCTACTAAAGGTGAGACTTTTGGCGTTATGGCTATTGAAGCAATGGCGTGTTCAAGAGCTGTTGTGGTTTTTGATAATATGACTTTACCACAAATTACGTTTTCACCTGATTGCGGCGTTTTAGTAGAAAATTTAAATGTGGAAAAATTGGCTGAGGCAGTTAAATTTTTGATAGATAATGAAGATGAACGTATACGACGTGGTAAGCTTGGTAGAGAGCTTGCGGAAAAACATTATGATGTAAAAATTTTTAATGAAAAAATAATTAATATTTATGAAAAGGCATATAAAAGACAGAATTATAAATTAAGTATACTAAAAAATTCGGACATTGATTATGACCTAAGTAACCAAAATGTAAAAAAATTAATTTATACTATAAAGATGAATTATAAATTGCTTTTTGGAAATAAAATTATAAAGTTTAATTTTGATCAAAAAAACTTTACTCCAAATGAAGAATTTAATGCAGACATATGTGAAGAAATTGACTATTCTGATGATGAAGTATGTAAATTTATTAATTATTTTAATCATACAGTTTATATGTTTTATAAAGATACTTGCTATAAACATAATAAAGAGGTTTTAGATGAAAAAGCAGCTATAGATGTAATTACAACAAAAAATAAAAATAAAGTCAATAAGTTGTATTATTATGCAAAGCACGATAGAACTAAGTTAAAAGAAGCTATTAAATTGAGACTTAATGGAAATCCAAAGATGTATTCTTTTGTAAAAAGATTTATGTTTTTTATAAGAAGGTTAAAAGAAAAATTTAATTAAAATATTAGTTGAATTTTTGACAGTGTATAAATATATTATTAACAATAAGCATTGTATGGGCTTGTAATGATTATTGTGAATGCTACTTTATCATTACTTTTTGTTGCAGTGACTGTGATAGAATGGAGATTTATTATGAACAACGAACAAACCTTACCTTACGGTTGTAAGTTACAGATATTTGAACATGGTGACCTGAGTGGTATAAAACTACTTATGCAAGATGAGTATTTTAATTTTTACTCAAGCGGATATCATGATCAGGAAATGCTTGTCCATTTTCGATTACAAGAACTTAAAGATAGTGTGATTTTTGATGTAGGGGGTTTTATGGGAATGAGTAGTCTTATGTTTGCTAAAGTAGCCCCTACTGCACATAAGATTTGCTGTTTTGAACCAAACCCTTCAAACGTTGAACGGATAAATCATAATCTTTCACTAAATCCGGAGCTTGCATCTAGGATAGAAGTCTACAATTTTGCATTAGGTTCTAAAAATGAATTTGAGGATATGCTAATGTCTTTATCTGTAGACAGTGGCGCAAGCAGCACATCACAGCTTGCATGTGGTGATGGAACAGATAATTCACATGAGACACTAAGCAGTTTAGGTTTTAAGACGGAATCAGTTTATGTTTGCAAGCTTGACAGTTTTGTTAAAGAAAGTGGCTTAATCCCTAACATTATAAAGTTAGATATTGAAGGTGCAGAGGCACTTTTCTTAGAAGGTGCTAAAGAAACCTTACAGAAATATAAACCTTTAATTTATATTGAATTTCATTCGATACCTGCTACCTTGCGAAGCATGAGACTTTTATATGAAGCAGGCTATAATGTAACAATTCTAAAGCAGGAGCCAGATAAACGTATCTTAGCAGTTGCAGAATTTTGTTGTGAGAACATTGCAGCACAAATGCCTGACTATAGAGCTATCCGCTATGAGCTTGAGAATTTTCGAGTTATACACCAAAAAGATGCTGATAAAATTGCCGAATTAGAAAGAAATGAGGCTTTGTTAAAAAAACAACTAACTGATATCAAGAGCCAGTTCGCAGGTATAGAGAATAAACGTGAAGCTACCCATAGCCAGCTTATCGAAAAAGAAACTCAGCTCACTGCTACTGAGATTCTTTTGGCCAATTCCCAGAACCAAATTGCGGATTCCCAGAATCAGCTAATTAACAAGCAAGCTCAGCTTGAAGCTTCTCAGATGCAGCTTGCCAATATTCAGAGCCAGTATGCTGATATCAAAAGGCAGCTTAACGATACACAAGCGGAACTCAATGATACAAAAGCGGAGCTCAATGATACAAAAGCAGAACTTAATGATACACAAAGTAGACTTGATAGTGTATTAGATTCAACGAGCTGGAAAATTACAAAACCTATGCGTGCAATAAAGAAAGTGCTTGTAAAATAAACGATAACTTGATGATTAACGGATTGATACTAAATCTCCCCGGTTGGGGAACCACGAAAATATTTAGTTGTATATGGAATACAGGATGTACTGATCTCCGTATGAGGAGATCAGTACAAATATGAAGATTCCCCTACTGGGGGTATTTACCAAAATTTAAATGAGTATCAAAGCAAACAGAATCTACAACTGAACCAATGGTTTTGTCAAACACCACAATATTTAGACCGCGCCTGTTCTGCGAATATTCAACTCCATCCACTTGAACGCTTGAAATACTCCCAGCCTCGAATCCTCCGCTTTTAATGCTTACGAGCCAGTCGTCAATCAACACAGATTTCTCAATTAGCTTTGGTGAGAGTTCTTCTGCCAGCACTTTTCCGTTGTTTATAATCGCGAGATAACTCCAACGGAAGTTCCCCTTGAGTTTTTGCTTTAAACCCATCTCTGCTAGCTTTTTCTGTAATTTGTCGTCCAATGCATTGCTGCCCTCATCTGCAACCGAAAACATCAGTAGATACTTATCTTTGTTGATTTGATCCAGATATTCCATTAATGCGTTCCTATTATTTACACGAGAGGCATCCAGTGGAATCATTCGACAGCTGTCACCCACATCAAATTGCACCATTTCTTCAAGAATCCTACTCTGTAAATTCAACTTTAAAAACACCAGTCCTGTCCCCGCCAGTGGGTAGGAAATATCTCCAACAGTAATACCAGAGTCATCCGTAGTGATTGATAAATCCATTCCAAAGCTTTGTTTTAGCTTCTGGCTGAGCTGATCGGCGGACGAAGCTTGGTAAAGAATCTTCCCTCCCTGCTTAATAAAAAATTGATATGGTTCGTTTCCACCCGGATTGCCAGGGAAGGAATGTACAATGTCAGCAGGAAGCGAAGCTAGTGCCTGTCCCCTGTTAATCAGAATTTGAAGCACATTGGTTTGGTTGAGTTCGTTTATATACGATTTTAGCGACTCTGCCCGCAATCTTGCATTTATATCTTCATGATTCATTGTCCTATGGCGCTCCGTTCTGGGAATAGAAAAGTCGGTATAAGTCAGTCGGTCAGTGTAAGCGCCATAAACACCTCGCTGCATAAAATCATTGACCTTTGAAGAATCATTAACAGTGTGGACAAAGGTGTATGCTCCCGCCTCGTTCAGTTGTTTGATAAACCCAGGCACTGCCCGGTCACCCCACATCGTCACAACAGGAATCCCCGTGGCTTTTACAAATTGTATAACCTCCTCATCTGTATCCGGCGACTGATAAAGTGTGTAAATATAGGATACAAACGGATAGTTTTGAGACAAAAAGTGGTACATCTTCTGAGTGTAAAACTGAATCACAAAGCGGTCAATCAATTTTGGCTCAACTTGATTAATCGTTTTTATCATAACATCCGCCGCATTTTTTACTGCAGCCAGGTTTCCGCTGTATTTGCTGTCGGTAATAATATAAACATCGTTGTATTCAACCATTAGCTTACATAACTGCTCAAAGGTTAGAATAGTATATGGCACACTTTTCTGCTCCTCAGCAAAGGTGTTAATCTCGGGCTTGTCGTGAATAGTTGCTAAAATATCGTCCTTTGTGAATTGCAGATCAACCTCAAAAACCCTATGCCCTGTCTTATAGCTATGCATAAACGCCTCTAGACTATTTGTATAAGATTTACCATCCAGTTCACCAAAAGCGTGTGAAACCAAATACCCATTCTTTAGATATTCAAGACTAGACTTTTTCTTGTGGCTTTCGTTGATTTGAAAGGGATTAATTAGCTTGATTATATTGCTTCTAATCTTATCATTTTCTCGATCGGTCAAAACGAAGATCAATGATGATTCCTTATACCAATCAGGTATGTTTATTTTGACGCTCATAGCCTTATCTGAATGTAGAATTGTATTAGTTTGTAACTCGGCATTTAGGGATACCACCGTCTTGTCTGTGAAGTTTTCCCCTTGAAAATCTATTCTCGCAGTGATGGAAGAAACTTTTTCTACGGAATAGCCGGTGATTTTAGGCTGAATCACATCCTCTGAACGCATTTTTAACAGATAGTGGTTCGACGAAATGAATGAGAGCAGACCCGCTCGATTTTTGAGGTAAATTTCTTTTTGCCCGTCCTCGTAAAATGCTTCAGGCATTTTAAATGAAATGCTCTTTTCATTGTTGTATGTATACTGTTCTAACTTCATTCCATCTATATATAAGTCCATTTGTTTCTTAAAATGCTTTCCTTTAATCTCCACTGGTGTATTTTTCCATACAAACTCAGTTGATGTGAAATCGGCTGGAATCACCTCCGTAATCTGAGGTATGTATTCCAATTGTCCTGAAAAAAGTATAGCCGATACTATCAAAACAAAAAATACCAGAATGTATATGACCATGAACGGTCTCATTCTTGTCTTAACCATTAATTTCATTTTGACACCTCTTCTTCTTTGACATCTTTTGAACTTCCCTGCATAATGGAGTCATAGAGTTTAGAAAAACCGTACAAACCATTACTTACGGCTTCCACTCCTTTTTCCTCCAATAACGTAGGTGTGTTAGAAAACAAGTCGGTTCCTAATGCCAGTCTGTCGCCTTGGATGGATACTCCCATACTGGATAATGTAGTTGGGAACATATCCAGTGTGGAAAATATTCTATTGTGGTTCTTTACAGGTTCTTTTACTGAATTAATGAAAACGTTATACGTTGTTCTCTCATAGTCTTCATTTTCCACCATATCGCTTACTAAGGGATCCATGCTTAAATGGTCACCTGTAATGACTATGGTTGTGTTCTCAAAAAAATCTTGTTGCTTGATCCACTCCATAAATGCGTAAATTTGCCTGCTTGCACAGGATTGCACATTCCAATATTGAGTGGAGTATTGATTACGGCACTGTGAGCAATAGTATCCGCCCACATGGTGTGTGTCCACAGTTAACATCGTTAAATTGAAGGGATTGTCCTGAGATGATAGTGAAAGCAGTTCCTTTTTTGCATAGTCGTATAACTTCTGATCTTCATAACCCCACCAAACATAATAATCCGGCGGTATAATACCATCCTCTCGGGCGGTGAACAAATCCAGAATCTTAAATTGGCCATGCTGTGAATACAGGTCCTTTCTTCCGCCAAAATCTGCATCCGAACCTACCAAAAGGGTTTGATTGTATCCCTGTTTGTGTAAGATGTCGCCCAAGGTATAGGCTCCTGGTAGAAATGATTGGTATTTGCCATAATCGTTGCCAATCTCCACGGAAATTTTAAGTGGAATTCCGGCATGCTGACTCACCATAGCTGCAATGGTCCAGCTTGTGTAGGGCAACTGAATTGCTCCGCCCAACTGTTCGCTGTTAGAAAAGCTGATATTATCTTTTGCCATCTCCGATAATTCCGGAATAAAGTTTCTTCCCATAAATCCACCTAAATCATTCGATAAATAGGTAGTTTCCATAGATTCCATAAAAATGTAAATTAAGTTTCGTTTCTTTTCCGGAAAAATCAGCTGTACTTCCTTAGGATCACGATAGTTCTTCTCAATAAAATGGGAGTTGGTTAAGCTAACCTGTGCATACTGTATGAATCCTAAATCTGTCAGAAAGTATCCAACACTTCCAATCATCAGCGTGATTGGAAGAAGAGTTAATAACGCAGGAGAAGAAAAAACAATTTTTTTGACTGTCCCAAGAAAATTAAGTCTAATGTCAGCTCCATTTTTCTTTATAAATGAATAGCAAAGATATACAGGGATTGTCAGAAGAAATGCCGGCAGAAGGCATCCTTTGACAAAGCTGTTAACAAAATCATTATTCACACCTTTTAACGGTGTTGACAGCTGAAACAGAATTTGGTCAACTGCGATTGTACCAAAATTTCCTTTCACCCATATTAAGCCAAACCATGCTACAAAGGCCACAAAGAGCATCACATACTCTAGAACCGCACGTAACACGCTTTTTACTGAAGGTTTCCTATCGAGCCTATATGTTTCAACAGAAAGTTGAACAACAGAGAAAACTGCAAGAAGAATGAGCGAAACAACAACTGATCTGCCAATGGCAGCCAATTCCACGAAGGTCGGAAATACAAGACCTTCTTTAACATAGATACTGTAAGCCCCTAAATCTAATAACTTATCAAATTTAAAATAATTTAAGACTTGAATTAACTTAAAGAATGACAATACAATATGGACTATCGGGAAATAATACAGAAAGCGCTTCAAAGTTGCATGCACAACGTCATAATTCCCATGATTGAGATACTCATACAATCTCCGATAACCCAGTAACAAAATTGAAACAGGAAAAATGACTTGGAGGGTAAATAACACGGTATTTATAGGTATATGGTCAATAGGGATTAATAAGGATAACTGTTCATCGCTCTTTACTACAGTAAAATTCGAAAGCAACCAACGTAGTAAAATAATATAGAAAGAACTCACAAAAAAGAGTATGTAAAAGATATTTGTTTTATGATTTCCGTTACTATTGGTATTAACTGCCGGATCGATATATTTCAAAATATAACACTCCAATTTAGTTAGTAAAAATAATGAAAGTTGTTCCATGAAGAGTATACGTTAATATTAAGTCATTTGCAACATTTCTCGACAATAAGTTAAACCAAATCTAGCTAAAAAACCATGAAAGAAATCGGAAGTTTGATTAAAGATTACTAATCTTATATCCACTCTTTCTCAGTAATACAAATACTTTTCTCAAAACCAATCATAGTGCAGTTTTGATCTATCTTATTGGATGACGGTTTTTCGTATAAAAGATTACCGTAAACCTTATTAACTACAGAGAGATTGAGCATATAAATCACTTTGCCCAACAGTTTGCTAAAGATCGGTTTTCTTATCCCATGCTGCGAGACAATGAGCTTAATCATTTCGGTAGTGCATACAAACTCATCATTCTGAGGTAAAAAAATACCCGCTACCCTTATTGATAATAGCTGTTCAAGATAATTGCATAAGTTATCAATAAAAATCATACTTCGCTCATTCTGAATTTCAGGGAAGATACCCCAATGCAGAGCCAATTTTCTGAGCTTCGTATAATTGCCGGGACAATTAGGACCATATATCATTGGAGGTCTCACTATAGAAACTGTAAAAGAAGGATCCTGTAAACCAAGTATAAGGTTTTCGGCTTCCAATTTACTTTTTCCATAAAATGAATTCGGTATGCATGGAGTATCTTCAGTAATAACAATAGATTTGCCTATTTTCCCATCCAGACCATAAACAGCCATGCTGCTAATAAATACAAAGTGCTTAACACCAGAGGTTTTTGCTTTGGTAGCAAAAGCATAAGTTAAATCTCTATTGATTTGATTGTAATTATTCTCAGACTTCTTTACTTCTCTTTTGTGTACGAGTGCAGCACAATGAACGATTGTATCATACTTGCTTAAATTAATACTCTTCCAGGTTTGGTCCCTCAGAGACAAACAATCACAGCTATATTTTTCAGGATTAGAATTCAGTCTTCTAAATAGATTTAGTGCCACATACCCGGCTTTTCCGGTGATTAATACATTGTTCATATACAATTATGCTCCGATATTGGTCTTACTGCGAGTGGCTCCTTCTACAACGCCCTTACCGTTAAAAATACTCAGTACAGTTTTCCAAATTATTTTTATATCAAAAAATATACTCATTTTATTTACATACTCTCCATCAAACTTTGCTTTAACATCGATATCAAGTTCATCTCTTCCATTAACCTGTGCCCAACCTGTAAGGCCGGGGTGAATAGCATTTGCACCGTACTTATCACGTTCGGCAATTAAGTCATACTGATTCCAAAGAGCAGGCCTTGGACCGACAATACTCATTTCGCCATTAAAAATGTTAATCAACTGGGGTAACTCGTCTAAACTGGATTTTCTGAGAAAGGACCCCAACTTTGTTATGTACTGTTCAGGATTTTGAAGGAGATGTGTTGGAGTGTTATTAGGAGCGTCAACCCTCATAGTCCTAAATTTGTATATTTGAAATTCTTTTTTATTAATGCCAATTCGTTTTTGCTTGAAAAAAACAGGTCCTTTTGAATCAAGTTTAATTAAAGCAGCAAGCAATAACAGAATAGGAGATAAAATTAAAACTGCAATAGATGCAAACAACCGGTCCAGAATTAACTTAATATAGAAATATATCCTCATAAACGTTTCACCTGCTAGCTCATTTTTATTACTAATAATAATACCATACCTGAGCATATTAAAAAATAGACATTTTAAGGGTAAAAATATATAATTTTACGTTTTTATTATTTTCAACAACACAGTTTATCTATGTGTTATAATTACAATTAAGCTTAATTGAGGTATATATTTGAACACCTTAAGATTTTGGGGGATAACAATGAAGTATAAGATAAGAGTGGGGCTTCTGCTTGTACTGGATTTTATATTGATTAGCATTTCATTAATAATGGCATATTTTCTAAGATTTGAACTGAATGTACAAAATATACCGGAGCGTTTTCTTAACGAAATTCCTCAGCTTATAGTTATTGTAATCATTGTAAAAGTTTCAAGCTTCTTCGTTTTTAAGCTTTACAGCAGTCTTTGGCGATATGCAGGTATTTATGAACTGATTAACATTGTAATAGCATCTTTTGCAAGCAATACGTTAATGCTCGGCTATGTGTTTTTGTCAAAAACACCTATTCCAAGAAGTATTTTTATTATTACATTTTTTATTGATGTTTTTGTTATTGGTGGTATAAGATTTAGCTACCGAATATTCAGAAGAATGGTAAGAAGCGACTTTTTTCTCAAAAGAGATCCAAAGAAAATCCTGATTATCGGTGCAGGAGATGCCGGAGCTTCACTTATCAATGAATATCGTCTACATCCGGAACTTAAATGTACTCCCGTGGCACTTATAGATGATAGTCTCGGTATTCAGGGTAAAAAATTAAGCGGAATAACTGTAGCAGGTACGAGGAAAGATATAATTAAGGTAGCAGAGGAAAAAGACATTGATGAAATAATTATAGCCATCCCAAGTGCTTCTACTAATACAATTAATGAACTTTTTACGATTTGTTCAAATACCAGATGTAAGGTAAAAATTTTACCATCAGTCGCACAAATTATTGATGAAACTGTAGTTATTCAAAAAATCAGAGACGTGTCAATAGAAGACCTCCTCCAAAGAGAGCCGGTTGTGCTTGACCTGGAAGCGATAACTTCGTACATGGAGGGACAAACCATTCTCGTCACCGGTGGCGGCGGCTCAATCGGTTCCGAGCTGTGCAGGCAGATAGCTTCCTTTTCGCCAAAGCAGCTTATAATATTGGACAACTATGAAAATAACGCATATGAGATACAGAACGAGCTGTTGGCGAGTTACCCAAGCTTGAATCTGCTCACAGTAATCGCCAACGTAAGAGAAAAGCCCAGGCTGGAGTACATATTCAGGAGCTATCGGCCTGATATCATATTCCATGCCGCCGCCCACAAACATGTGCCGCTTATGGAAGCTAATCCGACAGAAGCGATAAAGAACAACGTATTCGGGACTATGAACGTAGCTGAATGCGCCGATAAGTTCGGTGCCAAACGTTTTGTCATGATTTCCACCGACAAAGCGGTAAATCCGACAAACATCATGGGCGCAACAAAGAGAGTCGCTGAAATGATAATTCAGGCATACTCCAGGCAGAGTAAAACCGAGTATGTGGCAGTAAGGTTCGGCAATGTTCTGGGAAGCAACGGAAGTGTTATCCCACTGTTCAAAAAGCAGATAGAGCAGGGAGGGCCTGTGACGGTTACAGATCCCGAAATAATAAGGTACTTCATGACCATACCCGAGGCGGTGCAGCTTGTGCTTCAGGCCGGAGCGATGGCTGAGGGCGGAGAAATATTCGTACTTGATATGGGTGAGCCTGTAAAGATTTACGACTTAGCGCGAAATCTTATCAAGCTGTCAGGGTTTGAACCAGATGTAGATATAAAGATAGAATTTACAGGCCTAAGGCCGGGCGAAAAGCTTTATGAGGAGCTTCTGCTGGCTGAGGAGGGTATTCAGGCTACAAAAAATAACAAGATCTATGTTGCACAACCTCTGCATACGGATCTGGCAATTCTGAAGCGTGAAATCGAATATTTAAGAGAGATAATAATGACTAATGCCGACGAGGCCAGAGAGTATATGAAAGTAATTGTTCCTACATACAAGTCAGCTGAAAGCAAAGTTGAGAACAAATAGAAACAACTTTAATTAATTTTAAGCACGGTTAAAAGCAGGTGCAGAATTTCAAGGCGAAAAAACTGGTATTTTGCCGGCAAAGCGACAGGATGCCGCTTTGAGTACTAGAGACACAGGACGTGTCTTCTTGTACGACGGCTAAATACCTGGGCTGAGCCGTTTGAAATTCTAGTGGCTGCTTTGGGTGCAATAAATTAATTAAAGGTGTCCGGGAGTACTGTAAAAAAAAGAATACTGAAAAAACACCGTTCACTCCAAATAATACCACTCAAAAAACTGCAACTTTTTTTAGGCAGATTACGTCTAAATTACAGTATTGCCAAAATATTAATTTTCCATTACAACTATTTAATGATATAATCCAATATGTATGACCCGGATTTATCACCAATAAAATTTTTTGTTAGGGGTGTATTTTTTGAATAAAAAAGTGTTGATTGTGGATGATGAAAAAAATATTGTAGATATTTTGAGATTTAATCTGAAAAAGGAAGGCTATGATACTCTGGAGGCTTATGACGGTGAGGAAGCTGTGGAGCTGGCTCTTTCCAACAATCCGGACCTCATACTGCTGGATATTATGCTTCCGAAGATGGATGGGTTCACAGTTTGCAGAAAACTAAGGCAATCAATATCCACACCCATTTTAATGCTTACAGCCAAAGAAGAAGAGGTAGACAAGGTATTAGGCCTTGAGCTGGGTGCTGACGACTACATTACAAAGCCGTTCAGCCCAAGAGAATTGATGGCCAGAGTAAAGGCAAACCTCAGGAGACTTATTCCTTCTGAACAGATTAATACAGAAAAATCCCATGTAAACAAATATGGTGACCTCACTATAGATTCCGACCGTTATGAAGTAAAAAGAGGAGATGAAGTAATTGAACTCACTCTTCGAGAATTTGAGCTGGTTAAGTTTCTCGCTGCACAGCAGGGAACCATCTTCTCAAGAGAATCGCTGCTGGAAAAGGTGTGGGGCTATGAATATTATGGTGATGTAAGGACCGTAGACGTTACGGTAAGAAGAGTGAGGGAGAAGCTGGAGCTTGATCCGGCAAATCCGCAGTACATTGTTACCAAGCGTGGAGTAGGCTATTACTTTAATAAGTTCTGATGTATTACAGATAAGCTAATGTATTACAGATAAGCTAATTATTCTGGTTTAATTTTGCAATAACAAGAGGAGTTAAGATGAAGTTCTGGAAGGGTTTTATGAGGCTGCTGCGAAGCTTGCAGTGGAAGCTGGTATATATATTCATATCAATGTGTATAATATTGGTTTGCGTGGTTTATCTTGTAATAAACTTCAGAATGCAGACCATATATTTTGAAAACTTCCGAGAGGATATGGACAAAGGCTTTGAAATTTGGAAATCAACCAGGGGTATACCAGAGTCAAATATAGATATTAAAACATATCTTAAGGACAAAAATGATGAAGTAACCTATTTCAGAACAAACTCTGATGTAAATATTACGATAATAGATATAAACGTTACCCGGACAAATCAAGACCCGAATAAAGGGGTAATTTACTCAACTGATGAAGAGTTTCGAAGGGATGCCCAAGCCTTTGCCAATGATATTCTTAGTAATTCCACTGAGAATCTTATGCCGCTTTGGTCGGGAAGATTAAAATCACCTGTGGAAAATCACAAACTCATTAAAACCGTTGCAGGAAAAGAATATTTTGAGTATCTGATTCAACCGCAGGAAAGAAAAAATCTTATTTTCTATTTCACCTATGATAAGGATGCATGGGAGCCTATCCTTCAAGCCTTTCACAACATGATATTCTACAGCGCGCTGATGGGAGTGCTTCTTTCACTGTTTTTAGGATATCTATTATCAAAAACAATTACATCACCGATAATCAGTGTTATGCATAAAGCAGAAAAAATTGCTGAGGGTGAGTTTGACCAGCAGTTGGCTGTTAAATCAGAAGATGAAATTGGTAATCTTACAAAAACCTTTAATTATATGGCCATGGAGCTTAAAAATACTCTGTCGGAAATATCCAGCGAAAGAAACAAGGTAGTTACAATACTGAACTACATGGCCGACGGGGTAATGGCCTATGACTTAAAGGGAACTGCCATACATGCAAACCATGCGTCAAGAAAACTTTTGGGTGAAAATATTGCTGAAAAACCCTTTCAGGAGTTCGCACAGGATATCGGGCTGGAGGTTAAGCTTGAAAACATTATATATCTGGAAGAATTACCTGTTAAAGAAGTTGACACTATAATTAATGAGCTGTTTGTAAAGGTTTACTTGGCAGTATTTACCGATGCCAATAGAAAGCCTGAAGGGATAATTGTTGTAATGCATGATGTAACAGAGGAGCAGAAGCTGGACAGTATGCGACGAGAGTTTGTTGCCAATGTATCTCACGAGCTCAGAACCCCGATAACCTCTATTAAAAGCTACACTGAAACTCTTCTGGATGGAGCTGCCGAAGATCCTGAAACTTCAGAACGTTTCCTTAATGTAATAAATACCGAAGCTGACAGAATGACCAGGCTGGTAAAGGATCTGCTTCAGTTGTCAAGGCTTGATAACCAGCAGATGAATTGGAATATGACAGAAGTATCTTTAAAGAATATTGTTAAGGATATTGTTGAAAGAATGAAGCTACAAGCCAATTTTAAAAACCAAAAGCTGGAGAGTTTTGTCATAGGGGATATTCCCACCATTAAGGGTGATAAGGACAGGCTTGAGCAGGTTGTGGTTAATCTTGTAAGCAATGCCTTGAAATATACTCCTGAAGGCGGAGAAATTACAGTTTATGTTGGACGAATCTATAATGACATATATATTAAAGTTACAGATACCGGTATAGGAATTCCTGCTGAGTCGCTTCCGAGAGTATTTGAAAGGTTTTACAGAGTAGATAAGGCCAGATCCCGTGACATGGGAGGTACCGGCCTCGGATTGGCTATTGCTAAGGAAATTATTCAGGCTCATGGAGGAACTATAAGTATTTCAAGTGAAGAGAAGAAAGGCACCGAGGTTACAGTAAAGGTGCCGGTGTAAATTTTATTTAAATACCATGTAATGGATTTGTAACAGAAAATGTATTATAATTATTATAGAGTACTAAAATTAGTACAAAAGTATTTCTTCGGGGTGATAGTATGAAGTCTAAATTGCTTATATTTATTATAATAATTACTACATTGTTTTCCGTAATGGCTATTCCGGCATTGGCCGCTCCTAAGATTGTTGAAATAACAAGACCTGAGGGGAACGAGGAAGTTGTAACCAAAGAGATTTTCTCTATTTTCGGGACCTGTGTCTATGATGAAACTACTATTTCACTTGAATATTATGACAAGTCGGCAGGCGAATATTTACCTTTGGAGACTACTGAAGGGCAAACAACCTTCAAGGTAGGCAGTGGTAAAATGTTTGGCAAGGATATCAAGTTAAACAAGGGTAAGAATGAAGTAAGAGTTATTGCATCCGCTAAGGAAATTAAAGATGAAAAACAGTATCTTACATTTACAATAACCTATGCAGAGGAAAAAAAGAAGAGCAATTTATTTGATAAGATTACAGACTGGTTAACTAAAAAAGACTAAAATCACCCAAAATAAGATTGGAAGAATTTGAGATATTTACTTACGGGAGTTTAACTCGAGGAATATCAGATTTTGATAAAAGAAAGATATAACATGAATAAAAAGGCAAAAGATTTTGGATATTATTTTGAGAAATTCAGAGCTTTTCTGCTCGTATTTTTAATAGTTCTTTGCGTCATACAGGTGGGAATACTGTGGAGTAGTCAATCCGGCAGTTTCCCTTTTTTATCTTCATTTTTCTCCGACTCGAGGGGATTTTCGCAGGACTCAATAGAAAAAGTCAAATCAAACTATATGTTGCCTTATAAGCTTGTTGTTTCAAAGGGCTACGATTTTGACCATATAATAGTACCAAACGGGTCAAACCAATATGCCGATTTATGGGATGGCGCAAAAAGATATTTGAGTGCAATATTAGGTATAAAGCCAACTAAAGTTGAGCCATTAAGTGACGATAAGTGGGGTTTGATTGTTGCCGGCAGTCCTAATTCTTATTACTTTGAGTTTAAAACCGAGATTAATACCGAAATTGTTAAATGGGTCCTTGACAGCAAGGAATCAGCGGATACATTGTCAGGCTTCGATAAATTAGTAATATGTCCTGAAGACCCGAATAATAATTATGCCGATGTAGTTTACATAAGAGATAACTCTAACATATATACATATGTTCTGACGGATTTTAAAGGCGGCGAGCTGAATCAGGAGGTTTTCGATTCAATGTATAAAAGCCTCATGGAAAATCCAAATAAAGCTAACTACAAAATAGCTATTGAAACAGGCAGCAAGACAACTCTCCCCAAAGATTTGATTGCTCCGCTGTCATCAAACAGCACTGAAGTATATGCAGGATTGATAAATACTCCTCTGATGGGAGCTCAAGGCCATACCTCAAGTGTGGGAGACTACGACCCCATTCAAATGGAACTGTTTGGAGAGGTGAGGAAGGACTACTATCCTGATGAGGATGTATACGGCTCGGTGGTATTTAAGAAGTCCGACATTGTTTATAGACTATACAACAACTCTGTAATTGAATATAAATACACAGGAAACCAGGGAACGTCTGAAAAAGGCAAGTTGCTCGAAGCATATCAGAACGCCGTGGGGTTCATTATGGATATCAAGGCCAGAAACGGATATATGGATAACATTAATGTATACCTGTCTTCGATAATTTATAATAAGAACTCCTATACATTTAACTTTGACTACAATGTAATTCAGGATAAGGGACATGGAGAAGTACCACTGCTACTCAAGGAGTTCAAGATGCCTAATACTCTCAGGAATCTGGAGAATGCCCTATCAGTGGAAGCAAACTCAAAGAAGGTTCTACAGAGTAAGTGGCTGGCACTAAAGTTAAAGTTTGAAAAAAATTCTAAAGAATATAAATGGAATTTTCCTGAATACGTAGACAGGGCATATAACAACATCGGAGGACTAAAGGCTTCAAACCTTCCAATTGAAGGTTATGGAATTTATTATGTTATAACTCCCCAGAAAGCAAACGGTCGTGCAATATATCCAAGTTTTGTACTTTTCAACAACTCCGGAAGTTATGATATACCTCTGGGCAAGTAGTACTTCATTTTTTTGATACGGGTGGCAACTATGGACTGGAAAAGCGCTAAGACAATTTTAATATTGGTATTTGCAGCACTGAACCTCGTTCTGGCCATTACTCTGTACCAGAATATTAAAGGTGGAGAAATATCTCAGGAGACTATTTATAATACTCAGAAAATACTTGAACAGAATGATGTTCATATAGAATGCCCTATTCCCAGATATACTGGAAAGGACTACATTTTGCAGTATGAGGAAACCATTCTGGACAAAAAAAAGGTGTTAAACAGCTTTTTGGGGGATAAATATTCCATTATAAGCAATAATATGTATATCAAGGGAACAGAAAAGCTGGCCTTCAACAGTGACTGCAGCTTTGAGTATATCGACACCGGGTCAAATTTAAAAATAACTTCTCAAAGTAAAAGCAGTGTTGAAGCTTATTTAAAAGAGTTATCGAAGAAAACCGGTATTCCATTTAACGAATTTCAACTGGACAGCTTCTCTTCACTTTTATCAGGTGAAGGAACCAGAGCGGTTTATAAAGGAGTTTATAATGGTTATTCAGTGTTTGACAATTATATAGAGGTCATTGTAGCTGATTCCGGACTCAAAAGCTTGAAGCTTCATTATAAAAAGCCCATGGCTATTACCGGTCGAGATGTTAAAGTAATACCTGTGTATCAGATACTTATAACTAAAATAACAAATTACCCTGGAATTTTTATAAGTGATGTGGACATGGGCTTTAAGGGTTTGACTAAGGTTGACAAAGAGACCAAAACTTTATATGAAGGTCTTTCATGGAGAATAAAGACAGATGACGGTAAGGAATTTTATTTTAATGCTACAAACGGTGAAATAATGGAACCGTAAAACCATAGATGTATAGAAAGAGTAAAAAATGGTAAAATTTTTTTTGAAATATTTTTAGTGGAATAATTGATTTCTAAATGGTATAATGTTCTCGTGTGTGTAATGTTTAGCAAAACATTTACAGTTTATACAAAAGGTTGGTGTAAAAGGGTTTGGATAAGTTCTTAATAAACGGGCCATGTCCCCTGAACGGAGAAGTTACCATTAGCGGAGCGAAGAATGCTGCAGTTGCCGTATTACCCGCAGCATTAATAATAAATGGTATCAGCAGAATTGAAAACGTGCCTGATATCAAGGATGTAAGAGTTTTATTGGATATCCTTACAAAATTAGGCGCTAAGATAACGAAGGAAGACGACAATACCGTAATTTGTGACACACGAGAAGTTAATTGCTGGCAGGCACCTTACGAGCTTGTTAAAAGCATGAGAGCCTCATATTATTTGTTGGGAGCCTTGATTGCCAGATTTGGAAAAGCAGAAGTATCACTTCCGGGAGGATGTGATTTTGGATTCAGACCTATTGATCAACATATTAAAGGGTTTGAGGCTATGGGTGCCAAGGTGGAAATTGAACACGGCATTGTAAAGGTTGATGCGTCTCAGCTTAAAGGAGCGCAGATTTACCTGGATGTGGTCAGTGTCGGAGCCACCATAAACCTTATGCTTGCTGCGGTGAAGACTCCAGGGCAGACTGTTATAGAAAATGCCGCAAAGGAACCTCATGTTGTTGATGTAGCCAATTTCCTCAATGCGATGGGTGCTAATATAAGAGGTGCAGGAACTGATGTTATTAAAATCAGGGGAGTTGAACACCTGAAGGGCGGCGGAACTCATACAATAATACCGGATATGATTGAAGCAGGTACTTTTATGATTGCTGCTGCTGCATCGAGAGGAGATGTGACCGTAAGGAATATAATCCCCAAACACATGGAATCACTCACTGCCAAGTTGATTGAAATGGGAGTTACTGTTAAAGAGGATGAGGATTTTATAAGAGTTATCGGTGGAAACAAGGTAAAGAACGTTAATATAATGACTTTACCCTATCCCGGATTTCCTACTGATCTTCAGCCCCAGATAACCGTAATGCTAAATATGGCAGAAGGCGTCAGCACTATCACAGAAGGTGTCTGGGATTCGAGATTCCAGTATGTTGATGAGTTCAAGAGAATGGGTGCCAGAATAAAGGTTGAAGGAAGAATTGCAGTAATAGACGGGGGCGCAATGCTGTCGGGTGCACCTGTAAAGGCTACTGATTTACGAGCAGGTGCAGCAATGGTTTTAGCCGGCTTGGTAGCAAAGGGAAAAACGGAAATTTCAAATATTAAATATATAGACAGAGGATATGAGAACTTTGTCCATAAGCTGAATTTGCTTGGGGCGGACATAACCAGGATATCAACAGAGGATTAAAAGTACTTAAGTATTAACTCTCTATAAGTATCCAATAAGACATAAACATTAAACTATACCAAAATTTCTCGTCTGTTGGGTATGTGGAGGCTTATATAATGATTAAATTTTGCAGTTTATTTAGTGGAAGCAGCGGAAATGCCCTGTTTATAGGAACAGAAAAAACAAAACTTCTAATAGACGCAGGTTTAAGCGGAAAGAGAATACTGGAAGCGCTTTGCTCCATTGGGGAAAATCCTGCGGAGTTAAGCGCTATATTAATATCACATGAGCATGTTGATCATGTGAGGGGTGCAGGTATTATATCAAGAAAACAGAATATACCAATATATGCAAACGAGTCTACCTGGCAGGCTATGGAGTCCGGTCTCGGGCCTGTTAAGCTAGAGAACAGGATGTGTTTTTGTACCGGAGAAGAGTTTGAAATAGGAGACATTTGTGTAAGACCCTTTTCAATTCCTCATGATGCAGCCGAACCTGTAGGCTACAACTTTTTTGCAGAAGGTAAGCGCATAACAACGGCTACAGATATTGGTCACATGAACAAGGAATTGCTTTCATATATTGAAGGAAATGATATGCTGTTGCTGGAATCGAACCACGACGTGGAAATGCTGAGGGTGGGCCCTTACCCATGGTCGCTTAAAAAGAGAATCATGGGGGACCACGGACATTTATCAAACGAAATGGCGGCAAAAGTTATAGCTTACCTCGCGGAAAGAGGCTGCAAAAGCTTTATACTAGGGCACTTAAGTCATGAGAACAACTTCCCTGAACTGGCCTATCAGACAACCTTGAATGCGCTGACAGAAAAACAGATTGCTGTGGGCGGAGATGTATCGCTTGAAGTCGCAAGCAGGGATAGGGTCGGAAGTGTAAAAGTTCTCTAGGAAAGACAGTGAAAGGGACCGGTTATAGGTTCCTTTTTTATTGTGTGCGTCCAGCCAAGCTGGAGCACACTTGCCAGTGTAAGACTGGCACGGGTAATTACCAAGAAGCCCGTTAGCTAATCCCGGTGCATGTCAGTAATGATATGTGCTGAGCGGGAGGATAAAGTACCTGTCTAAACAACAGGGCGAGCGAAAATGCAGACCGTAACGTAAAGTGAATTCTGCCGCATCGTCAAAAAGGTTTCTGGATTACAGAGAAAACAAGGGAAGTCGAGCCTTGACAATATGGGCGAAGACCATGGAAGATGGGAAGAACTTGGATAGCACCATCAAAGAATCCCTCGGTGTAAGGGAAACGGTATGCATTGAAAGTGTGTTTCGGAACTGGAGAGACCCTACTTTGCACAGTTGAAGCTGTAAAGAAGAATCATATAAGCTGAAGAAGTGAAGTTGAATTCTTGCAAAGAGGGAGTCGGAGGAGTTCATAGTACCAATGATATTACAGACAACAAAACTGTAATTAGGGAAGGAACTCTACTTTATTCAAGAATCCTGGAGGAGGTAAGAGCGAGTGAATGCCCAAAAGGCTAACAACACCATAGAAAAAGTTCGAAAACTTCAAAGGAATCTATACCTTGCAGCCAAGTTAAACAGCAAGAGAAAGTTTCATGCATTACATGACAAAGTATATCGAAAAGATGTACTTATGGAAGCATGGAAAAGAGTGAAAGCCAACGGTGGAGCAGGTGGTATTGACAGAATGACAATTGCTGATGTACAAGCCTATGGACTGGAGAAGTTCATACAGGAAATACAGCAGGAATTAAGAGAAGGAGTATACCATCCAAAACCAGTCAGAAGAACCTACATACCTAAAGGCAAAACAGAAAAACGACCACTAGGTATACCAATCATTAAAGACAGAGTAATACAGATGGCGGTAAAGATAGTAATAGAACCGATATTTGAAGCTGACTTTAAAGAATGCTCCTATGGGTTTAGACCTAAAAGGAGTGCACA
>JAEWOH010000048.1 GCA_023460955.1 Bacillota bacterium | reverse complement strand
CTTTCATTTACTCTTGGAAATAAAAACAGCAGCACCGACTTTGGAATAATCACTTCGGTAAGACCTTCTATCCCCTCCCCTAAACGGCGTATTTCATATATCGAAGTTCCGGGCAGGGATTCAAGCCTTCGTTATGATGAAGGCACCTATGAGGATATAACCATTGCAGTAGATTGCACCATAAAAGGTACTAACCTTATGGAAAGGCTGGATAGCATCAAGGCTTGGTTATACTCCGCTGGTGAGAGTGACTTGGTCTTCTCCTTCCAGCCTGACAAGAAGTACCGGGCGCAGGTGGTGAACTCCATTGACTTTAAGCAGGCATTTAAGATCTGCTCAAGATTTGTGATCCTCTTTAACTGTCGTCCATTTAAATATTGGGTGAACAACACAGTCATAACGGTCAACGCAGGTGCAGGGACAACCATCGTAAATCAGGGAAGTGTAGCAAGCAGGCCAGTTATTAAGGTCTACTGTACTGGAAGCGGTAAGTTCAAAATTAATAGTGCCGAAGTGGCGCTCTCCAATATAACCGTACCGTATTTAACACTGGATAGTGAGCTTGAGGAAGCATATTACCATGTAAACGGTGAAATGAAGAATGCAAACAACCTTATGGCCGGTGAATTCCCCATACTTTCTACAGGCAACAACACCGTTACTTTTTCTGGTGGAGTTACAAAGCTTGAAATTACTCCGAATTGGCGGTGGTTGTAATGATAAATATTTATGATAAAAAAGAAACTGCCTTTATTCACAATGGCCTTGCTGTATTGAATGAATGCCGGGAATGTAAGATAACTGAAAAGCTTAACAATGAATATGAGCTCTCCCTCTCCTATCCCCTACACTCAAAAAAAGCGGCATACATCAAACCCTTCAATGTCATCCGGGCAGATGGGCAGCTTTTCAGGATATATAACACTGACAAGGACAGCAAAGCCGGAACAATCACTGCAAATGCCAGGCATATATTCTATGATCTCACGAACTTCATCGTTGCGGACAGACGTGCAGAGAATAAAACCTGCCAGGCAGCACTAGAAATGATTATTGATGAGCTGGGGCTTTCAGCCACCTACTCTGTTGGAAGTGATTTAACCAAAACAGCTACCCAGTATGTGGTCAAAAAGAATGGTGTCGAGGCAGTGTTTCTTCTGGTTAATGAGTGGCAGGGTGAACTTGTCAGGGATAACTTCAATATAAAAATCAATGCGAGCAAGGGATCTGACAAAGGGGTTCACATCCGCTACGGAAAAAACATCATCGGTATCAGTGAGAAACTGAACTGTGATAATGTAGCTACCTGGATTTACCCGGTTGGCACCAATGGTATCACCCTCCCGGAAAAATACCTGCTCAATCCCGCTTGGGAGGATTCAGACTATCCTAATTTTGCTGTGATTAAAAAGGTTGAGTTCAAGGATGCCACAAGCGAAGGAATTCTCAGGATTGAAGCACAAAAATACCTTGATGCAAATGCAATTCCTGATGTCAACTATAAGGTTGATTTCATATTGCTTGGGCAGACCGAGGAATATAAAAATTATAAGGCTTTGGAGCTTGTGGAGGTCGGAGACATTGTCACTGTAAAGCACAGCATCCTCGGCGTTGATATAAAGGTTAAGGTTATAAGCCTTGAAAAGGATATTCTGAGTGCAAAAAATACCAAGGTAGAACTTGGACAGCCCCTTTCCACTCTTGATCAGTATATTGCAGAGGTTTCAAGAAATAGTGAAGCTATGGCAAGCAGCATTTCGCAGGCCATGAGTTCTATGCTGTATTTTACAAACCCAAGCACACTGACTATCGGTACCGCAGACAAGGAAGTTATTTATATGCCCATTGGTACTGTAAGAAACACTAATGTTATGTCCTATCTTGTACTTAGTGTTAATACCTCTTCCGTTGCAACACTGACTGTCAAATACAGTCTTGATAACAGCGTGATACCGACCAATCTGAAGCAGAAGCTTCAAGTAGGTGATAACATGATTGCCATTCCTATGGCACTTGTGGCGATACCAGAAGGTGGCCATTACTTCAGTGTGAAGCTTTCGGTAGATACTGGCTCACTTACCATTATGCCAAATGGACTACAGCTTGCCATTGATGGAAGAAACCTGTCAGGCGGATTGAGCTCGGAAGTACCTCATGCCGAAGTACGCGAGGAGATTAAGTACACTGATGTTGGCTCGGGAAGGGTGACATTTAATTATATAGTGCAGACAAAAGCACCAACCGCTTCTGCCTGCATAGAAAATATTCTTTTTGTAAACGTCAGTGCCGGAAGAATTGCTGAAACTGTCAATGTGCTATTAACATAGGGAGGGATAATGAGAATGCGTGAAACTAAAGGTTATGACAAGAGTTTTATCGATGGAACTATAAAAGAACATATAAAGATGAAGCCGAATGTGGAAATTAAGGGAGTTGTGACAATCCAGCTCTTCAATGAAGCTGGAAAGCTTGAAAGAGAAATAAAGACGGAGAACCGTATTACAGATGCAATTGCAAGGATGGCTTTCATGGATTATTTCTGTTGCAGGATAAGGGGCAATCCTTGGGGAAGGCAGTGGGAATACAATGATTCCGAAGTTGGGAGCACAACTCAAAACAAAGATAATGCTTATATTGAGGGGGATGCGGGCTACAACTATTCCAATCACAATTATTCATATTTCACTGCACCCTTCAGACACTTGCTGCTTACAGATGATTCAACCCCTGAGTCCTCCTTTGCGCGCTCAATAAAAGGGAACATAATCGGTTGGGCTGATAAGTCGAGAGCATATGTTGGAACTAATACTGCAAAAGGCACTATTAATCTCAGTGAGACAGTATTTACAGAAAGCAACCTCCATTTTGTATTTGACTTCGCAACAAGTGTTGCTAACGGTACTTTCCAAAAGATATGGTGGGCTGAGTTAAATATTGATACAAGCTTACAGGAAGCAATATACGGAATGAAGGGTATATCAAGAAGATATAAGCTCGATGGATATACAAGCAAGTCAAAAAATCTACCGGCACCCACAAACTTCACTCCCGGTGTAACTGGATCAAATCCAACCTATTATCCCAAGATATTCAAGTACAACAGCAAACTGTATATAGTTGGAAGGAATTATACAACAAACAAACTTTGTATGGGTGTAGTAAATATTGATACTGATGAATACTCAGAAATTGACCTTTACACAACAATGGGATTAACAAGCACCAGTTACGCACCTTGCCAGTGGATGATGGCCCAGGAAAACAACTATGTATATATGTTTTATGAAAGTTATAACAATAGGCTACACAGGCTCAATCTTGATGACAACAGCAAGGTGGAAATATCACTTTCAAACAGTTATACGGTACTAATAAGGTCTCAGATTCCTGAGATACCGTCAAGTTATGATAGTACATTGCAATCTTATCTGAGAAATGGCTCAATAGGGTGTAAAAATGGGAAGCTCTATATTCCGGTAAGATATTATGTGTCAGGCTCTGTAAATAAAACTTTTATTCTGGTATGCAACCCAGATTCAGGCCTAACAAAGGTGGCTCTATATGACTTAAGTACAATAACAGTTCCTGCAGGCACAAGTGGTGCAACTTTAAACGGATATGATTTAAAACTTCAGTATAGGGATGTTGATACTTGGTTTGTCTATAATGGAAACTATGTTTTTATAGTAGACAATATGTTTAATATCCTTGACTTGAGTTATAGGAGCATGAGTTTTGATTACAACACTGTACTTGAGGACACAGCAGGCTCAGCCACAAAAACTTATTATTATCAAACAAGCGGAAACAATGTGTACCAGTGGGGCCAGAGTTGGTATATATGGGAACCGGTAGCGGCAATGACATTGCTCCCAAGTCCGGTAACCAAGACCCCGACAAATACAATGAAGATACAGTATGACTTCAACATCCAAAGGGTAGACCCTTTCCAACCATAATATGAGAAGAAACGGAGGTCGAAGAAAATGAAGAATACTTTTAACGTTATACAGCTGATTATTAGCGCACTTGGCGGATATATCGGCTGGTTTTTAGGAGGCTTTGATGGCTTTATGTATGCACTGATTGCCTTTGTGGTTATTGATTACATTACGGGCTTGATGGTGGCAGTGCTGGAAAGAAAGCTGTCAAGCGAGGTGGGCTTCCGAGGGATATTTAAAAAGGTCATGATTTTTACACTTGTAGGTATCGGAAATATTGTAGATGTTTATCTCATCAAGAACGGTAGTGCAATCCGCACCGCCGTTATTTTTTTCTACCTTTCAAATGAAGGGATCAGTATCTTGGAGAACACTGGCAAGATAGGATTACCTATACCCGAGAAGTTAAAGAAGGCCTTGGAGCAGCTTAACAAGGAGGAAAAAACCGATGAATAAATCAGTATATTTAAGTCCTTCAACACAAGAAAACAATATAGGCGTCGGAAATTACGGCACTGAGGAAGCAAGGATGAATCAGATTGCCGATATCACAGAGAAAGAGCTTCTACGTCACGGCTTAACGGTTTTCAGGAACAAACCGGAATGGTCACTGCAGCAGGTAGTTGAGGACAGCAATGTCAAAAAACCGGATATCCACTTTGCCATACACAGCAATGCCGGTGGCGGTCGTGGCTGTGAGGTTTATTGCCATAAGTTCGGAGGTCATGGGGAAAAGCTTGCAAGGGCAGTCTATGCAAAGCTGTCTCCACTCACTCCGACGGAGGACAGGGGTGTTCATGAAGGCTGCAACTTTTACGGACCTGGCAAGCATATGTATGAACTGGCTTATACAAATGCTCCAGCAGCACTAGTAGAAACAGCCTTCCATGACAATGCCGGAGATGCGCAATGGATTATTAACCACATTGAGGACATTGGAATTGCATTGTCCAAGGGAGTTCTTGAATACTTCGGCATTCAATATGTCCTACCGAATCCAAAGCCTGAATCAAATGCTAAATGCTACAGGGTACAGGTCGGAGCTTATAACATCAGATCCAATGCGGAGGTGCTACTTACAAAGCTTAAGGCGGCAGGATTTGTGGATGCTTACATCAAAGCTGAATAAAGAAATAATTTTCCTACGGATTTACTCCCCTCACTGTCCTTTTGGAAGTGAGGGGAGTTTTTTTGCCCCCCCAGCAAAAAAGCCACGGGAAAAAGGAACCTTCCGGTACTCAAACAGACCTTTCCTGTCCTGTGGATATCGAAGGGGTGCCTCTCTTCAAAAGGAGGAAACAGAAAATGACAAACACTAAATATGAGACTCCTGAAAGCAGTGCTGAAAAAAAGCCAGTTCCACAGGAGCAACTGCAACGTGAGTATGATTACGTAAGAGTTCAAAAGCTGCTCAAAGCCTTACTTGATGAAGGGTTTATATCCGAATCAGAGTTCAACAAGATAACAGCGTTGAACCGTCAATCTTTTTCTCCCGCCTTAGCAGAGATTATGCCTTAAAACCGTTGATATAAATAGGTTTTAGAGGTAATATGTGATACTGACCAAGGAGGTGAGAACTTGAAAGTAACGAAAATCGCTCAAAATTCAAATGGCCAAGTAAAGTATTCAAAGCTGCGGGTCGCTGCCTATGCCCGCGTTTCAACCGACAACAACGATCAGCTGGTTAGTCTTGAAACCCAGAAAAGCCATTACGAATCCTACATCAAGGCAAATCCGGCATGGGAGTTTGCCGGGCTTTATTATGACGAGGGCATAACGGGTACCAAGAAAGAAAAACGCTCTGAGCTGCTTCGGATGATTGCCGACTGCGAGCAAGGAAAAATAGATTTTATTGTCACAAAGTCGATAAGCCGGTTTGCTCGAAACACTATGGATTGCCTGGATCTGGTTCGCAAACTGACCAAGCTTGGCATTTCCGTCTACTTTGAAAGCGAGAACATCAACACCGGGTCAATGGAAAGTGAACTCATGCTGTCAATCCTGAGTGGACTGGCCGAGGGTGAATCAGCCTCCATCGCCGAGAACAATAAATGGTCCATTCAAAGGCGATTCCAAAACGGTACCTACAAAATAGCGTCTTCTCCCTATGGCTACGATGCTGTTGATGGTGAACTGTTTGTGAATGAACAACAGGCTGAAATCGTCCGTTTTATCTTTACTGAGCTCCTGTCTGGAAAAAGCACTCACAAGATTGCAGATGAGCTGAACCGCCGCAGCATTCCCACTAAGAAAGGTGGACGCTGGACATCCACGACCATCCGAGGCATGGTCAGTAATGAAAAGTACACCGGTGACGTCATTTTTCAGAAGACCTATACTGATGCCTGCTACAATAGGCATAAAAATGATGGTGCGAAAGAACAGTACTACGTTAAAGATAATCATACAGCGATTATTAGCCGGGAGGATTTTGAAGCTGCCCAGAAAATCATTGAGCAGCGCGCCAAGGAAAAGGGTGTAGAAAAGTACAGCGATAAATACTTAAACCGCTACCCCTTCTCCGGGAAAATCATCTGCGGTCAGTGCGGTGGCACATTTAAGCGCCGAACCCACTCCAGCGGAAGCAAATACATTGCATGGTGCTGCTCCACTCATATTGAAAACATTAGAAAATGCTCTATGAAATACGTCCCGGATTCCGATTTTGAGTATGCCTTCGTCACAATGATGAACAAGCTTATCTTCAGTCATCAAACTGTACTGAAGCCTCTATTGATAGGCCTGCGAGATGTGAATGCTGACGATAGCCTCATGAGCATTCAAGACATTGATAAAAAGCTGGAGGAAAACACTGAACAGCAAAATGTGCTAATCAATCTGATGACCAAAGGCTATCTCGACCGCGTAGTTTACAAGAAAAGCAACAACAATCTGCTTCAGGAAGCTGATCTGTTAAAACGTCAGAAGGATTCTATCAACCGCCTACTACAGAGTGGGAACCAGCATTTAAGTGAGGTCAGTACCTTACTGCAATATGCCACCAAGGCGACCATGTTGAAACGCTTTGATGAAGATGTTTTCAACAAATTTGTAGAACGGGTTATTGTATATTCCCGGACAGAGATTGGATTTGAATTAAAATGCGGCATTACATTAAAAGAAAGACTAACTATTAAAAGTCAAGTGTAAAAATGATATTTTACAATAAAAATGACTTAATATTTCATTGATTTATTTGAACTTTGAAAACTGCATGACAAATAGAGCATCTTTTAAGGTGCTCAAAAAGAAGTATTAAGAAATAGTTTAAGCCGCTTTGATATATGCCTGCTTTGTTTTCTCAAGATGGTAGATAACCCTTACAAGCTTTTTGGCGGCATGTGAGATTGCAACATTGTAATGCTTACCTTCGCTACGTTTCTTTTGAAGATATGCTACAAAAGTTGGATCCCAGTGACAAACGAATTTGGTAGCATTAAATAGTGCATAGCGCAAATATCTCGAACCACGCTTCTCCATGTGAGAATAAGAGGATTCCAATTGTCCTGACTGGTAGGTTGATGGAGATAATCCTGCATATGCAAGTATTTTATCAGGAGAATCAAACCTTTTAAAATCACCAATTTCGGCAATAATCATTGCTCCCATACGATAATTGATCCCTGGAATAGTAAGTATCGGCGAAGATATTTCATCCATAATAGATTTAATTTCAGCCTCGATATCATCAATTTCTGAATCTAATTCTTTAATTAAGGAAATGGTGTGCTTCATCTCTAGAGACTTGGCTGGCATTATTGAACCGATGGAAGTTCTAGCAGCTTCACGGATAGTAACAGCCATGTCTTTACAATAGCGACCTTTTGAAGATTCGTTTAAAAGATTTGTAAGCTTGGTTAAATGAGCAGTAGCTACTTTAGAGGCACCAGGGAATTCCTGTAACAAAGCATAGACAGAAGCCATATGTAAGGTGGGAACCAACTTTTCTAATTCAGGGAAAAGAATGTTAACAAGTCTTGAAATAGATGTTTTTAGCTTAGCACGTTCCTGAACTTTATCCAGACGGTAACGAGTTAGTGATTTTAACTCTTCATTGTGGTAAGATGTATCTGAGTAGGGCTTAAGGTTTACATCAGACATTAACATCATAGCTATTGTACGGGCATCAACTTTATCCGTTTTCGTCTTTCTAAGGCTTAGACTTTTTCTGTAAAGATTGGTATGTAACGGGTTGATAACAAAGGTGGTCAGACCTTTATCAAGAAGGAATCCCAGAAGATTGTAGCTGTAGTGTCCAGTGGCCTCAAGACCTACTTTTACTTTGCCAAAATCTGATGCAACGGATTTAATTCTTTGAAAAAGGTAATTGAACCCTTCAAGATTGTTTTGGATGTTAAAAACTTTGAATAGCACTTCTCCATCTGAGTTAGTGATAAAGCAGTCATGCTTATCCTTAGAAATATCAATTCCTACGTATATCATTCAAATACTCCTTGAAATAAATTGATACTGTTTTAGGACCACAGTGCTCTTTGCAGTTGTAACCTCGTTCTAAATAAACCGTCATGCGGTATCTAACTGATTAACAAAGTAACAAAGAGACTGTGGTTAGAGCCTTTCTTTAACCATCAAAGTGGTAGGTAGGTGAAACTAATCCACAGTATCTTAAACAGTATATTACATATCCTTGGCGAGGGATATAAATAACTACGACTATATAATACGAGGCTGGTGAGATGAATGGGCCACACACCCTATGGCTATCGGATAGAAAACGGCAAAGCCGAGATAGATGAGCTTGCTGCCCAACAGATAAAGTCTCTATTTCAGGCTTACCTTTCAGGTGATTCCTTGGCGACTGCATCCCAAAAGGCAGGAATCCTAACCTCCCATGCGGCTATAGGAAAGATGCTCCGGAATAAGCATTACCTCGGTGATGAGTACTACCCAGCAATTATTGAATCAGAAATTTTTACCGAAGCTGAAGCTGAGCGCGTCAAGCGGGCTATAAAGCTCGGTCGTATACATGAACCAAAAGAAGCTACTGCGGTCGTCTTCCCCACTGCCTTCCGCATCAAAGAGGGTACCAAACAGTTCGACGACCCCTTCCAGCAGGCGGAATATGCCTACAGTCTTATAGAAAGCGAGGTGTAAATTGTGAATGTAAAGAAAAACGTCACTGTGCTCCCAGCCAGGAAGAATGCCAGAGGAAATAAAGAAGATGAGGAAAAAGCTAAACTGCGGGTAGCTGCCTACTGCAGGGTTTCCACAGACAGCGACGAACAGGCCACCAGCTATGAAGCACAGATTGAGCACTACACTGCCTACATAAACGGTCATCCGGACTGGGTGCTGGCAGGAATCTATGCCGACGACGGCATCTCTGGCACCAACACCAAAAAGCGAGAGGAATTCAACCGCATGATTGATGAGTGCATGGCGGGCAATGTTGATATGGTCATCACAAAGTCCATTAGCCGATTTGCCCGTAACACGCTGGACTGCCTGAAGTATATCCGGCAGCTTAAAGAAAAAAGCATCCCCGTGTACTTTGAAAAAGAAAACATCAACTCCATGGACTCCAAGGGCGAAGTCATGCTCACCATTATGGCATCTCTTGCCCAGCAGGAAAGCCAGTCCCTGAGTCAGAACGTAAAGCTGGGGCTGCAATACCGATACCAACAAGGGGAAATTCAAGTTAATTGCAATAGGTTTCTGGGATTCACTAAGGATGAGAATAAGCGACTGGTCATTGTTCCCGAGGAAGCTGAAATCGTAAAGCGCATCTACCGGGAATACCTCGAAGGCGCCAGTATGTTGAAAATAGCCCGAGGCCTTGAGGCCGACGGTATTCTGAATGGTGCAGGCCATGAAAAGTGGCACACCAGCAACATCAACCAGATTCTGCGTAATGAAAAATATATAGGCGATGCGCTCTTGCAGAAAACATATACCACGGACTTCCTCACAAAGACGCGGGTAAAGAACCATGGCATCGTTCCACAGTATTATGTGGAAAACAGCCATGAAGCCATCATCCCCCGAGAAATTTTCATGCAGGTGCAGGAGGAACTCATCCGTCGCCGCATTGTCCATACCAGCCCGAACGGGAAGAATCGAACCTTCAGCAGCATTCACTGTTTCTCGAACATGATTATTTGCAGAGGCTGCGGCGAGTTTTACCGCAGGATTCATTGGAACAACCGAGGTAAAAAGTCGGTTGTTTGGCGCTGCATCAGCAGGTTAGAAAACACCGGATTATATTGCGATGCCCGAACGGTGCTGGAAAGCACAATCGAACAGCTAATGGTTACCGCCATAAATAAAACGCTCTGCGGAAAGGACTCCTTCCTTGTGACCCTGCAGAATAATATCGAAACCGTCTTAACTCACGGAAATGATCATGCTCTGGCTGGTATCGATGAACGACTGTCGGAGCTGCAAGCCGAGCTTTTGAAGCTCGCCAGCTCCAAGGCCGATTATGAGAAAGTTGGCGATGAAATTTACCATCTTCGCGAGGAAAAACAGAAGCTTCAGCTGGAAAGCGCCGGACGGGATGAACTGAGGAAACGAATTTCCGACATGAGTTCATTCCTGCAGGAGCAGCCTACCACTCTTACCGAATACGATGAGCAGCTTGTTAGGCGACTGATTGAAAAGGTCACCGTCTATGAGGACAGATTTAGCGTGGAATTTAAGTCCGGCGTTGCGGTGGACGTGGAAGAATAACCTAAAGGAACAAGCCGCAGATCTTTAGACTAAACGGTTTGTTCCTTTTATCTATATTGATTTACATAAATTGATGTTTTCATCTTTGGAAACTAATTCGTACATTTACATATATCTGCGCTGCCAATATATTTTTTTCCGTTAACCTTATTCACCTAATATCATAATTACCTTTTTCATCCATATATATACTGACCTTATCATCCTTAATATCCTGCTTGAACTTTTCAACTAATTTCTCAGAAATTTTCTTTTTTTCATAAAAATCAAGTATATCTTGCTTTATGTCAAAAGTCCAATTTCCTGAAGAATTACTAATATTAATAATTACTTTTGAACTTTTGACTAAGACCCAATAACCATTTCTTTCTTCTTTGATATAATAACCTTTTTTCAGATATTTCTGAATATCGCCCCTTTTTCCTTGCTTCTCAATAGTATCTGATGGTTCATACTCAATAAAAATATTCTCGCATTTCATAAATTTCATCCCTTCTATCTCTTATTTCCCTATTCATCTATTAAACTATACTCCGCATCACATGATGGACATTCAACTGTCCAATCCCCATTTAGTAGCATGCCTATATGACCACAAACTCGGCATTCCAATTCATCTTCATCAATATATGAAGCCATAACACATTCACCTCCTTATCGCTAAATATCTTTCCAACGATGAATATAAGATAACATATTAAATCTGGTAATTCGTTACCACTTAGCCGTAGACTTTTCATCCAAAATAATAAAAAGCCAAAGAGAATGATCCTTACAGATCACACTCTTTGGCTTTTAGTTGAATCTTTATATTGGTATCCCGTTTGTTATAAGCCGCTCTCTATATTTCCCTTTAGGATCGGCTTCAAAATCTGATATAGTAACTTCCTTATTTTTGATATCTATAATTGTTACTATATAAAATTCTTCCTCCTCGTGAAAATAATTATCTTCCATCCCAATCGGCCATTTTATTACCATTTCATCTTCGCCTAGTGAAATCATTTCCTCAATTTTATCTATTATTACATTAGCGAGTAATAACGGAATTTCGGAATTAACACTTGTACCAAAAAACATTTGGGCCTTAAACGAGTTAACCGCTACATTAAATCCGTTCCTTTTATATATTTTCTCTCTAAATGTATTGAAGTCTCTCAAAACAATTTGAGAATCTACAAAAACTGCATCCAGCCATATCATTACATAATTATGAACGCAAATCATACCATTTAATGAATTGCAGTTAAAAATCTTAATCATTATTCTATCTATGTTTTTTTCTATTGTTTTGGCGAGAACAGTCTCCTTCTTTTTCCCCTTATATAAATTATACCTTCTCATAACTTTAGCTATCCATGCAAATTGATTTTTTCGAAATGCACTTGTAGAATTCATAATTTCTGTATTAAGTGTCTTTTGATCATTTCTTTCATATCGATAAAACTTATTTTCTATTATTTCTTTCCTATCTAGCCTCACAATTTCCTGTATGATTACAAGTACTAATAACTTAGTAATATTATTGTGTTGTCGCATAAAAGTATTTGCATGAAATATATCAATACAGTATTCAGCTTTTGCTGCAGCTGTATCAAACTTCTGATAGTCACTACCAGTAATCTTGTCTTTTTCAAACACCAATTGGGCTAATTCTCTTCGATTTTCCTTTATATATAATTTTACAGCGTCCTTAGCCACAGTCTCAAATGCTAATTCTATATATCTTTGCGGTCTATATGAAATAGTAACTTCTGGTATATCCGTTGCAATTTCTGCAATATCCAAAATGTCATTCTCAATTCCGATATATTCATGCTGCGATAATTTCAATAAGAATGTTTCTAATAAGGTATCTTCATAATATCCACATTTATCAGGATGCTGACAAACCATATTAGCTACAATATTAACATATTCATTCATCCGTTCTAAATCTTGTAATTTAGTTTTGTTATCACAAAAATCCACAGCTAACATTACTCGTTGAATCTGGGTTTCCCATTCTTGTGCTATTGTTAGCATAGTTCCATTTAACATATATATGTACTCTGGATTAATCTCTCTCGCAATAGTTCGTTTTATCTCTGACATAATATCGCCATTTTTAGTTACATGTCCAATAAATCCATTATCTACATTCTCTAACGTAGGATTTTTTAAAAACTGTGAAAGAAGCATTCTGTTTTCATTTTCCACACAATATAGAAAATACAATAATTTTATTCTTTCTCTTTTGCTTTCCGGAAATGCTTCTATATCGAATCCCCATTCTTTTAGCCTTGCTATCAAACCTAATTTGTCACCATTCTTTTCAGAATGTTCATTTCTATTAAAATATTTTCGTACATCAGCTTCATTCCTACACTTTTCAGGATATTTATCTGCTAAAGCGGTATACAATGCAATATCCTGTAATTCTTTTTCATCTAACTCTGCCTCAATCCCAAATGCATATATACCATATATTTTTTTTAATCTTTCTTGCCCTACGATATTCTTTTCTATCCACCAAGCTTCAGTCACAAAATGCTTAAATTCACTGATATATCCCTTTTTCAACTCAATAAATTTAGGATGCTTATAGTACTCATCTTTTTCTATATCTATTCCTAATTCTTTCAACCTTGTGTTTTCATATTCTATCATAAAGTCTTTTTGTGTATACTTTTTCTCTTCCATTGTACTCAAGTCCTTTTAATATATTTATAAATCAGAATATTCATTTCAGAATGTGTTCTTCAATTATTCGCATCATATTTACAGAAAGCATTGCGGCTTCAGCTTGTTCTTCCAATTTTTTCGACTTAAAATCTACCATCAAGCGTGGTGGCACAGGATTTCGTTTATAATCCATATCTGTTATCCTCAGCAATTTATTATCCGATCGATTAACTGGAATAATTGCAAAATTGCGTAATGCCCATAAATACCTAAAATCATTAAAAACAAGGCCGTTCAACGAATCCGTATATACGATTACTGCAGAAATTTTCTCATAAACACTTTCCTGAAGCCCCATGGAAATACCAATTTTTTTATTCGTTAAGATTCCATTGTGAGAATTTGCAAGCAAAGAAAATGCTTCTAGAAAGCTATTTGATGGGAATTCGCTATATGTCCAATTTATATACAGCAAATTAATGTGATTGTCCTCCATAGGTGTAATGAATTTTTCGTTTGCATTATTCAAAAAGTCAATAAGTTTATGTACTCTTGGAAGTATGCAACGAACATTCTGTTCCTGACAATAGCGGTTTAAAATATCTCTACCATCTGCATCCAATAAAAGCGTAGGAATTATAATTTTCTCAGTATACTGTTCATGCTTAAAACCCGGCGTTTTTACTTCAACATCTACGATAGTGCCGTCCTTGTAGATAAACCTTGCTTCTGGATTTCTCCCATTTTTTCCAACTGGTGGCTCATAAATAGCATTTGAAAAGACGTCCGGTCCAAAAGTCCCAAAGTATTTTAAAATACTTATTTCTGAAAGTGCACGAAAAAATTGATCTTCTTCATAATGTGCCTTTCCAGCTGACAGCTGATCCTGAACAAATCGTTTTATGTTTTGTTCACCAAATATTTTTGTAAGATGATATAGTTTGGCTGAAAGATTGATCGAGAAGTTCAAAGCAAAATTATCATTGAAATCAAAAATATTAAAATTATTCTCTTTTAACTGGTTTTCTCCAACATAACCATTTATTCGATTTTCCATAGCTTGAATTATAAAGTGGCTATCAGAGAAATCATTAAACCACCCTTCAGACCAGATTTTATTAAGAAAATCACATAAAGCATTTTTCTTTAATGGCGAAGGAATATCGCTACGCATTGTACCAACTCCATTTATATTATGTTATATCTTGTAGTAAGGATCTCGTCGAAAAAAAGGGCCATTACATCCACCTTAATGTTTGAGATGTTTTCAACATTTTTATAATAACACTACTTTAATTGGCCCGTAAATGCCATCTAACCTACTCTCCCCTAAAAGAAACATCTAAATCGGCCACTCACAAACCTCTGATATCTATATTGACCACTCACCAAGCACCGACATCTAAATCGCTCTGTCACTAGGTTAATGGCTCGTCTCGATATGTTCCCACGAAGCAAAATAATCACATTTTTCATACCCTTATTTTTAAATGCAAAAACACACAAACGGTTTATATACTGGGCTTTGCAAACCCCTACTCTTTTACCCTTGTTATCAATGCTACCGTCTCAACGTGCCCCGTCCACGGGAACATATCCACCGGCTGCACCTCACGGGCTTCGTACCCGTGAAGGTGCAGATACTTCAGGTCCCGTGCCAGCGTGGACGGGTTACAGCTGACGTACACTATACGCCGAGGCTTCATCTCAACAAGTGTATTGAGCAGCACCTCGTCACAGCCCTTTCTAGGTGGATCTACCACTACCACATCTGCCCTGATGCCCTCAGCGTATAGCTTTGGTATCACAACCTCTGCTTCTCCCACTATGAACTGAGTGTTGGTGATATTATTCAGAGCTGCATTTTCTTTGGCATCCTCTATTGCCTCAGGAACTACTTCCACACCAATAACCTTCTTTGCTTTCTCGGATAAAAACAATGAAATAGTTCCAATTCCGCAGTACAGATCAAACACATTTTCGTTTCCTGTAAGCTGGGCATATTCCAGCGCCTTACGGTACAAAACCTCAGTTTGAACCGGGTTGACCTGAAAAAAGGACAACGGTGAAATATTAAACTTATATTTGCCTATGTAGTCCGAAATAAATTTCTGTCCAAACAGACATACATTCTTTGTTCCAAGAATTATGTTTGTATTCCTTGTATTCACATTCAGCATTATACTTTTAAGGTTCGGGTATTTTTGAGTCAGTATCTGTACCAGCTTGTCCGAACCTGGCAGTTTTTGACCGTTTACTACCAGCACTACCATTAGCTCATTTGTCTTAAAGCCCTTCCTGACCATTACATGACGCAGCAGACCCTTGCCTGTGGCCTCATCATATATACTTATTTTATTGCTGCTGCAGAAGTCCCTTATAAGACTTCTAATCACATTACTTTCCTCGGGCTGTATATCACATTCTGTACTGTCAATTATATTATGAGAACGGTTTTCATAAAAACCTATTTGAACCTGCTTATTCTGAAGACTTACAGGATATTGAACCTTATTTCTGTACCTGAAAGGGCTGGGCATGCCAATGGTGTCATGAACTATAATATTCTCCAACCCGCCTATTCTTCTAAGATTCTGAAGGACGGTATCTTTTTTAAACTCCAGCTGTGTCTGATAGTTCATGTGTTGAACTGCGCAGCCTCCACAGCTATCAAAAACCGGACAGAAGGGCTTAACTCTGTTTTGTGATGGTTTAACTACATCAATAAGCTTTCCTACTGCATAACTTTTGGTTTCTTTGATAATTTTGACCGTTACTGTCTCATCCGGAAGAGCTGAATCTACAAATACTACAAAACCTTCTATCTTACCTACTCCCTGTCCCTCATGAGTAAGTCCTGTAATTTCAAGTTGATAAACCTTAGAGCGGGAAAATTTATTTTGCGAAGCCTGCTTCATTTTAATTACCATCAGCCCTTTCTTTAACTATCAATATTAACTAACCTTATTCCTCGTTATAATAACATAACCCAAATCGGGGTCGCAATCATAAAAGTTTGGAGTGTCTTATTTAAATGTGAAGGTTAATATTCAGAAGAGAAAAATAATAAAGGCATAATAAGATATTCTATCAGAGTTGCTTTACTCCGAAGCCCATCCTTATGCCTTTATACAATGTATAATTTACTGCTTTCAGACTGCAGCGATACTATATAACGCCTAAATAAAGAATTAGTGCTCCCGTCTGTAATCCAGCAGCATCTCACGAAGCTTGGTAGCATGCATTCCTTCATCTTCGGCAAATTCTTTAAATACTTCTTTGATTTCATCATCTTCAATTCTCTTGGAATACATCTCATAATCACGAACAAGCTCCATAGAGTTTTCCCAAGCTCTTAACAATCTGTCATAAGTTGTAATCTTAACTTCATTATCCAATGTTGACATTTAGGCTCCACCTCCGTAAAGATATTATCTGCATTTTTAAAAAACTAATTCATTACCTCATACAAATATTGTGAACATAAAACCAATGCAGGTGGTTATTCTAATATTGATAAACTTTTTAGAATGGAGGTCCATTCATGGGTATTGTTTTTATTCTTTTAATATTAATAGCTTTTATACTTCTATTGTTCTTTGCTATTGATGCTAAATTAAAATTATTATTCGACTCGGACAGGAATGATATGCATTTTACAGTGAGCTGGATTAATCCCTTTATAAAGGGTATTGGTAAATTGGAAAATAACCACCCGGTTGTTAATATATATTTTTTTGGCTTGCATTTACTTAAAAAAACCATCAAACCGGGGAAAAATAAAGGCGGTATCAAAAAAAAAGAGCTGCTTAAAATTTTTAACCTTAAAGATGTAACCATTAACACAAAATACGGATTTACAAATCCATCCTCGACAGGCATCACCTGCGGTGCTATAAATGCAGCTTCGCAGTTTATAAATATAGATTTCTTAAACCAGGTACCTGACTTTATGTCAGCGCACGATTATATTTATTTTGATGCAAGAGCAAGAGTAAACTTAGGGGCTTCACTAACAAACTTAATAAAATACCTTAAAAACAGGAGGAAATTACAATGGATCAGAACGTAAACTTAACACAGAATGTTGATGCATTATTCTCTAATTTAGAAGGTTTTACCCAGAATGAGGGACTTATAGGAAAGCCTGTTACTCATGGTGATAAAACTTTTTTACCCGTAGTGTCCCTTACCCTCGGTTACGGAACCGGGAACTCAGCCACTAAAGGACAGCAGGGGTCCTCATCCACTATATCTCCCGGCATGAATTCAATGTCAGGAGCCGGGAACATGGCAGGAGGAGCACTTGGCTTGGGAGCCAAATTATGTACTGACGCAGTAATTGTTATAGACAAGGAAAACGTGTCCATGTTGCCTCTTAATACAACCGGTACCGCCGGTCAACAGCTAATGGATAAAATACCTCAAATTATTTCAGGTATGTCAGGTAAGCAAGCCGGACAATCACAGGGACAGAGTCAGCAGGGGCAGGGGCAAAGTCAGTCACAATCCCAGGGACAGAACAAGTGAGTTCCAGTATTTAACAGTATATCGTATCAGTTAATGTAAAATATAAATTATAAGATTAATATTTATGGATTAGTTCAGGACATAATTATTAAAATTCTTTTAGAAAGGATAATAATAATATGGAAAAAGTTGAAAGAAGAGGAAGATCGGACTTAGGTTCGTTTTTATTACGATTGGTTGTTGGCGCGGTTATATTAGCGATAACAGCATTTTTAACACCGGGCTTTGCAATTTCTTCATGGTTTTCATTAATCCTTGCTGCTGTTGCACTGGCCGTGCTTGACTGGTTGGTAAATAAAATTACCGGTATAAATGCAGCACCTTTTGGAAGAGGTATTTCAGGCTTCATTCTTGCGGCTGTTATAATCTATGCTATTAAATTTATTGTTCCTGGCTATAATGTTACAATTCTTGGAGCCTTAATTGCAGCTGTTATATATGGTGTTGTTGATGCTATAATTCCGGGACGTGGAATGTAAATATTTTTTAAGAAGCCGGAACATTTTCTGGCTTCTTAAATACATAAATTTTCAGTATGAAATTAGCAAAAAAAAAGTCCCCCTTAAGGGACAAAAAATTATTTTTGAATCAGTATGCCGTTATATTAATTATTCCACATAGTAATGCATTTATACCTCTATTTCCAACAATTTCTTATATAAAAAACAATTCTTATACTTTAACCTTTTCTGAAATATTTTTTAAATCATCTGATGCCTCATGCAGGAGGATTGATATCTGGTCCAAATCCTTCAGTGTATCTGTCTGAATTTCTATAATATCATTAATACTTTCACCCGATACTGCTGTTTCAACAGCAGATCTGGACATGTTATCAACTGCCTCGATAAATTGAACAGTAGTTTCGTAATGATTTTGGGCTTTATCGGCAGATTCCTTGATAGCTTGCGCCACCAGATTAACAGATTCAATAATCTCGGATATCCCTTCTTTTACTTTATTGATTCTGTTAGCACCGTCCTCAACCCCGATTACACCAAGATTCATTTTTTCCACAGCATAAGTTATACTGGATTGAATCTCCTTTATTTGGTTTTTAATTTCTGTTGCAGATTGATTACTTGCATTTGAGAGTTTTCGAATTTCATCTGCAACTACGGCAAAACCTTTTCCCTGTTGCCCTGCTCTGTTAGCTTCTATTGCAGCATTTAATGCCAAAAGATTTGTTTGTGATGCAATCTGCGTAATGGTGTTGGTTATTTCACCAATCTTGCCTGAAGATGCTTCCAGTTTTGAAATAGATGCAGAAATAGATTTAACTGTTTCATTTACCGAATTAATGACCAATTCAGCATCTTCAACAGCTTTTCCGCGCGATTTTGCAAGTTCAATTGCTTTACGGCTGTCATCAGCGGCCTTTTGGGTCTGCATGGAAACTGTCTTAACATCGGTAATAATACTTTCAGTATCCAAGTGAGTGCCTTCGGAAACAATCGGATTCCTTTTGTAATTTGAAATCTTGCTTACACTATCGCGATTTTGTTTGACAAGTAGTGTTAAGCGCTGTTTAAGATTGCTTATTTCATGGGTTGTATCTTTGAACTGTTCAACCATTTTCTGCTGGCCTTCAAGGACACTGTTTACCTTTTTGGTTAGCCCGCCTATTTCTCCATCGGCTTTGATATCCGCTCTTACCGTAAGGTCACCTTTTTCAACCCGTGAGAGTATTGCTGATAAAGAGTTTATAGGGTTAGTTATCTTTTTTGCCAGAACAAATGCTATCAGCATTCCAACTAAAATTGAGAATAAAGTTATCGCTGCAAGAATCCATATTATTGTGGTCTTAATTTTTTCGGAGGTCTTAATATCCTCAGACAGGTATCCATTAAAAGAATTTCTCAACTTCTCAAGGTTGTCGGTAAATTCGCGGCTTAAATCACTAAGCTGGATTGAACCTTTGACAAGTAGACCTCTCCGCATGATTGCACTTCTGTCCAAAACCTTATCAGCCGCATCATAATAAGCATTGAGCTGGGTTTTTAAAGAATCCATATCTTCCGTATTCAAGCCTGCAGCCGAGAGATCCTTCATAAGCCCGTCAATATTAGCTTTTGTACTATTAAAACCTGCTACTGTATCTTCTTCATATGTGGCAGCCGAATACATCACAATAGAATTAAGCTGTGCCGAATTATATAGCAGGTTGGACAGTATTTGATACTGATTAAGCTGCGTTTTTACCTGTTTCAGATTATAAACCCTGTCAAAAGCCAACACATCTGAGTTGTCTAAAATAAGCTGACCATTTCCTGATACGTTTGTTATTCCCTGTTTTAAGGCATCAATCTCTTTATTTAGCTTTTCCTTATAAACCGTTTCTTCAGTTCCGTTATCCTGAAGCTCCATAAGAACATCACCCAACAGGTTTTTTACTTCTGTCAGACTATCGTCCATTTCCTTTGAATCTGCGTTAATCATTTTTAATCGTCTGTTTATATCAACAACATCTGAGAGAGCAGTGTTCAGTCTAGGATCAAGGTCAGCAGCAACAAGGTCTCTTAGGCTCACTTGGCTTTTATAAAGCGTATCATAAAGCTTCTGAGCATCTGCTGAGCTTTGTGCAAGAGAAATGTTATCAAACTTCTTAATGTCAGGAGATATTGTATTTAAAAATATATCAGAATACTCTTTGTTTATGGAAATGAGCCTTTTCACCATTTCCTTATCCTGTTGGGTAATTCCGGTATCAAGCAAATTATTTGCTATTTTGTCAATACTGTTTCCGGAAGCCTCAAACTCCTTTTGACCGCTCAATGTCAGAGAAGTCACGCTGTCATTCGCCAGCTGCTGTCTTTGATATGACAGCTTGAGAAGCTCCTGGAGCATGTCCTGATTTGCCTTATTCACTTGAATGTTATTAACCGAATCTATTACTTTATTATAGCCAAAAAATGAAATGGCTGTTGATAGCAACGATATAACAATTACAATACTGAAAGCACCAATAACAGTGCTCTTGACGTTTTTCATGGCAACCTCCGAAATAAAAGTCAGTTATATGATTTAATTCGATATAACTTTTAAAAATCCTCTACAGTCTGTCATATTTCGTCAAATAGTCTGACAATTGAAATATTATGATATTATTAATGAATGATTTAAATAATTTATCTCAATTGTCCTCAAAAAAAGGATATTTTAAATTAATGTAGAATATTATAATTTGCAAATTGTCGCTTCTGGTTTTTTCTTATTAATTCTACAAAAGATAGCCACCATAAAGTGTCGCAAAATATTCACATTTAAAGTATAACTTGTTAAAGTAAAGAACTCAATTGTATAGAAATATCATTATATTGGAAATAATTCGATATAAGGTATTTTATTGTCCTTTTTTATGGTGGCTTAGGTTTCAATCCTAATTAATTTATGGCAGGTACGTAAGAATGAAATTTAAAAGCTTTATGAAAAAACTTAATAAGAGCTATTCTATTGTAATCATACCCAATACAAATGACTCTGTAAAAAAGGTTTCACTTATGGCACCTTTTGCAAAGCTCCTTATTACAGCGTTAATTATACTATCAATTTCAGCGTCCTTTTTTACATATAGTTATCTGAAAAATAAGGAAAACTCTTCAAATAAAATCGCTGAAGTAAGCAGTGTCGAGTTGGAAGAAAAAATAGCAGCTTTGACAGATACAATACGACAGCAAAACCAGCTGCTGAATCTTAGCAACAATCAGCTGGAGGAGCTTAAAACCGAAAATATTAAAGCAAAAGAAAAAATACAAGAATTTTCAAGACTGTATACAGACGTAGCTAAAGATTATGTAACTAAAACCAGCAGAGGCTCTGCTACAAATAAAGAAAACAAAGCTACGCTTATTAACCTTACACAGCTAAGTAAGTTAGTTAAGGAACTTAATAGCTTTACAAGTTCTGACCCTAATCTTTCGGAGCAGTTACAGAAAACAGATCAAATGCTGGAAAGCTGTATGGCTGCAATACCTGACTTTGTTCCTGCCAAAGGGCTCATTTCTTCGCCCTTCGGCATGAGAAACCACCCCATAAAAAAAGTTTACAAACCTCATGAAGGTGTTGATATATCAGCCTCAAAGGGGGATCCGATTTATGCTGCAGCATCAGGTGTTGTTGAGTTTTCCGGTTACTCACAGGGTTATGGTTATAATGTAAAGATCGATCATCAGAATGGCTTTAGAACAATTTACGGTCATTCCTCAAAACTCCTTGTTAAAAAAGGAGAAAAGGTTAAAAAGGGACAAAAGATTGCATTGGTTGGCAGTACCGGGAATAGTACAGGGCCCCATCTCCACTTTGAAATAAGAATTGGAAACACACCCGTTAATCCGACTGAGTATGTCACCTTGGATACTGGTAAATGATTTGAGCATAGGCATATAGGAGCTACATTTAAATTACTATAAACACCGATTTGATTTACATTAAAGGGGGAAAAAAACTTGTTTAAAAAGCAAACAGATTACGAGAAAGCCACATTTGACACTCTTATAGGTACAAACACTGAGATGAAGGGTGATATAAACTCCAAGGGAATTGTGAGAATTGATGGTAAGGTAACAGGGAATGTCATCATTCAAGGTGATTTGTATCTGGGGAATGCCTCAGTAATCAAAGGCGATGTGTCAGCTTCAAATATTCACGTTTCAGGTACCATAGAAGGAAACGTATTTACATCAGGCTTACTCAAGCTTTTATCAACCTCACGGGTAGTTGGAGACATTCAGGTAAAATCCTTTGTCTGTGAAGAAGGAAGTCTTTTTGAGGGGAATTGCAAAATGCTTGAAGCCCCCGCGGCTAAACCAATTTTATTGGGAAAGAAAAAGGACTTCAGAAAAAGTGCAGCTGCCGGCGAAGAGGAGTCCTAATCAGTTAATTTATTTACCCCGTTTCACATATGTGGACCGGGGTTTAATAATATTACAAACTAGCTTGAAACCTGCTGACAAGGCAATTTGTTGCGGCTCTTTTCCTACTGTGGTATAATATTGAGAACAACTGTTATTCAGAAAGTTAAGGAGGATATTATGAGACCTAATGAAAAAGCTGCAAAAAGTAATGAAGAGCAGCCGGTGAAGAAGAAAAAGAAACGTTCTTCTCCTTATGTTCAATTTACACTTGCAGTTATTAAGACAGTAATGGTTATCCTCATATCTTTAGGGTGTGTCTTTGGTGGAATTTTAGGAGGAGCTGTATTTGGCTATGTAAAAAATGCTCCTGAAATAACTCCCGATCAGCTGGATATAACGAAGCTTACCTCTTTCATATATGATAAAGATGGAAACGAAATAGCCCAGATAAAGGGTAGTGAAAACAGAGTGCTGGTTGAACATTCAGAAATACCCGATAATATGAGAAATGCTTTTATTGCTATTGAAGACTCACGTTTTAAAACACATAATGGTATGGACATTAAACGTTTTGTAGGAGCTGCTTTCGAGTATATAATTACCTTTGGTAATGCCTCTTATGGCGGTAGTACAATAACTCAGCAGCTTGTAAAAAATATTACAGGAAATGAAGAGTCAACAATAAAAAGAAAGGTTCAGGAAGCCTGGCAGGCCATGGCACTTGAAAAAGTTCTATCAAAAGACCAGATACTTGACAACTACATGAACCGTATTACTACCGGCTCTGGTGTTTATGGTGTTCAGGCCGCAGCAAAGAAATTCTTTAATAAGGATGTAGATGATCTGTCACTTGCAGAATGTGCCTGCATAGCCGGAATAACCAAATCACCGGGCTTGTATGACCCGACACTTAGTGAAAAAAACAAAAATAGAAATAAAGATCGTCAGGAAATTATTCTTAAAGAAATGCTTAAGCAGGGTTACATCAGCCAGAATGAATATGACGAAGCTGTAGCCGAAAAGCTAAAATTTTATCAGCCCAAGGATGAAGAAACAAAAAAGGTAACAAATGTACAGAGCTACTTTGTTGACTATGTGCTGACCCAAGTTAAGAAAGACCTTATGAAGCAGTATAACCTTTCAAGCGATGCTGCCAGCATTAAAATATACAACAGCGGCTTGAAGATATATACTACTCAGGATTCCAATGTTCAAAAAATAATGACTGAGGAATTTACAAACATAAACAACTTCCCTGCAAATGCAAAGATAAGCAATCCTGATATGCAGGCCCAGGGAGCCATGCTGGTACTCGATCCTAACAACGGCCAGATTCGCGGAATGTATGGGGGATACGGTCAAAAAACAGCTAATTTTACACTAAATAAAGCGGCCTCCGAGCTGATGCACAGACAGCCCGGCTCCAGTTTTAAACCAATAGCAGTTTACGCTCCGGGTATAGATACCGGTCTTTTCACAGCAGCAACCGTTGTGGATGATGTGCCGGTTTATATGGATAATACAAAACCCACAACACCATATCCTACAAATGCCGAGTCCGGAACTTATCAAGGTTTATTAACTGTAAGAAAAGCTATTACAAAATCCCAGAACGTAGTTGCGGCCTTATTGTTCAGAGATTATCTGGGTGCTGGTAAATCATTGGAATATTTGAAAAAGGTTCATATAGACAGACCTAAGGAGGGTTATGTTTCCATGGCTCTCGGAGGTCTTAATGAGGGTGTAAATCCTCTTATTATGGCGTCGGCATATGTTCCGTTTGTCAATAAGGGTATGTATTTGGAACCTATTGCATATACAAAAGTAACCGATGATAAGGGTAATGTGCTTCTGGATAAAAAGCAGGAGCAGGAAAGCAATGTCGCCTACAAGGAAAGTACCGCCTTTATAATGACAAGCATGCTCCAGGACGTTGTTACAAACGGAACTGCTGCAGGAGCAGTTCCGGGTAGTAACGGCCTCCGGTATGGACAGATTAAAAACAAGTCTGGGAAAACAATTCCTTCGGCAGGTAAGACCGGTACCACCAATGATTATAAGGATAAGTGGTTTGTTGGCTACTCCCCCTACTATGTAGGTGCAACCTGGTATGGCTATAATACTCCAAAATCACTTAAGAAAACCGAGTGGAACCAAGCACTTTTACTGTGGAATAAAGTTATGAACCGTATACATTCAAATCTTGATGTGAAGAACTTTAACCCGATGCCTGAAAACATTGTGAAGAAAACTGTGTGTGTGGATTCGGGAAAGGTACCGGGACCAAATTGTGCTAATGATCCGAGAGGAAGCAGATTAACCTCTGAATATTTTGTGAAGGGTACTGAACCAAGCAGTACCGATTTCTGTAACGTTCACGTACTCGCAAAGGTTGATATATCAAGTAAAGATTTATATGGCAGGCCTTTGTTGGCTGGACCTTATTGTCCTCCGGCACTTGTTCAGGAAAAGGTATTTATAAAGCGTCCTGTGCCATACCTGCCAAAGGATCCAAGTGATAAATCACTTGCCGCACAAATCAAGGACTGGATGTACGAGGTACCTCAGGAAGAATACTGTACAATCCACAGCTCTTCAACTGTACAGCCTATTAACCCGTCACCGTTGCAAAATAACGGAGCGTCAAAAGGACCTCAAAAGCCTACGGCACCTGTTACAAATATACCTGAAAAGCAGCCGGACGACGGAATGGAAACAATACCGTAAGAAAGATAATATTGGTTAATTATGTATATTTAGAACAATACAAATAAAAACCCCGCTGTGGCGGGGTTTTTATTTATTATATTAAATTCTATATTTAATTTTGTGTGGTGCAATCAAGTAATAATTATTCCCTTCCAACAAAAACAGTACCAATTTCATCCCCATTAATTATATTCATAACTGCTTCAGGGTAACTGCCGTTTGTAAGAACTACGTTAACGCCGGCTTTAGTGGCAATTTTAGCCGCCTTGAGCTTAGTTACCATTCCCCCTGTTCCGCGTTTTGTTCCAGCTCCGTCTGCACAACATTCAATTTCAGGTGTAATGTCCTCAATAACTGATAACATTTTTGAGTTTGGATTTTTTCTTGGGTCACTGTCATAAAACCCGTCTATGTCCGATAGAATTATCAGCAAGTCAGCACGAATAAGTTTTGCAACAATAGCCGATAGAGTATCATTTTCACTAAAGGTATCAATCTGCCCTACCTTAAGCTCCACAATTGATACTGAGTCGTTTTCATTAACAATCGGCACAATTCCTTTAGCCAATAAAGTTTCAAATGTATTAACAACATTTTTACAGCAGCTTTCATCACCGACAATATCTCTAGTCAATAGAATCTGACCTACAATATGACCATATTCTGAGAAGAATTTGCTATACATGTGCATAAGCTCACATTGCCCTACTGCAGCAACAGCCTGCTTTTCACGTATGGTTTTCGGCCTCTCGGGAAGCTTAAGCTTGTCTACACCGACGCCTATGGCACCCGAAGTAACAAGTATTACCTCTTTGCCCTGGTTTGAAAGATCTGAAATAATTCTTGCGAGCTTATCAATTCTTGTAAAATTAATTTTTCCTGTATCATATGTTAATGTCGATGTTCCAACCTTAATTACAATCCGGTGTGCGTCCTTTAACTCTTGTCTTTTAAAGCTCATTTTAACCTCCATGTATGGAAATTGGAACTTTGCTTTTTAAGCATTTGTCCAGATTACTCATAATAAAAAAATATTATATAATATCTAATTATACAAATAATTTATATTTATACAACAGACAAAATTATATAATATTTTTATAAGCAGGTAAATTATTCTGAAACCTCTTTAACCCTCTTCCTGAAACTGAGGATTTCTCTTAGCTCCGAAAGCTTCCTTATTACATATTCATTTTCAAATACAAAGAACAAGCTTATTCCTAATATTGTCGATGCAACCGCATCAAGGATGCTGTGCTGCTTAACGAACCATGTGGAAAGATAAATGCATACGCATATGATTCCTGTCGATAGCTTTAATAGGCGGCTTTTAAAGTGTTTAAATATGAACATTGTGATAAGCAAAGTATCCATCATATGAATGCTTGGGAAACAGTTATAAGGCTTGTCATTGCCGTATATATATAATACCAGTTTCTGAAGCAGGTTTGTGCCTTCAACATGTGGTCTTGGGACAGTTGTAGGAAAAATCACGTATACTGTAAAACATACCAGCATTCCTGTTACAATACTGAACAACAGCTTATAAAAGGTCTTGTAATCTACATAGGCCAAAATAAGTAGTGCTCCGAAGGTATAGAAGTACCAAAACACGTAAGGTAAAATAAACCACTCATTAAAAGGTATAAACTTGTCTAAATATATGGTAATATCGTAAGCTCTTGTGGTAGTGAGATTAATTAAAAAATATAAACCTTGAGCCATAGGCACCAGCAATATGAATAATATCCTATAAAAGTACCCTCTTTTTCCATTTAACTTTAACAAATCTGTATTCATCATAATCTCCTGTTGTAATTATTATTCCGACATAATATATTACGTTAATTTCAATCAAATGTTTGCCTATTCAATAATTAATTTTACAGCAAGTATTTTGTTACTTCAATGTTAAATAAAACCCCTTGCTGTTCAAGGGACACGCCTTACACTATAAAAAAGGCTGAGCAGTCTTGAACGGGAAACCCTTCTTGGCTGCTCAGCCTATATTAAGCTCTATTATGTTCAGCAAAACTTAATTCGTTTTAACAATATTTATTGTCATTCCGCCTATGTAATTACATCTTATTATTTTTCATTTCTGATAATCTCTCCATTTTTAATAATAAGATTTATATCCTTTAAGCATTCTAAATCCATTAAAGGATTACCGTTAACCACAATTATATCAGCTATTTTATTTCTTTCTATAGTTCCTATTCTGTCACTTAAGCCTATTACCTCAGCTCCGTTTTTAGTTAAGGCAGTTATTATCTTCTTATTGTCTAACCCTGAATCTTTTAATAATTGTAATTCATAAAATGGTAATCCTAATTCAAACCAAGGTAAATCCTCTTCAATAAAATCAGTTCCAATTGCAATTTGCCCTCCTGCCTGAATGAACCTTACAAGATTATCAACACAAGTATCATAAAATGCAGCACCATACTTTTCACTAAATGCCTTATATAAATTCATAGTAGGAACCATATAAACATTTTTCTTAACCATTTTTTCTATAAGCTCATCAGATATTTTATCACATACATTATGGGCTGCTTCATTAATTCCAGCATCAACTAATATCTCTAAATTCTTTGCCTGTGATACATGTGCCGAAACCCAGGCACCTTTACTATGTGCTTCATCACATATAGCCTTTAGTAACTCCTTACTCAATTTAGGGAGTCCAAAAGTACTTGGATCATACCCATCTTCTAAAACTGTCTTTATAAGATCACATCCCATGTCTAACAGTTCATTTACTTTTTTTACTGCTTCTTCCTCAGAGATAATTCCAATTGGGTTGCATCCACCATATCCCCCCAATGCTGTGATAAACTTACCTGCTATAATAATCCTCGGGAATTCATTAGTATTAAGTATTGTATCCCTTTTTTCCAGTACATCTGTAACCTCTAAGGTATCTAATATACCCATATCCCTTACAGTTGTAATCCCTGAATAAAGCCATTTTTTAATATAATCAGGATCAGCAAAATTAATATGGACATGAGTATTTATAAATCCTGGTAAAATTGTTTTACCTTCCAAATCAATCACTTTGCAGTTTTCAGCTTTTATTTTAAATTCGTCATCTTTAATAACTGATGCAATTTTCCCATCCTTAATTCCCACAACTGCATTTTTAACTGGCTCTGTACCAGTACCATCTATAAGATAACCATTGACTAATATTAAATCAAAATCACTAAACATCCTTATGTCCTCCGTTATTTATCATAATAATTATTGTATTTTCTTAAATTATATGTCATTAAGAAAACCCCTGTATCATAAAAAACGGACATAATCATTTGATTTCGAAAAATTTATCAGGTGTAAAACCACTAAATTCTTTGAATTCTTTTATAAAATGTGTTTGATCATAATATCCACTTTCCAGTGAAAGGTTTATCCAATTTATTTCTTGTGACAACATTGGATTCTTTAAGATATTTTGAAACCTAACTATTCTACAGAAAGTTTTTGGATTAATTCCAATCCAATTATTAAAAATTCTCCTGATTTGCCTCTCACTTATTACTTCACTATTTGAAATATCTTTAATAGATATATTACCTTTCGATTTATATATCAAATGAAGAGCATTATTTAGGGTAACATTATACACTGAATTATTCAAAAGCATAGAAAAGTATTTATCTGCAGAAGAAACCATCTCATTTATAGTCGAAGCATTTATTAACTCTTCTCCCAACTTTCGTCTTACATCATCAATTACATCATCTAATAATGTAATTTTGTTTGTAAAATCATTTAGAGGATATTTAAAGAATGGATAAAGTACACCTGGAAAAAACCTTATACCAAAAGTTTGAAATATATCGTACTCAAAGTTTACTTCTGTTGGAGCATCCATTATTCCAATAACTAATACTTGGAGTTCTTTGGTTTTTGTATTGATTCTAAATAAAATATCTATGCATCCATCCGGAATAACTAATTCATTATTAATATCCGGCTTTTTATTATTCTCGCTGCTTAAGTCAACTGGAGATATCCAATAACAATATATATATTGTCTTAATCTACAACAAGGAGCAAATTCCATAAAGAGTTTTCTGTTTTTACTAAAATCATTTTTAATCTGAGTTGGTGAAAATAATGTATTTGATTCTAATATCACTATATACATCTCCTCGTTTTGTTGTAGTAAATATTATGAATACTTCATTTTTGCTTATTTATGAAAAACTGAAATTTTCCTCAAACTTTCTTTATACAATGATACCATTTTATATTGAAATTTTCCATTTATTTAAACCTCCGATTACATGTTAATGTAATTATGCTAAAACCCCTTTAACCAATCAGAATAGAATTTTTCTTGTTCCTCAATACTCACAAACTCCATATTTTCATCGCAATCAAATATGTCAACGACATCCGCCATACTCGCTTTTTGTCCAGTATACAGTTTATAAGCTACTCTACCAGTTCCCATGGACAATTGCATTGGTGAAGGATACACTGTTTTAGAAGCACCATTACAAATAATCTGAATGTTTTGCTTCTCCAAAATCCTTCTTACAGCTATAAGTGCTGAAAAGAAGTTCTCTCTTACCAAAGAAATCTTACAGTTACCGAAGGTTAATTCAACCGCTACCAAATCAATATCATCTGGAGCTTCTTCGTATAAAATAAGATTACCATAAAGTATGCAATTTTCACTATCAAATAACTTTACAACCTTTTTTTCAATATCCATTGAAGTAATACCCCCTTTTTTAATTTGTCATTAACAATTTATAATACCTTCTCAATTGGTGAAGCCGCAACAAAGTAATCTAAATTCAATAAAACTCAAGCTTTATAGCTTTTAATATTCAAAACCTGTTAATCAACAGTCATCACCACAGGCCATACAGTTATTCGTTTCTTCCTGTATCATTCCCCGAGAACGACTTTTGTTTGATTTTCAATTCTTTTTTGTATTTTTGTTACTACCTATACCTACTATTATTGTTATATGTCTCTCATAGTGTCCTATATTTTTATCCTTATATGCCTCGTCCTTTGCCTTAACTGTAATTTTCATAAATAGCCTATACACTGTTTACTTAAGTGTGGTAAAGGCATGCTGCTAAAGAAGAAAAGCCTTACACTAAAGTAAACTCACTCTATGTTAAGGCTATAAGCACTTAATTATCCAAAAAATCAAACAAATTTAAATATCTTTTAGGAGTAATATATGACCTTAGTGAAAACCTATCAATTGGGTATAAAATTTCCCATCTCTTTACCTCAAAAACCCTATAATTACATCCATCAATCGTTTCAACTCCATTAAACTTACCATAAAGAGCATATTTATTATGTCCAATGAAGATACTTGAATTAGGTAATTTCCCTGAAACACTCCATTTTACATCTATAAATTCAATTTTGTCTGAGCTAAACTCACCCTTATAATCACCAATAATTACCCAATTAGGACCTGTAGTTTGACCATATTCACAAAGTACCATTGTTTCATTATTCTCTGGTTGATTTAGCTTATTTTGATTAAAGCTAATTTTTACAGGTATAAAATTTGCTATAATTAATATAGCAAATAGTGCAATTATGCTTCCTATAATCATTTCTTTAATTCCAATTCTACTTTTTTCTTTATACATGCTTCGATTGCACTCCATACAATATTATTACTACACATTAATTATTTGCGCTAAATGTTTCACAGTAACTTTATGTTTTGCATATGGCATTGGATAACTAAAGAGCCATATTGAGAATCCATATATAAATCGGTAAATTTTATTCTTATGGCTCTCACCTATTTATATTACCATACCACGACCTTCCAACCATAGCCCTTTTTGTACTTCTGGTTTCTTCAAAAGTACCCTTAACTTTGCATCGGTATACGTTTCTATATCTACCCTATCCATCCTTCAAAAAAATGTACAAAAAAACAGTACACGTCATAATAAAAATCATTAAAATGACGTGTACTGTTTTTTTGTAAATCTTTACTTGTGTGAATCTAGGTAAAACTTATTTCTTTGAGCTTTCTTCGATAGCAACTGCAACAGCAACTGTCATACCAACCATTGGGTTGTTACCAGCTCCGATGAGACCCATCATTTCAACGTGAGCAGGAACTGAAGAAGAACCAGCGAACTGTGCATCTCCGTGCATTCTACCCATTGAGTCAGTTAAACCATAGGAAGCAGGACCAGCAGCCATGTTATCTGGGTGCAAGGTTCTTCCTGTTCCTCCACCTGATGCAACTGAGAAGTATGTCTTACCATTTTCATTTGCCCACTTCTTGTATGTACCTGCAACCAAGTGCTGGAATCTTGTTGGGTTTGTTGAGTTACCAGTGATTGATACATCAACATTTTCATGCATCATGATGGCAACGCCTTCAAGAACATCATTTGCACCGTATACTCTAACCTTAGCCTTGTCGCCGTTTGAGTAAGCTTTTGTTCTAACAACGTTAAGAGTATTTGTTGAGAAATCATAATCAGTTTCAACATATGTAAAGCCGTTGATTCTTGAAATAATAAATGCTGCATCCTTACCAAGACCGTTCAGTATAACCTGAAGTGGTTCTTTTCTAACCTTGTTAGCTGTCTTTGCTATACCAATAGCGCCTTCAGCAGCTGCAAAGGATTCGTGTCCTGCCAGGAAGCAGAAGCACTTAGTTTCTTCTTTAAGAAGCATAGCAGCAAGATTCCCGTGGCCTAAACCAACTTTTCTTGATTCTGCAACTGAACCAGGGATACAGAATGCCTGTAAACCAACACCAATTGCTTCAGCAGCCTGAGAAGCGTTGGTTATACCCTTCTTAAGTGCTACACCGCATCCAAGAGTGTATGCCCATACTGCATTTTCAAATGCGATTGGCTGTATACCTCTAACGATTGAGTCAACATCTATTCCTTTTGAAGTACAGAAGTCCTTAACTTCTTCAAGGCTCTTAAAGCCATACTCAGCTAAACATTTTTCTATTTGAGCTATTCTTCTTTCATAACCTTCAAATCTAACCACAGTATTCACCTCTCTCTTTAATTATTCGTGTCTAGGATCTATTACCTTAACTGCTTCAGCAAATCTGCCGTATGTACCAATATTCTTTTCGTAAGCTTCTTTAGGATCTACACCCTTCTTGATTGCATCAAGCATCTTTCCGAGTGATACAAACTTGTAACCGATAACTTCATCATCAGCGTCTAAACCAATGTTCAATATGTAACCTTCAGCCATTTCAAGGTATCTAACACCCTTAGCGTTAGTTGCAAATATAGTACCAACCTGTGAACGTAAGCCCTTACCAAGGTCTTCAAGACCGGCACCGATTGGAAGACCGCCTTCTGAGAAAGCAGACTGTGTTCTACCATATGCCAACTGCTTGAATATTTCTCTCATAGCAACGTTTATAGCGTCACAAACAAGGTCAGTATTCAAACATTCAAGAATTGTCTTTCCTTGAAGAATTTCAGCTGCCATAGCTGCTGAGTGAGTCATACCTGAGCAACCTAATGTTTCAACGAGAGCTTCTTCAACTTTACCTTCTTTAACGTTCAATGTGAGCTTACAGCAACCCTGCTGTGGTGCACACCAGCCTATACCGTGTGACAAGCCTGAGATATCTGATATTTCTTTCGCTTTTACCCACTTACCTTCTTCAGGTATTGGAGCAGGACCGTGATGTGGACCCTTTTTTACAACACACATATTTTCAACTTCATGTGAGTAATTCATTTGACTTCCCCCTTCACTTAACTATTTTAAATTTTAATTCATTAGCCTTTTATTATTTTTGTTTTGCCTTCGGGTATCTCATATTATAAACACCTTTAGCAAAATAAAAGCTGGTATTAAGGTGGATTTCTTTGAAAATCTATCTTAAATACCAGCATATATTATACCATAATTATCATATTTGTAAGTAGTATTTTGTTAAAAAATACACGAAAATATTACCCAAAATACACCTCAAACTCAGCATATTTCTATATCCTTACTGCTTTGCCTTTAACTGTCTCGCAATATCTCTTCCTGTTTCAACGCACTTATCCAAATCTTCAGCAGATGGCTTATACTTTATCCCTAACGGTTCTGCACATATTGTCATTCCTGCTTCAGCCAGCTTGTCGCTGATTATTTTATGAGCCTCTCCGCTCCAACCGTACGAGCCAAAGCCCATAGCAAGTCTTCCTTTTGCTTTTAGCCCCTTAAGCTCTTCCAACAACGCAGCCGTTGGTCTTAAGACGGTGTTGTTTACTGTACAGCTTCCGATCAGAACCGCACTTGATTTAAATATTTCCACATTAAGATCGCTCTTATCCTTTGTTGCAATATTGAATATTCTGAAATTAAGCCCTTCCAGTTCAATTCCATGTCCCAAAGCATCAGCCATAGCCTTTGTAGCATGATACATGGTGTCATAAATTATTGTGACATAGCCTTCATTGTACTCATTTTCAGACCACTCCTGATACTTCTTAACTATCTGTAAAGGGTCTGTCCTCCATATAACTCCATGGCTGGGTGCAATCATATCAATGTCAAGATTTAAAGCCAGAATCTGATCAATTTTCTTCTTAATAAGTGGTTTAAAAGGCCATAAAATGTTTGCGTAATATTTAATAGCCTCTTCATACAATTCACATTGGTCTACCTCATCGTTAAATAAAGATACACCTGTATAGTGCTGTCCAAAAGCATCATTTGACAAAACAAGTTTTGCACCGTCCACATAAGTAAGCATGCTATCGGGCCAGTGAATCATTTGCATTTCAACAAAACTAAGCTTGTATTCTCCCAAATCAAGTACGTCTCCGGTTTTAACTATCTGGAAGTTCCAGTCCTTACCGAAGTATTTCTTAATAATTTCTGCTCCGTTTTTAGTACAGTAAATCGGAGTGTTTGGGATCTTATCCATAAGTAAACCAAGACTGCCTCCATGGTCAGGTTCAGAGTGATTTATCACAATTGCGTCAATATTAGATAAACCAACTTCTTTCTCAAGTTCTTCTACAAACTTCTCTTTGTACGGGTCCCATACTGTATCAACCAAAACAGTCTTTTTATCCTTTATAAGATATGAATTATAAGACGAACCTCTGTGAGTTGAAAGTTCATGACCATGAAAAACATCCAAACCCCAGTCTCTGATTCCGCACCAATAAATATTCTTCTTTATCTCTAGCATTCCCAATACCATCCTTTCAATTTTGTTTCTTTTCTTAACGCAGGGTCTAATATAGTAATTTCGCGTTTTAATCATAATAATAGGCCGGACAAAATATGTCCGACATGTAGCTATATACCCTGCTATATACTATTATAAACATGTAAAATAAACCAACTTATTTATTATAATATATAAGCATAAACTTATAAACAGAATACCTTATTATTTTACTCATTATCCAGGAATTTATAATAACACCCGAATTCTATGTTAACCATTATATTATGCAGAATTATATTATGTTGTATTATTTTATCTTGTATTATTTGATCTTGTATTATTTGATTTCATATATTATTTAATTTTTTATAATCACTGGGAGACATGCTTTTATACTTTCTAAACACCCTGCTGAAGTAATTAATATCGTTAAAACCAACCTCAAGCGCGATTTCTGTAATATTCATATTGTTGGTATTCATTAGCTCTGCAGCTTTCTCAATCCTTAAACAATTAATATAATCAGTCACAGTAAAGTTTGTGAGCTTTTTAAATAAATGACAGAAGTGATAGCTACTTATATTCAACATTCGAGCCAGGGTTTCAAGCTGTATTTTCTCCCGATAATGAACCTCAATATAATCCAATACCAACCTTAAGCGTTCTAATTCCCTTTTACTTTTTTCGTAGTCCCTGGATGAAAAAGTACATTTTACATAGCTTCTTAATAGAATAGTCAGAGCTTGATAAATTAGTGATTTAATCGAGAGCTCATAACCAACGGTTTTATTCTCGTTTTCCTTAATGATATTGGCTATACAACTAGAGATTTGGCTATTATCGGATATTTTATTCTGAAACATAATGAGGTTTTGTGTTATGGGAGTAATGTATTTAACCTCACAGATTCCCGAAAGACTACTTTGTAGAATTGCAGGGTCAATAATTATACAATAGTATTCTAAGAGACTCGATGTATTGCAGCCGCTATGAAGCTCTCCACTGTTTATGACTACAACATCACCGGGCTTTACTTCAATTTTGTTACGTTGACATTCTATAATTCCCTCACCTTTAGTTATATAAAGAAATTCAAAATGTTCATGCCAATGGGTAAGAAATGCTCTACCCTTATCGGTAAAACTGCATTGTGTTATGCTTATCTGGAACAAGCTGTCTGACATACAAGGTGTTTGATATAAGGATTGATCTTTCAAAATATTACCTCACATATAGCAAATTTATGCTAATTTTTAGCAACCAGATTCATGTAATTGTGGCCTTTACTATATTATAATCTCATTAATGATATGTATCAAATAGCAACATTGTTAAAATAAGACATGTAGTAGAGGTAGCGTATGAAACCAAAATATTTATTTTCAGCAATAATGTTTACTTACTTTGCAGCTAGTGCAATTCTATTTCCCCTTTTTACCCTTTATTTAAGTCGGTCTTTCACACCTGATCAAATCGGAATTCTAATGGCTATCGTTCCGGTCTCCATGATCTTTTTTCAGCCCATATGGGGGAAAATTGCAAGCAGGTTCGAGATACAGCCAATACTTGTTTTAAACTTGTCCTTAGCTGCAGTTTCGGCAGTAGGCCTAATTTTTGTCAAAACCTTTATTGAATACTTTATTGTTTTATCAATATACTCTGTCTTTGTTGTATCAATTCTACCATTAATAGATGCCCTTGTTCTATCCACTGATAGTAAACACTATGGCAATATAAGACTTTGGGGATCTATAGGCTATGGTCTTGCGGTTTTTTTCAATGGAACATTTAAAAGTAATCTTTTAGGGTTTTGGAGTTTTATCCTTCATATCTGCTTCTTGATAATAACTATAATATTTGTATTAAATATACCCCGTGTCCCATTATCAAAAGTTACTCGGAACAATAAAAGGGACAGTAGTGGTAAGAAACCTTCTCCCTTTCTGAATAAACAGTTCCTGGTTATGGTAACAGCCTCGCTAATGCTTGGAATAACAACGAAAGCGTATGATTCCTTTTTTCCAATAGGGCTTACTGCCCTGCATGCCTCTGACTTATTGCTGGGTTCTTCATGGATTATAGAAATTATTCCTGAAGTGATTATTTTCATAATTCTTGATAAATTAGATTCAAAAGTTCCTTCAAAGATAATTATGGTAACGGGTATATTTATTTGGGCTTTACGTATGGCAATCCTTAGTATTTTTCCGGTATTATGGGTCTGGATTTCCACGCAGCCTTTGAACAGCCTTGCCTTTTGTTTCTGGTATTTTGGAACAAACAAGACCTTAAATACTACCCTTACTTCTGACCAAAGAATTCAAGGTATATCTATATTTTGGGCAATTACTTACGGGGTTGGTGGAGTTGTGGGAAGCTTGATAAGTGGTTTCATTGTTAATAAGTTTGGAATACCTATTCTATTTGGTTTTATTTCAGCCTGCTGCTTCATTGCGTTTCTATTATGTTCTCAAGCAGTTGTAAAAAGGCAGTTAAACTTGGATCAGACAGTCTAGGATAAACTTTAATATGTCAAAAAAGGAACCGATATGCATCGGTTCCTTTAGTTTGATTATTTAATAATTGAAAAATAGATATTAATTCGATTATTAAATCATTGAAAAACGTTATTATTCAATGATTTTTGAAACGTTACCAGCACCAACAGTTCTTCCACCTTCACGGATAGCGAACTTAAGTCCTTCTTCCATAGCGATAGGAGTGATCAATTTGATCTTCATAGTGATGTGGTCACCAGGCATAACCATTTCAGTTCCTTCTGGAATTTCGATAACGCCTGTAACGTCAGTTGTTCTGAAGTAGAACTGTGGTCTGTAACCATTGAAGAATGGCTTATGTCTTCCACCTTCTGCTGCAGTCAGAACGTAAACCTGACCTTCATAGTAAGTGTGTGGCTTGATTGAACCTGGTTTAGCTAAAACCTGACCTCTTTCGATATCAGTTCTCTGAACACCTCTTAAGAGTGCACCGATGTTATCACCAGCAACAGCCTGATCAAGAAGCTTTCTGAACATTTCAACACCAGTAACGGTTGTCTTCTTAGGAGCTTCCATCAAACCAACGATTTCAACTTCGTCTCCAACCTTAACAATACCTCTTTCAACTCTACCAGTAGCAACAGTACCACGACCTGTGATTGAGAAAACATCTTCTACAGGCATGATGAATGGTTTGTCAGTTGCTCTTTCAGGAGTTGGGATGTATTTGTCAACTTCTGCCATAAGATTCATGATAGGTGCATATTCAGGAGCGTTAGCGTCCTTTGAAGTGCACTCGAGAGCTACAAGAGCTGATCCTCTTACGATAGGAGTATCATCGCCTGGGAACTCGTATGAGCTTAATAATTCTCTAACTTCCATTTCAACCAATTCGATAAGTTCTTCGTCATCAACCATATCGCACTTGTTGAGGAATACTACTATATAAGGAACACCAACCTGACCAGCGAGAAGGATATGTTCTCTAGTCTGTGGCATTGGGCCGTCAGCAGCAGAAACAACCAGGATAGCACCGTCCATCTGAGCAGCACCGGTGATCATGTTCTTAACATAGTCGGCGTGGCCAGGGCAGTCAACGTGAGCATAGTGTCTTGTTTCAGTTTCATACTCAACGTGAGCAGTATTGATTGTGATACCTCTTTCTCTTTCTTCAGGAGCAGAGTCAATAGTACCGTAGTCTTTGAATTCTGCTCTTCCCAACAATCCTAATACCTTTGTGATAGCAGCTGTCAAAGAAGTCTTACCATGGTCAACGTGACCGATTGTTCCGATATTAACGTGGGGTTTAGTTCTTTCAAATTTAGCCTTAGCCATTTTAAAATCTCCATCCTTTCATAAAGCGCATTCGCGCTACTTTGTAGATTTTGGTTTATTTAACAAGAGTTTAAACTCTTGCAATTAACATAAAATTATGCATTAGTTCTGCTTGCAACAACCTTTTCCTGAATGTTTTTAGGCACTTCTTCAAAGTGACTGATTTCCATGGAGAAGGTTCCTCTTCCCTGTGTTGAAGAACGAAGCGCTGTCGCATATCCGAACATTTCTGACAATGGTACCATTGACCTAATGTTCTGAGCACCTGAACGAGCTTCCATACCTTCAATACGTCCTCTTCTTGAGTTAATACCACCCATTACGTCTCCCATATATTCTTCTGGAACAGTAACGTCAACTTTCATGATAGGTTCGAGAAGAACAGGACTTGCTTTTCTACATCCATCCTTAAATGCCATAGAACCAGCAATCTTAAACGCCATTTCAGAGGAGTCAACTTCGTGGTATGAACCGTCAACGAGAGTAACTCTTACGTCAACTACGTTATATCCACCAAGTACACCAGCCTGCATAGCTTCCTGTATACCGTTGTCGATTGGTCCGATGTATTCCTTAGGAATAGCACCACCGGTGATCTTGTTTACAAATTCGTAACCTTCTCCCGGCTCCCTTGGTTCGATTTCGATTACACAGTGTCCATACTGACCCTTACCACCTGACTGTCTAGCATACTTCATTTCAGACTTAACAGCCTTGCGGATAGTTTCTTTATAAGAAACCTGAGGATTACCAACATTTGCTTCAACCTTGAATTCTCTCTTCATTCTGTCAACGATGATATCAAGGTGAAGTTCACCCATACCTCCGATGATAGTTTGACCGGTCTCTGCATCTGTATGAACCTTAAATGTAGGATCTTCTTCTGCAAGCTTCTGCAATGCGATACCCATTTTTTCCTGATCGGCTTTTGTCTTAGGTTCAATAGCTACCTCGATAACAGGTTCAGGGAATACCATGGATTCCAGAATAACAGCTTTGCCTTCTTCACAAAGAGTATCACCTGTTGTTGTGTCCTTAAGACCAACAGCAGCAGCTATATCTCCTGAATAAACAACCTGAATTTCTTCTCTATGGTTGGCATGCATCTGCAGTATTCTACCGATTCTTTCTCTCTTGTTCTTGGAGGAATTCAGAACATAAGAACCTGAGTTCAAAGTTCCGGAATACACTCTGAAGAAGCAGAGTTTACCAACATAAGGGTCAGTCATAATCTTGAACGCAAGAGCAGCAAAAGGACCATTGTCGTCTGCCGGTCTTTCGATTTCTTCTTCACCATCTACTGAAATACCTTTTATAGCTGGTATATCAAGAGGAGATGGCATGAAGTCAACTACTGCGTCGAGCATCTGCTGTACACCTTTGTTTCTGTAGGATGAACCGCACACTACAGGAACCATTTTGAGTCCTATAGTTGCTAATCTTATACCCTTTTTAATTTCCTCTAAAGTGAGTTCTTCACCCTCAAGGTACTTCATCATTGTCTCTTCATCTTGTTCAGCAACTGATTCAATTAATTGATCACGATATTTTTTTACAACATCAGCCATGTCGTCAGGGATAGGAGCCTCTTCGATAACTTGACCCAAATCATCTTTAAAGATCTGAGCCTTCATGTTAATCAAATCAACAATACCTTGGAAAGCGTCTTCACTTCCTATCGGTAATTGTATTGGCACCGCATTACATTGTAATCTGTCCTTCATCATTCCGATTACGTTGTAAAAATCGGCTCCCATAATATCCATTTTGTTTACATAAGCCATACGGGGAACTCCATACTTATCAGCCTGTCTCCAAACTGTTTCAGATTGGGGTTCAACACCGCCCTTAGCACAGAAAACTGTTACTGAACCATCGAGTACACGAAGAGATCTTTCAACTTCAACAGTGAAGTCAACGTGCCCCGGCGTGTCAATAATGTTTATTCTGTTACCTTTCCACTGTGCGGTAGTAGCAGCTGAAGTAATTGTTATACCTCTCTCCTGCTCCTGCTCCATCCAGTCCATAGTAGCAGCACCTTCATGAACTTCGCCGATTTTATGAGTCTTTCCTGTATAAAACAGTATACGCTCTGTTGTTGTAGTTTTACCTGCATCAATGTGAGCCATTATACCGATATTTCTAGTGTGTTGCAAGTCAAATTGCCTGGGCATGATTACCCTCCTTTCACGATAGTCCAAATTGATATAATTCAATCTTACCCGATTGTTAATCAATTCTTGACTTTTTAATTTAAATTACTTAAATATGATGCCCCATTTTGAAAGATACAGTATATGAAAACCAATTTTCATATTGTAAAACCAAAACAGGGTTTATCAGAGCTGCCAAAGAATTTAATAAAAACTTTGGCTATGCGCCCAAATAGTAGTAATCCTACCATCTGTAAACACTATTGTTTACCAACGATATTACATTACAGACGGTATCTTTATCCTACCATCTGTAATGGGCAAATGCTCTGTTAGCTTCAGCCATCTTATGGGTATCTTCTTTCTTCTTATAAGCTCCACCCATGTTGTTGATAGCATCCAGCAATTCTCCTGCAAGTCTTTCCCTCATAGTACGCTCGCCTCTTTTGCGAGAGTAATCAACAAGCCATCTTAAACCTAAAGCTTGTCTTCTATCAGGTCTAACTTCCATAGGAACCTGGTAAGTAGCACCACCTACTCTTCTAGCTTTTACTTCGAGTACTGGCATGATGTTTGCCATAGCCTCTTCAAAAACTTCCAGTGGATCTCTTCCAGTCTTTTCTTTAATGATATCGAAAGCTTCATAGCAGATTTGCTGAGAAACACCCTTCTTACCATCGTACATAACATTGTTGATTAATTTAGTAACGATTTTACTTCCGTATATTGGATCAGGTAAAACGTCTCTTTTAGAAATATGACCTTTTCTTGGCACCTTACTTCCCTCCTTTTATGATAACATTTAGTATGGGTTAACCCCATAGGAACGTATCACAGGTACTCGTGGTTTAAACCGACGTCAGCGCAAGTACAGATTTTCATCAAATCATTGTTTCAGATATAATCCGAACTAATGACTTTATATACCTCAATAGTTTAACAATAATAGACTAAAATATAATGAAATGCATCAAATCATCTCAACCTATCACTCTTAATCTTAATACAAAATATATATATAATCACGTACTAAGCACCTAACATTTTAAATTGTCAGCACGCTGTGTTATTACTTCTTAGCGGCACCTGCCTTAGGACGCTTAGCACCGTATTTTGAACGGCTCTGCATTCTTTTGGCAACTCCGGCAGTGTCAAGAGTACCTCTTATAATGTGGTACCTTACACCAGGTAAGTCTTTAACTCTTCCACCTCTGATAAGAACAACGCTGTGTTCCTGTAGGTTATGACCTATTCCAGGAATATAAGCAGTTACTTCTATACCATTGGTAAGACGAACTCTGGCAACCTTACGAAGCGCTGAGTTAGGCTTCTTTGGTGTTGAAGTCTTAACTACAGTACAAACACCTCTTTTTTGAGGGCTGCTCACATCTGTAGGCTTCTTCTTCTTTGAGTTAAATCCCTTCTGGAGAGCTGGAGCAGTTGATTTCTTTTCAATAACTTCTCTGCCCTTTCTAACCAGCTGATTAAATGTTGGCATTAGTACACCTCCTTTCAAGGTAATTAAGTGCAAAATTTATTTTGCACTTTTATATATTATATATATATCCTCCCCAAACTGAATCGGGGCGATAAATTAATATAAGCAAGTTTATTTTAAAATACAGGCTACAGCGGCTTCAACTTCAATGCCGCACGCTTTTCCAAGCTGCTTCATAGAGTCTGTATATGTTATTGGAACGGATGCTTTATCACACAGTTCAATGATTCCTCTAACCACTCTCTGCTCACAGTCCTTGGCAATGAATACCCGCGCTGCCATACCGTTTTCTACGGCTTTTGTTGATTGTTTTACGCCGACTGTTTTATTACAGTGTTTAAGATCCTCTAACAATTTTACTCCTCCATTTTTACACACACAAAAAAAGCACAAAAATAATGCACTGAATTATTTTATCACTCAGTTATGTGATTTGTCAAGCGTGCGGATTTTCCTTTGAGTATTCTCCTGAGTTTTCTCCTGAGTATTCTCCAAACATTTATCACACTTCAAGTTTTGACAGAAAGAGAGTATCGTTAACTGCTTTTGAACAGATTTACGATACTCTCCTGCTTTTTTATCTGAATATTTTCAATATGTAATAATTTAGTGTCCCTTGACAAACCTCATTCCTTCATCTTGAGGGTACTACAAGGAATACTAACGATAATAAATCTTGTAAAGTACCACAGCTGCTTCAGCTCGAGTAGTATTTTTTAAAGGGGTCAGCATACTGCCCGATCCATTAATAATGCCTTCCTCTACCAGTGCTGCTGTATCCTCCAGTGCAAACGATGCAATTGTACCTTGGTCTTTGTAACTCTCCAGTACTTTCAAACTATGCTCATCCTTAAGTTTTCCTGACAGTTTCAAAGCCCGGGCAGTTAATGTGATCATCTCCTGTCGGGTGATTGAATTTTTCGGGTTAAACAGGTTATTACCTTTTCCAGTAGTAATCCCCAGTTTTTTCGCAATACCAATCGCCTCATAATAGTACTTGTCTTTATCTACATCTTGGAAATTGTCCTCCACAACTGCTGTAAGTGACAGGGTTTTTACAAGCAATACTAAAAATTCAGCTCTTGTTATGTCAGCAGAGGGAGCAAAAGTAGAGTTGCCTTTTCCACTTATAACCCCTTTTGAAGCCAAAACTTCAATTTGCTTTTTCGCCCAAGCTACACTCTCAATATCGTTAAAGGTCTTTTCCACATAACCGATAGAAAATCTTGTCGAATTTGTTATTGTGAAAGAAATTTCTCCAGATTCAGCGTTGTATTTACCACTTGGTATAGTAATTGCATTTCCATTCTCATCAATATAGTATGCTACTATATGCTCATGGTTTATCAATTCCTGCTCTGTAGGAGTGTATGGAATTGACACTTTTACGGGTGCTTTGGAATTACTTAAGGATATGTTCTTTCCGTCTGCGTTCACATTCAGTTCTATTACCGGTCTATTACCTACAAGTTCACTTGCTTTATCAGAAAGTAGCGTTTTCTCTACTTCTTTGATAGTTATAGTTACATTTTCTGACTTTGTTGAAACGCCTGCGTTAGATAAGAAATTGCCAGGCAGTTCCATATTTGCTTTATTTGTTTTGATTTCCAGTTTCTGTGTCATTTCTTTCTGCAGCAATACCTCTGATGGCAGTACCACTTCATATGCCTTAGCATCTTTTACATTCTCTACATTAATAGTAACTGTCTTTATTCCGTTCTGGTCTGCTTTTGCAGATTTTAATACACTGTTTAATACCTCAGACTTCAATTCTGACTTAGCAGTGGCTGTATTGCTATCAATTACAGGTTTAACATCAACAGCACCCTTGTCTGTAACCACACTCTCGCCTGTTGTCGGTGATTGTGGCTGTGCAGGCTGTGCTGGCTGTGTAGGCTGTGTAGGCTGTGTAGGCTGTTCAGGAGAAGGATTACCTGGATCAGTAGTGCCAGGAATTGATGGCTTTCCTATATTTCCGGTGTATTCCTGACGTAGGATAGTGTCATACTGGCTAGTAACAGTATACTCTGCCTTCGGACTCATGGTTATCATAACTAGTCCATCTACTCCTACACTGTAGTAAGCTGCGCCTTCTCTGCTGAGACGTCTGTAAATTGTAGAACTTCCCACATCATCATTATCGGTAATTACAATTTTTGGAGAAACAGTTGTTGACCAAGGTATTGAATTTGAGGTATATAAGCCATGATGATTCGCTTTCATAACATCAGCTTTCAGTTGAGAACCGTATCTTTCTACCAATTCTGCTTCCTTATCTACATAAAGGTCTCCGCTGGTCAAGTATGTAGCATTTCCATAAGTAAATTTCATTACCATGGATATATTATTAATTGATTCGTCTGATGTATCAGTAGTTTTTAGATCTTCTTCATTTGGGCTGAAGATATCGATCTTAACATTACCAATATCAAGATGAGTTCCTGCTATTATATCAGTTCTTATTGTTACACCCTTTTCTTTCAGATATTTAGCAAACGCAGGCTCTTGAGAGCCATAATTATACCCTGTGAAAAGGTAAGTACCAATGGTACCGCCAGCCTCCTCATAAATATATTCCGCAACACTAAGAGCATTTCCTACGTGGTCTGAATGTGGATGGCTAAGTACATAATAATCAACGGATTTGAGTCCTATCTCTTTGATAAATGACATAACAGGCTCTTTACAATCTGCTACACCGCCATCAATCATCATAGTCTGTCCATCCGGTAAGACAATTAAAGTAAAATCACCTGGTTTTGAAGAGATACCTGGAACCGCTATCTTTGGAGTGAATATATAGAATATTCCATCGCCCTTAGCCTCAAGTGCAGCACGTGCTTCAGCTACAATTTCTCTATAGCGGTCTGCATATGCAGCCTCGCTTTTAAAATATGCAGCAAGTACTGAAGCACTTTCACTTCTAGTCAAATAGCTGTTACAATCTATAGAACCTTTATTGGAGATCAACTCAGTAAAGTAGCCTTTTTCCAAAACCCAAGCCAACTTTGATAATTGCTCTTTTGAAAGGGTATCAATATTCCTAATACCATCTGTGCTGTTGCTACCTGTCACGGCTGTAACATCAATACCGTTATATTCTGCAGCAGCATAAAGAATTTCCATCAATCTCAACGCTGTAACCTTTTCATCAGTTACATTGGTATCAATCTTGTTTCGTACCGCCCAATCAATTGCAGAACTATACATTCCAGGTTTGCCTGCTAACTCATACAACAGATTCATAATCTCTGTACTTGCCATTTGATCATCCGAGCCAAATTTACCGTCTTTTCCGGTCATAAACCCGTTTTCTACCATATATTTAACAGCTGCGGCATACCAAGCATCAGCGCTCACATCTGCAAAATCTACACTTGGAACGTTTCCTTTATATACACGGTTTGCTTTCAGAAGACAATCGTTTCCGGAGGCTGATTCACTTATACATATTCTCTTCCACTGATTTTCTGAACCTGCATAGTATACAGTGGAAATACCGGAACAAGATAGAAATGCCTTCATGTCTATACCGATTAAAGATGTTGGGATGTAAATTGTAGTCAGTCCACTGCATGCATTAAATGCCTTTGCACCAATAACCTTCATCCCTTCTGGAAGAACAAGTTCATTAAGTGAAACACAAGATCCAAAAGAATAGGTACCAAATTCCTCCACAGAGCTTGAAAGGATTAGAGAACTGATACGTTTACAATTAAAAAAAGCATAGTCTCCAACATTGATTACTCCGTCCTTGATAACCACAGTAGTGATATTATCTATACTATTAAGCCAAGGAACATTGGAACTGGTATACTCATACATTCTACCCTCTCCTGAAATGGTTAGTGTAGTTTCATCCGCACTAAGCTCCCAGGTAACATTATCACCGCATTTTCCAGAAAGTGCAAAGGTAATAGGAGCGTTAAAGAGTTTTTCATTGTTGCTACCACTTTCAGACTTTAAAGTGTTCCAGTTTTCTTCTGTACCGAAATATAAAACGTTTTCTATGGAATTGACTTCTGCAAAGGCATTAGCACCAATTTTCTGAACTCCGCCCTTAATAACTACTGACTTGATTGTACCAGTTTCACCAGCCCATGGTACTTCTGAAGCTGAAGTATAATCAACCATTGAACCTTCACCCAAAATGGTCAAAGTTCCGTTGCTAAGAGAGTATTCCAAACCATTTCCTAAGCTTACACGTCCATAGATATATGTACCGTCAGAGCAATTAACAGTAATCAAAGCAGATTGTAGAGGCTTTGTATAATCAATACTGTTCTTTACCAAGTTCTGGTATTCTTGTTTGGTCCCACTAAAGTAAATAGTGCTAATGCTACCACAGTTAGTTAAGGAATCCTTTTGGATTGATAACATACTTGCAGGAATTGTAAGGTATTTCAATGCACCACAACCATATAGTGTCTTATCAGTCAGCGTGTCAATATTGCCAAGTATCGTCAATGTCTCCAGACTTTCACACAGATAGAACTGTACTCTACTCATTGTAGTTACATTTTTAGGAATAGTGATTTCTTTCAGCTTTTTACATTCTCTGAAGGCTCCCTCTGCTAAAGTAGTAAGCGAATCAGGAAGAGTTACTTTTGTAAGGTTATCGGCTCCATAAAAAAGTCTTTTTCCTAAATAAGTGACTCCTTCCTGTACCTCGAGCTCCTGAATCTGATCCATATAGGTGAACCATGGTGCAGCTTTCGCAGCGTCGGTACCACTATCATAGTCTGCAGTTTTTCCAATGCCAGACAGAGTCAGTTTACCGTTAGCTATATCCATACTCCAATTTATAGCACCGCTGGTTCCGGTAATGGTCTTTTCAGGTTCTTTTTCAGGTTCTTTTTCAGGTTCTTTTTCAGGCTCTTGTTCAGGTTCTTGTACTCCATAAACATAATTTCCATCACTACATTTTACAGTAATAGCGGCAGATTGTAGAGCTCCTGTATTAGCACTGTTGTTCGCAAGTAGTGCTTTATATTGCTCTTTAGTACCACCGAAATTAATTGTCTTGATATTACCACAATCCTTAAAAGCATTTGCACCAATAGTTGCTAAAGAGGCTGGTAAGGTAAGCTCCTCCAATGAAATACAGCCAGAGAAGGTATTGTCGGCTAAGATAGTCATGCCTTCAGTAAAGCTAACTTTTTTTAGGCTTGTACATCCATAGAATATATTTTTATCCAGGGTAATAGCTCCTACAGAAGTTGTTTCTGTTAAAGCAGTACAGCCTCTAAAAGCACCGTTTCCTATATCTGAAACGGTAGAAGGAATAGACACACTAGTCAGGGATGTTGCCCCATAGCATGCACGATTTCCTATGTTTTTTACGCCTTCCTGTACAACAATGCTTGATATACTTGGGATATATGCCTTCCAAGGTACACCGCCAGCATTTGTTGGTACATCATAGTCATTCATCATGTTATTCTCATCTACAGCTGATATGGTAAGTCCATATGTACTGTCAGGTAAAGCAGTCAACACCCAGTTTACATTTGTTCCACAACTACCACTTTCTACGATTCCCGTTGAATCAGCTTCGGCAAAGGTATCCATCATACCTATTGACGTAGCGTTTACTAATACGAGTAATGCCATAACAATACATAATAACCGATTAAATCTTGTCTTCATAGTTTTCATCTGCTACCTCCGTTGTTCTTGTTTTTTTATATTTCTTTTCACAACCAACAACCTAAACTATCAAATTACTTAACAGATAACACAAATTACAACCATTGTTTCACTGAAATCACCCCACAAACTCTCATGGCAAAGAATCGGGTAAATAGTTAAGATTATGTGCTTATACTAGTTTTCATATTTTCACTCCTTTTCTTATATTTTCTTCCTTTAGGAGTACTAATAATTCTATTACATAAAAGTGATGTAACTCTCTTTATGCTCTATGCTTTATTCTTGTACATTGGTACAGTGATTATATGACTATTTTTACTTAATTTTACTAAGAGTGACTTATTTCAAATTCTTATAAATCTAAACCGTTCCAAAAATTAGTTTGATATATTGTTTCATATTGGACTACTAATATTACTTACATATAAAATCATACTCGAAATTTATCACTCGAACATTTGTACGGTTATGGTCAGAGTTAATTCCGTATAATCTTGTCCCAGAGCAACTTCTGTCCAAATTTGCCATGTTTTCAAAATCTGTTTTTATGTATTGTATTATATTTGATTATTCAACTTTCTAATATTAAAGCAACATTCTAAAAAATATAAAAACTCGTACATTGGTACAGCCATGGGTAGTTATATTCAGTATAATCTACTCTCAGAGCGGTTTTCAGTCAAATTATCCATATTTAAACCGTTCCAGTTGTTTTAATTTGTTACATTATAACATAACGTGTCGTTAAATGTCGATATTTAATTTATATTTTCTTACCTCTTAACGTGATTAACCCTTCCATAAAATTTTGACATTGAACAAAAAAAATGAAGCATCAGTAACTTAAGTTTAAGTATACTGATGCCTCATATAGTAATTCTGTGTTAAAAATAAACTTGCTTACTCAATAACATTGCTAATGCTAATATCCTTATAGCGGCTCATACCTGTACCTGCCGGTATAAGCTTACCAATGATAACGTTTTCCTTGAGACCAACCAACGGATCAACCTTACCCTTTATAGCTGCTTCCGTAAGAACTCTTGTTGTTTCCTGGAAGGAAGCTGCTGACAGGAAGGACTCAGTTGCAAGAGACGCCTTTGTTATACCCAGCAGAGTACGTTCACCGGTCGCTTCTCTTAAACCTGCTTCTTTAGCCTTGATATTCTCACGTTCGAATTCAAAAATATCAACCAGTCCGCCAGGTAACATGTTAGTATCACCGGCATCATCGATCTTAACTTTTCTCATCATCTGTCTTACTATAACTTCAATGTGCTTATCGTTGATGTCAACACCCTGCATTCTGTAAACTCTCTGAACTTCCTGCAGCAGGTAAGCCTGAACACCTCTGAGTCCCTTAATCTTCAGGATATCATGTGGGTTTACTGAACCTTCTGTCAATTCATCTCCGGCTTCAACAACATCTCCGTCGTATACCTTGATTCTTGAACCATAAGGTATCTGGTAAGACTTGGTCTCGCCATCCTCGGCTGTTATGATAACCTCTCTCTTCTTCTTTGAGTCAGCTAACTTAACAGTACCCGGTATTTCTGAAATTATTGCAAGACCCTTTGGTCTTCTTGCTTCAAACAATTCCTCGACACGGGGGAGACCCTGAGTGATATCATCACCGGCAACACCACCTGTGTGGAAGGTTCTCATTGTAAGCTGTGTACCAGGTTCACCTATTGACTGAGCTGCTATAATACCAACAGCCTCACCAACATTAACGGAATCACCTGTAGCAAGGTTTGAACCGTAACACTTTGCACATATACCAACTTCAGAGTGGCAAGTGAGAACAGATCTGATTTTAACCTTCTTGTGTCCAACCTTAACAATTTTGTCTGCAACTTTTTCAGTTATTACATCATTCTTTTGGTGAATAACTTCACCTGTGCTTGGATCTACGATATCGTCAACCGTATATCTTCCGATAAGTCTTTCTGACAATGGCTCGATAACCTCAGTGCCGTCCTTAACATCACCGATTTCGATTCCTCTGTCTGTTCCGCAGTCAAGTTCTCTTACGATTACATCCTGTGAAACGTCAACAAGACGTCTTGTAAGGTAACCTGAGTCAGCAGTTCTGAGCGCTGTATCGGCCAAACCTTTTCTGGCACCGTGAGTTGAAATAAAGAATTCCAAAACGTTAAGTCCTTCACGGAAGTTTGATTTGATTGGTATCTCGATGGTCTTACCTGAGGTATCGGCCATCAAACCTCTCATACCAGCCAGCTGTTTAATCTGGTTGATGTTACCTCTCGCTCCTGACTGTGACATCATGTACACAGGATTGAAGCGGTCGAGGTTGTCGATAAGAGCTTTGGTGATATTTTCACCGGTCTCTGTCCAAGCGCTGATAACAGAATTGTATCTTTCTTCGTTGGAGATAAGACCTCTCTTATACTGTTTAACTATATTATCTATAGTATTTTCAGTTTCCTGCAAATACTGTTTCTTTATTTCAGGTATAACCATATCAGATACGCTTATGGTTATAGCACCTCTGGTTGAGAACTTAAAGCCAAGCGCCTTGATCTTGTCAAGGATAACAGCTGTCTTTGTAGTTCCGTGAACTCTGATACATTTGTCAATGATCTTTCCAAGTTCCTTCTTACCAACCAGGAAGTTTACTTCCAGGTCGAAAAGCTTTGATGGATCACTTCTGTCAACAAAGCCCAAATCCTGAGGAATAGCTTCATTGAATATAAGTCTTCCCGCAGTACATGAGATGATGCTCTTTCTCTTTACTCCATCTATTTCCTTTTCAATACGAACCTTGATTTGCGCATGCAGTCCAAGTACGCCTTCGGCATAAGCCATAAGCACTTCATCCATACCTGCGAATATTTTTCCGTCACCGGGTTCATTAGGCTTTTCTATTGTAAGGTAATAGCTACCCAAAACCATATCCTGTGTTGGAACGGTGATAGGCTTACCATCCTTTGGTGCCAACAGGTTGTTTGCTGACAGCATAAGGAATCTTGCTTCGGATTGGGCTTCAGCTGACAATGGAACGTGAACAGCCATCTGGTCACCGTCAAAGTCAGCGTTGTAAGCTGAACATACCAAAGGATGCAGCTTCAAAGCTCTACCCTCAACAAGCACCGGTTCAAACGCCTGTATACCGAGTCTGTGAAGTGTAGGCGCACGGTTAAGCAATACAGGGTGTTCCTTGATTACTTCTTCCAAAACGTCCCATACTTCATTCCTTACTCTTTCAACCATTCTCTTTGCACTCTTGATATTGTGCGCCAGGCCGTCATTAACCAGCTTCTTCATAACAAAAGGCTTGAAGAGTTCAAGTGCCATTTCCTTAGGAAGACCGCACTGGAATATCTTAAGGTCAGGACCAACAACGATAACTGAACGTCCGGAGTAGTCAACACGCTTACCCAGAAGGTTCTGACGGAAACGTCCCTGCTTACCCTTAAGCATATCTGAAAGAGACTTTAGTGGCCTGTTTCCAGGTCCTGTTACAGGACGTCCTCTTCTTCCGTTATCTATGAGCGCATCTACAGCTTCCTGGAGCATACGCTTTTCATTTCTAACAATTATATCAGGAGCGCCTAAATCAAGAAGTCTCTTCAATCTGTTATTTCTGTTGATAACTCTTCTGTAAAGGTCATTTAAGTCTGATGTAGCGAATCTTCCGCCGTCCAGCTGAACCATAGGTCTCAGTTCAGGAGGAATAACAGGCACAACATCAAGAATCATCCATTCAGGACGGTTTCCTGAAAGCCTGAAAGCTTCTACAACTTCCAATCTCTTTACTGCTCTGATTCTCTTTTGTCCTGTTGAATCAATCAGGTCGTTTCTCAGTTCTTTAGACAAGCCTTCAAGGTCAATCTCCATAAGAAGTTCCTTAACAGCTTCTGCACCCATGGCAGCCTTGAAACTGAGACCGAATTTATCAACACTGTCTCTGTATTCTTTTTCGGTAAGAACCTGCTTCTTTGACAATGGTGTCTGACCTGGGTCAATTACCACATAAGAAGCGAAATAAAGGATCTTTTCAAGTGACCTTGGGGACATATCCAAAATCAAACCCATTCTGCTTGGTATACCCTTGAAATACCAGATATGTGAAACAGGAGCAGCCAATTCAATATGACCCATTCTTTCTCTTCTTACCTTGGAACGGGTTACTTCAACACCACATCTGTCACATACGATACCCTTGTATCTGATTCTTTTATATTTACCGCAATGACATTCCCAGTCCTTCTGCGGTCCGAATATTCTTTCACAGAACAAACCGTCTCTTTCAGGCTTTAAAGTTCTGTAGTTAATTGTTTCAGGTTTTTTTACTTCACCTTTTGACCATTCTCTGACCTTTTCCGGAGAAGCTAATCCTATTTTAATAGAATCAAAATTGTTCAGTTCAAACATATAGCTTATCTCCCTTCCTTAAAAATCCTCGTCGTCAAAGTCATCAGCAAGTTCCTCGTCATCGGCAAATAATTCATCTGTCAACTCTTCTTCGAGATTGTCTCCGGTGCTGATGCTTCCGATATCCAGATCATCAATATCCAGGTCATCCTCGAGAACGTCTTCTCTTAATTCTTCATCAAAATCATTTGTTATGAGAACCTCATCTTCTCTGCCTTCGATGTTTACATTCAGCTCTTCAAGATCGTCATCAACCGATTCTTTAATAGCAATTTCACCCTGTTCTTCAGAGTATACCTTCACATCAAGTGCAAGGCTCTGGAGCTCTTTAATAAGAACTTTGAAGGACTCAGGTATTCCAGGCTCAGGAATGTTTTCACCTTTAACGATTGATTCATATGTCTTAACTCTACCTACAACATCATCTGACTTAACAGTAAGAATCTCTTGCAGCGTGTAAGCGGCACCGTAAGCTTCAAGTGCCCAAACTTCCATTTCTCCGAATCTCTGTCCACCGAACTGAGCTTTACCACCGAGTGGCTGCTGAGTAACAAGTGAGTATGGACCGGTAGAACGTGCATGGATCTTATCGTCAACCAAGTGAGCCAGTTTGAGGTAATACATGTATCCAACGGTTACTCTGTTATCAAACGGATCTCCTGTTCTTCCATCGTAAAGAATGGTTTTTCCATCAGAGTCTTTTCCTGCTTGAACCAGAGTGTCTCTGATATCTTCTTCTGTTGCACCATCAAATACAGGTGTAGCTATTTTCCAGCCAAGCGCTTTAGCTGCATAACCAAGATGCACTTCCAGCACCTGACCGATATTCATACGTGAAGGAACGCCGAGAGGATTCAGTACTATTTCCAATGGTGTACCGTCTGGAAGGAATGGCATATCTTCTTCTGGGAGTATTCTTGAAATAACACCCTTGTTACCATGTCTTCCCGCCATCTTGTCACCGACAGAAATCTTTCTCTTCTGAGCTATATAACATCTTACCAACTGGTTTACTCCAGGCGGCAATTCATCACCATTCTCACGAGTAAATACCTTAACGTCAACTATAATACCTGATTCACCGTGAGGTACTCTCAGAGAAGTATCACGAACTTCTCTTGCCTTTTCACCGAATATGGCTCTCAGCAAGCGTTCTTCAGCAGTAAGCTCAGTTTCTCCCTTTGGAGTAACCTTACCAACAAGGATATCACCGGCACGAACCTCAGCACCGATTCTGATAATTCCTCTGTCATCAAGATCCTTCAAGGCTTCTTCACCTACATTAGGAATATCTCTGGTGATTTCTTCAGGTCCGAGCTTTGTGTCTCTCGATTCGGCTTCATATTCTTCAATATGGATAGATGTGTAAACATCTTCCTTAACCAGTTTTTCATTTATAAGGATAGCATCCTCGTAGTTGTACCCTTCCCATGTCATAAAGCCAATGAGAATGTTCCTTCCGAGAGCTATTTCACCATTATCTGTGGATGGACCGTCAGCAATGATTTCACCCTTCTCAATATTTTCACCTTTTCTTACGATAGGTCTCTGGTTCAAGCAGGTACCCTGATTTGAACGCATATATTTGAGAAGCTTGTAAACATCCTTTTGTCCATTCTTTGTTTTAATGGTTATCTCACTTGCAGATACCTTGTCAACCACACCTGCATTTTTCGCAATAACACATACTCCTGAATCCCTTGCCGCCGTATACTCTATACCAGTTCCAACAATAGGAGAATCAGCTTTAATAAGTGGTACCGCCTGACGCTGCATGTTTGATCCCATCAGGGCACGGTTAGCATCGTCATTCTCAAGAAACGGAATCATTGCAGTTGCAACAGAAACCATCTGCTTTGGAGATACGTCCATATAATCTACTTTATTACTTTCAACTTCCAAAATTTCATGCTTATATCTTGCCACAACCTTATTAGACTTGAAGCGGCCTTCATCGTCCAAAGGCTCTGTAGCCTGTGCAACAATAAATGGATCTTCAACATCAGCCGTAAGGTATACTATCTTGTCTGTAACCCTTCTATTCTGCTTGTCAACAACTCTATATGGAGATTCAATAAATCCATATTCATTAACGCGGGCATAGGTACTTAAAGAACCTATCAAACCAATGTTTGGTCCTTCAGGAGTTTCTATAGGACACATACGACCATAGTGGGAGTGATGAACGTCACGGACTTCGAAGCCGGCTCTTTCTCTACTCAAACCACCAGGTCCCAATGCACTTAATCTTCTCTTGTGAGTCAATTCAGCAAGCGGGTTGGTCTGATCCATGAACTGTGACAGCTGGCTGCTTCCAAAGAATTCTTTGATTGATGCAGCTACAGGTCTGATGTTTATAAGAGCCTGTGGAGTTACAATGTCTATATCCTGTATAGTCATTCTTTCCCTTACAACTCTTTCCATTCTTGATAAACCAATTCTGAATTGGTTCTGAAGAAGTTCACCGACAGAACGGAGTCTTCTGTTACCAAGGTGGTCTATATCATCTATTGTACCGATACCATAATCAAGATTAATAATATAATTAATTGAAGAAATGATATCGTCTACTGTTATATGCTTTGGAATCAAATCATTGATTCTCTCTGAGAGAGCTTTCTTGATCTGGTCCATTCCGTCATTGTTATCAAGTATTTCCTTGAGAACAACATATTTAACCTTTTCGGTTATACCGATATCAGTAACATTAAAATCCACAAACGCGCGAATATCAACAGTACCATTACCTATAACCTTGATAGACTTTCCTTCGACTGTTACAAATACAACGTTAACACCCGAATTTTGTACCTGATCGGCTTTATCTCTGCTGATAACTTCTCCGGCCTCAACCAGGATTTCTCCGGTTTCAGCAGATACTATATTTTCAGCAGCCACCTGTCCTGCAATCATATTTGAAATGGAAAGCTTCTTATTAAACTTAAATCTACCAAATTTAGCCAGATCATATCTCTTTGGATCGAAGAACAAACTGTTTAACAGAGTTCTTGCACTGTCAACTGTAGGAGGTTCCCCGGGTCTCAGCCTCTTATAAATTTCAAGAAGACCCTCTTCACTTGTCTTTGCATTGTCCTTCTGAATTGTAGCAAGGATTCTTTCATCCTCACCCAGTAACTTAGTAATCTCGTAATCAGTACCATAGCCTAAAGCTCTTAAAAGCACAGTAAGAGGCAGCTTCCTGGTTCTGTCAATTCTGACTGACAGTATATCATTGGAATCTGTCTCATATTCAAGCCATGCACCCCTGTTAGGGATTACTGTATTCGAGTACAACTTTTTGCCCACACGGTCAAACTTCATTGAATAGTAAATACCAGGGGATCTGACAAGCTGACTGACTATTACACGCTCTGCACCATTAATTATAAAGGTTCCGTTATCTGTCATTAAGGGGAAATCACCCATAAAGATTTCTTGTTCCTTAACTTCACCGGATTCTTTGTTAATTAATCTAACTTTCGCTTTGAGAGGAGCAGAGTATGTAGTGTCTCTCTCCTTGCATTCTTCGACACTATACTTAGGTGTATCATCAAGTGAGTAATCAACAAAATCCAAGATCAGATTTCCGGTATAATCCATTATTGGAGATATATCTCTGAAAACTTCTCTGAGACCTTCGTCCAAAAACCACTGATATGAATTCTTCTGAACTTCAATCAGATTTGGCATTTCAACGACTTCCTGAATTCTGGAGTAGCTCATCCTGGTGTTTCTACCCAATTTCACGGGTTGTACCATATTTATATCACCTCATAAACTTATGACTTTACAAGAATCCAACCTCGTAATTTATTTGACCATATTATGATAGAATGTCATAATGAATTCAAATTCAATTCTGACCATCAGATTCTTTGGAAATATATTAAAATTTCACATAATTAGAATTATATTATGGGAAATCATAAATCAAAAAAACAAACAGTTGGCACGAATATTCCCTTTGAATAAGGGTTAAATTATCTGTACCATACCTAAACCCATGATATTTGTAAATGTATAACAGGAATTTAGGTTGCATATAATTTTCAAAAATACAAATACTGAACCTGAGCCCATGTCGTAAAATATCCATTATTAACGGTTCGCAAACATTAAAATATTATTTACAATTATTGTCTTGTTTATTCGTATTATTGCATTTTTATTACAGCTCATGCTATAATTATGTATGTAAACAAGATAACATTAATTTGGGTATAAAAACACAATTTTAATGCAGTGTATAATGATATCATAGTTACTACTGCTTGTCAATTATCAAAACGTATTAATAAATACGTTTTTTTATTTTATTTTTTTAATAAATTAACCAAACTTCCGTCGTTTTAAAAAAAGAGGCCACTCTCAAATTTCTCGAGTAGCCTCTTTTTCAATACTGCATTCCGGTTTACACCGCGATATACAGTTTGGAATCAAAATTATTTGATTTCAACAGTTGCTCCAACTTCTTTAAACTTAGCTTCAAGAGCTGTAGCTTCGTCCTTTGAAACGTTTTCTTTAAGTGTCTTAGGAGCTCCATCAACGATATCCTTAGCTTCTTTTAAACCAAGACCAGTTGCTTCTCTAACAGCTTTGATAACCTTGATTTTGTCTGCTCCAACTTCCTTCAATATAACGTTGAATTCAGTTTGTTCTTCTACAGGAGCTGCTGCTGCTGCAGGAGCTGCTGCTGCTCCCATAGGAGCTGCTGCTGATACTCCAAACTCTTCTTCAAGAGCCTTTACGAGTTCAGATAATTCTAATATTGTTAAAACCTTTACATCTTCAATAAATTTTTGTATTTTTTCACTAGCCAATGTATTATACCTCCAAATAATTTTTTAATTTGATTTTTTAAACAACATAATTAAATTTCTTTATAAGATAAATTTAAATTAAGCGTTAGCCTTTTGTTCAGCAATAGCGTTCAAAGCTACTGCTAATCCTGTTATAGGAGCATTCAAGCTACCCAATACTCTAGCGATAAGAACTTCACGTGATGGTAATTCAGCAAGTGTTTGGATAACACTAACATCCACTACCTTACCTTCAACAACGCCAGCTTTAAGTTCGAGCTTTTCAAACTTCTTAGCAAATTCAGCGAGAACCTTTGCAGGTGCTACAACATCAGTTGAACTGAGTGCCATTGCAGTTGGACCATTTAAGAAAGGATCCAAACCCTCCAAACCATTTTCTTTCATTGCAAAGCTTGTTAAAGTGTTCTTAACTACTCTATATTCTACGCCAGCTGCTCTTAAAGCATTTCTAAGTGCAGTATCCTGCTCAACAGTTAATCCTCTATAATCAGCTAATACAATAGATTGTGCAGCTTTAACTTTTTCAGTTAACTCCTGAACTACTTGCTTTTTTTGTTCAAGTATTTTGTTACTAGGCAAAACATCCACCTCCTTATGCGGTTATTAAGAAAAATATACTTGATATAATTTTCTGCTTATTTTAATTTCAAATAAAAAACCCTTTGCATGCTCATAGACACACAAAGGGTGATTAACCGTTACAAATGCCGACCTCGTCAGCTTGCCTAAATCTGTTACCAAGGTTCAAATATTGAACTTGGCTAACTTCATTAATTTGCAATTGATATCAACCTCGGCGGGAAGATGTAAAACATCTGTTAGGCTTTAGCATTATTGCTTCGGCTCCCACTGTCTATGGCTTACTTTTTATGGCGAAAACTGCAACATATCTATCGCATTTCACTCGCCCAACCTCTAATATAATAATACTAAACAAGTAATTTGTAAAGTACCTATTTTTAGAAATCATTTATAGGATTTATTATTCAGCAACCTTTATTGGGTTGATTTTGATACCAGGTCCCATTGTTGAGGATACAACAACGCTCTTCAGGTATTGTCCTTTTGCAGCAGCAGGCTTAGCCTTAACAACTGCTCCGAGAAGTGTACGGAAGTTATCCATAAGCTTCTCAGTACCAAAAGAAGCCTTTCCTATTGGACAGTGAATAATATTTGTCTTGTCAAGTCTATACTCGATTTTACCGGCTTTGATATCAGCTATAGCTCTTGCTACGTCCATTGATACAGTACCAGCTTTTGGGTTTGGCATAAGTCCCTTAGGACCGAGAACCTTACCTAATCTACCAACAACGCCCATCATATCAGGGGTTGCAACAACTACATCGTATTCAAACCAGTTTTCGTTCTGAATCTTTGATACCAATTCTTCAGCACCTACGAATTCAGCTCCGGCTTGTTCAGCTTCCTTAGCCTTATCTCCCTTTGCAAATACCAACACTCTAACCTTTTTACCGGTTCCGTGAGGAAGTACAACCGCACCTCTAACCTGTTGGTCTGCATGTCTGGAGTCAACACCCAGCTTTATATGAACTTCAACAGTCTCATCAAACTTTGCTTTAGCAGTTTTCTGAGTCAAGTCGAGAGCTTCTGCTGGATCATGAAGCTTTTGTCTATCAACAAGTTTTGAACTTTCTTGATACTTCTTTCCTCTAAACATACGTCACACTCCTTAAGTGGTTAATTATTGTCGGAAACCTGAGGTTTCCTCCCACAAACTTTACTAGTAATTCAAGAATATCTCGTCAGATATTTACTAGTCTATTACAACGATACCCATGCTGCGTGCTGTTCCAGCAATCATGCTAGCTGCTGCATCAACGCTTGCCGCATTCAAGTCAGGCATTTTCAATTCTGCAATTTTACGAACTTCTGCCTTAGTGATCTTTGCAACTTTGTCCTTGTTTGGCTTACCAGAGCCGCTTTCAATTTTGCATGCTTTTTTCAGAAGAACAGCTGCTGGAGGAGTCTTTGTTATGAAGGAGAAAGATCTGTCAGCATAAACTGTTATAACAACCGGGATTATTAATCCAGCGTCTTTTGCTGTTCTTTCATTAAATTCCTTACAAAAACCCATAATATTAACGCCGTGCTGTCCTAAAGCTGGTCCAACCGGTGGAGCCGGAGTTGCCTTACCCGCAGGAATCTGAAGTTTTACGTAACCTGCAATTTTCTTTGCCATTAATTCCACCTCCCAATTTTCTGCGAATACTTCTCGTACCCGCCTGTATTGCTCATAGTTTATTTATTAAAAGGACAGAAAAACAATATGTTTTCTATCTGCCTTATAATCTAAATCTTCATGATCTGTGTCAGTTCAAGCTCAACAGGAGTTTCTCTGCCGAACATGGAAACAGATACGCGAACCTTTTTCTTTTCAAGATTAATTTCTTCAACGATTCCGATAAAGTTTTCCAGAGGACCTGAAGTAACTCTAACATTGTCATTAACTTCATAATCTATCACAGGTGCAAATTCTTCCACACCCATTGCTTTTACTTCTTCATCAGATAATGGCACAGGCTTGGATCCAGGTCCAACAAAACCTGTAACTCCTCTAGTATTTCTAACGATATACCAGGACTCGTCCGACATAATCATTTTGACAAGCACATAGCCAGGAAAAACCTTTTTAAGTGTTGCCTTCTTTTTGCCGTCCTTAATCTCTATCTGTTCTTCCATAGGAACAACGATATCGACTATATAATCCTGCATGCCTCTGTTTTCCACTATCTTTTCAAGATTAGCCTTTACTTTGTTCTCATACCCTGAGTAGGTATGAACTACATACCACTTAGTATCTTCAGACATATCAAAAACAGGCCCACCGATTCAGAGCCCCATGTCCTCCCTCTAATTCTTTTAGTCTTGATAAACACCCCGGTCATGCCAACACAGGTCAGCAGAATCAGAAGATGCTATTTAGCAAGACATACACACACTATTTTGTAAATACAACATCAGCTAATGCTGTCAATCCGAAATCTGCAGCCCATATTATTGCGCCAACAACCAGGCAGAAAATAAGTACAGTTATAGTATTGTTTATTAGCTGAGTCCTATTAGGCCAAATAACTTTTTTCAATTCAGCCCTAATTTCCCTAAATAGCTTAGCCATGTTCTGGCCTGTTCTCTTAAACCGAGATACTTTTTTAACCTCGTTTTCAGCCATTATAATCACATCCCAATAATAATATTTTAAAATATCATTTGGCAGTTATACAGTAATTGTTGACACAATTCCCATTTGAATCTCATGCAGATTATATCCAATCAGGAGATTCATTAAACATTGCCGTAAGATTTCACAAAATTATTTGCTCAACATAGAAACACTAATTCTCAAGTTCCAAAGAGACTAATCAATAGTATTCGGAATCTATATAGAATTATTTAGTCTCAAAAGGAAACCATATTAGTTTCAAATGCACTAATTATTTGGTTTCCAAAGAGACTAAAACTGTTTATTTAATAAAATCAGTCTATTTAGTCTCTTTGTGAACTGTGTGCTTGTGACAGAATTTACAGAATTTCTTTAATTCAAGTCTATCAGGGTCGTTCTTCTTATTCTTCATGTTAGAATAATTTCTTTGTTTGCAATCAGTACATGCGAGTGTAATTTTAACTCTCATCAGTAACACCTCCAGCCGCTTAATGTGTATTTCACCATATAAGTCATTTATAGAATTTTGTTTTTGACATAAAAAAAAAGACTTACACAACGAGCAATAACTAATTTAACATATAAGCACAAAAAAGTCAAGCAGTTGTTTTTTTGCTGGTCTTGAGTTCATACATATTATCGAAATATATTACAAAACTGTCACCATTTCAGTGTTAAAGTGCTATATAATTTTCTTATTACTCATTTTATATATTTCAAGTTTAGAGCATTTTCTGTCTTAAAGCAATATTAAGTTTAAGTGCAGCATAAAGTTTAAATGCAATATTGAGTTTAAGTGCAGCATTAAGTTTAAGCACAATATTAAGTTTAAGTGAAATATCAGGCTTAATGCAATATCGCGTTTAGTTCAATATCACGCTTAAGTGCAACAGTTTATGTCTATTATTTAGTTTAAGTTTATTAATTAGTTTATAATGATAAGTCTTTTGAAAGGGGTATTTTAATGAAAACAAAATTATGCGCGTTGGCCGTAATCTCCTTGCTTTTTTTAATGTTTCACGGTTTTGCGGTGGATGCCACGGAACCAACTCTCCTGCCAGCTTCCATTGAAACTGTATCAGGACAAAAGTGGGGTTACATAGACCAATCCGGTGTATTCGAAATCCAGCCTTCCTACAGCTCGGTCAAAGAATTTAATGATAAAGGCATAGCAATAGCTGCCACCGGGAATTACGATTATGATATCTGCAAGGTTTACTTTATAAACAGGTCGGGGCAAGTTGTTTCTGGTCCATTTTCTTCTTATGTTCCGGACTTCAATAACGGTGTAGCGATATTGAACTCGGCTGACGGGGGTTCAATTGTTGTTAACGACTCAGGAAAGTTCTTATTTAACACCAAATTCAGAGTTCTGGAATACAGTGAAGGCCTGTTCAGTTTTTCTGACAGCAACTTACATTACGGTTATATGGATATCTCGGGTAAGATTATAGTCCCTGCAAAATATTTAAGTGCTGAGAGCTTCATCGGCGGAAAGGCTATAGTCGAAACAAACCCAGGTAAATATTCAGTTATTGATAAAACCGGCAAGGTATTGGAGGTACTTAAGTTCTATAATAAGTACAACAGTTCGGATGGTATGACTACCTACTATGACGAAAAAGCCGAATTATACGGCTATAAAACCACTGAAGGCATTATAGCTATACAGCCCGAATTTTACGCTGCAGACTTGTTTATAGACGGTTATGCAGTAGTTTCCGTCGAGTCTGAGCACTCCTTCAACACATATGGCGTTATAGATAAAAAAGGAAGGTATGTAATAAAGCCTGAATACTCGGGAATTTCTTATTTAGGATCAGGCTTATTCGCCGTCAGCAATAACAAGGAGCTTCCCTACTCTCACTATTATTCTCCCAAAGCATTATTCAATGGTTCAGGAGAAAAGCTTTCAGACTTCAAGTTTTATAAAATAGACAAATTCAATGGCGATTACGCAGTTGCCTGTGACGATACAAGCACCTTCTTTATTAACAAGAAGGGTGAGATTTCTGATAATATGCCAAAACTTCAGGGTGTAGGTGATATTAAGTTTATAGGAGATATCATTCAGGCCAAGTTGGATGGCAGCCTGATTTATCTTAAACAAAACGGTGAGATTATCTGGCAGAAAGATAACACCATACCTCTTGCTAATGGTATTTACATAAAAAAAGTGCCATACAGAAGAGATTTTCTGACCTTTGTTGAATATCCCCAAATATTCGGATTGAAGTCTGAAGCTGCTGAGAAGAACATTAATCAAAAGTTAAAGTCGGATTATATAGGTAATTATTTGTCTCCCAATAAAGCTGATGAGGAATACACAGAGGATGTTACTGTTAGTTTTACGGTCTCCATTAATAAGAATTTGCTTATTGTAGAGAAAAACGGATACTGGTACCCCATAAGTGCAGCTCACGGTCAGTCCATTATGAGTTATCTCTATACTGATATGGATTCCGGAGTATTCTACGAATTAAAGGATTTATTTAAGGCCAACAGTAAATTTACTGATAAACTTGCTTCAATTGTAAACGGTCAGATTAGTTTAAATAATAAGATTAGTGCTATCTCCGGAAATATATATGAAACAGAATCTAATGCAGCAGTCAGAGTTGATCAGGATTTCATTATAGGTAAGGATTCTCTGAAAGTTTACTATTCACCGTATGAAATAGCTCCTTATGCAGCTGGCTTTCCGGAATTCGAAATACCCTACGGTCAAATCAGCGACATTATTGATGTAAAAGGTGCCTTTTGGAATTCTTTCGACAAAACAATTCTAAATAGCAAAATCAAACAGCTCTCAAATATAGACAGTTCAAAGATAAAGCAGATTGAAAGTCTGCTTGGCTCATATGAGCAGAATATAATAAAGGCTATAAATAATAATACCTTTTCGGCAGTAGAGCCATATCTCCTTAAAGGGAGCAGCCTGTATAATTCTCAGAAAAGCCTGGTATCCGGACTTTTTAAGAAAAATACTAAGGAAAAGCTTAATAAATATGAAATTTATGCCATTGAAAAAGTTAATGATTCCGAGCAATACAGGGTTTATGTTCTGGAAGATATAGCCATCAAATATGCAGGCAAAAGCTACGTTAACAAAAAGTTCAGCTGGTACTATATGGCCTCACTTGATAAAGACTCAAAATACAAGTTAACCGATATTGCCAAGTGGTAAATCCGGTATATATGTTTTGATACTTTTACTTCATAAATTTGCAAGTTCATAACGCTAAAAAACTGTGGTTCAAATTAAAACCACAGTTTTTTACTGTTTTAACAGTCTACCGCTTCATTTATACCTGCACCCGGAGGCACGATCGGAAATACCTTGTCATCCTTGTCAATCTCAAAATTTATCAGTACAGGTGTATCCTTTTCGGCAAGTGCAGCTTTTATCGCCCCATCCACCTGGTCCGGGTGCGTAACATTTATTCCCTTTGCACCAAAGGCTTCAGCCAGCAGTTTAAAATTGGTGCCTCTGTCTATGTTAGTTTGGCTGAAACGGCTGTCAAAAAACAATTCCTGCCACTGTCTAACCATTCCCAGTGCCCTGTTATTAAATAATGCAATAATTATGGGCAGCTTGTACTCAACTGCTGTTGCCAGCTCGTTCAGATTCATTCTGAAGCTTCCGTCGCCCGCCACATTAATTACCTTTTTATCAGGTCTTCCCAGCTGAGCACCGATACATGCTCCAAGACCATACCCCATTGTGCCCAGACCGCCGGAGGATACAAACTGTCTGAAACGGGTGTACTTATAATACTGGGCCGCCCACATCTGATGCTGTCCAACTTCTGTAGTTATTATTGCATCACCCTGTGTAAGCTCATAAAGTCTTTCAATGATGTACTGCGGGCGCAAAATCTCGTTTGACCTGTCATACTTTAATGGAAACTCCTCTTTCCACTTGTTTATCTGGTCAATCCATTCAGAATTGTTTTTGGGTTTGATACCTTTAAGCAACGTTTGCAGAATCTGCTTTACATCTCCTACGAGCGGATAGTCAACACTGATGTTTTTACCCACTTCGGCAGAGTCCACATCAATGTGCATAATTTCAGCTCCCGGAGCAAAGCTTGTTACCTTACTGATTATCCTGTCACTGAACCGATTACCGATTGCAATAAACAAATCACAGTTATGTACTGCAAAGTTTGAAGTTTTGGTTCCGTGCATCCCCACCATTCCCATAAACAGCTCATGGTTTCCGGGGAAGGTTCCCATTCCCATAAGTGATGTGCTTACCGGAATTGTCGCAAGCTCTGAAAGTTTTCTCACTTCTTCTTCTGCACCTGAAATTCCCACACCGGCGCCTGACAGTATAACAGGCCTTTTAGCGTTATTGATTGCGTTTAGCGCTCTCTGCAATTCTTCAGAGGTAATATCGTGATATTTATTTGAAATGTAGTCATTTTTATCAGGCAATCTTGGGGTGTACTCTACCTCAGTGGCAGTTACATCCTTGCAGACATCCACAAGCACCGGCCCCGGCCTGCCCTCTTTCGCAATGGCAAAAGCCTTCCGGATGGTATCGGCCAGTTTTGTAACATCCTTTACTATGAAATTGTGTTTTGTTACGGGCATGGTTATGCCTGTAATATCCACTTCCTGAAAAGAGTCCTTTCCCAGAAGGCCGGTTGGCACCTGACCTGTTATAGCAACCATCGGGACAGAATCCATGTATGCAGTGGCAATACCCGTAACCAGATTTGTTGCACCAGGGCCTGAGGTTGCTATGCACACACCCACCTTCCCCGTTGCTCTGGCGTATCCGTCAGCAGCGTGGGATGCCCCCTGTTCATGTGAGGTAAGTATATGCTTTATTTCATTCCTTGCTCTGTATAAAGCATCATATATTATAATTGCCTGACCTCCGGGATATCCAAAAACCGTGTCTACCCCTTGTTCCTTCAAGCATTCTATGATAACGTCTGCACCTATTAGCTTCATTCAATCACTCCTTCTATAGTAGTCAGTTGTCGGAAGTCACGAGTCGAGGAGCCGGGAGTTCGTCAGCCGGGAACCAAGGAGTGCATATGCAGAAAACATTGAAACGCTATCCCTGCAATACCAACACAAGATTTCCTACTATACTCCTGCTATTACTGACTATCTGAATAACTTTCTACCACACTACTAATCTACCGAACTACGCTCTACTAAACTACTATCTACTAAACTACTATCTACTAAACTACCGTCTACTGAACTACTATCTACTGAACTACTGACTTCTAGCTACTGAACTACTGAGCTACTACTTCAATACCGCTCCTGTACTTGCAGAGGTAACAAGCCTTGCATATCTCCCAAGGTAACCCGAAGTTATCTTAGGTGAAGGAGCACTCCAAAGCTTTTTGCGTCTGTCCAGTTCTTCCTCGCTGCATTCTATATTTAATCGGCCTTCAGGGATATTTATGTCCACAATGTCCCCTTCCTGTATCAGAGAAATGGGGCCGCCCTCCATGGCTTCAGGAGATACGTGACCTATAGAGGCTCCTCTGGAAGCACCTGAAAATCTTCCGTCTGTAATGAGTGCAACACTGCTGTCTAAACCCATACCCGCGATTGCAGAAGTCGGTCCCAGCATCTCTCTCATTCCAGGGCCCCCCTTGGGACCTTCATAACGAATTATAACAACGTCACCCTTTACTATCTTACCTTCATAAATTGCCTTAATAGCATCATCCTCGCTGTCAAACACCCTAGCCGGCCCTTTATGCTGCAACATTGAATCAGCTACTGCCGATTTTTTTACAACAGCTCCATCGGGTGCGATGTTCCCTCTCAATACAGCTATGCCACCAGTGGCACTGAAAGGTGCTTCTATACTTTTAATTACGTTATTGTCCTTAACTTTTGCGTTTTCAATATTCTCACCAACAGTTTTTCCTGTTGCAGTTATGAGGTCCAGATGCAGCAAGCCCTTCTTCGACAACTCTTTCATTACTGCCTGCACTCCGCCTGCCTCGTAAAGGTCCTGAATGTGATAGTTACCGGCAGGAGCCAGCTTACAGAGGTTTGGTGTCTTTGAGCTTATTTCATTTATAATATCCAGGTTTATCTGTAGCCCTATTTCGTTTGCAATTGCCGGAAGGTGAAGTACTGAATTGGTTGAGCAGCCCAGTGCCATATCAACGGTCAACGCATTTTGGAAGGCTTTTTCGGTTAATATATCCGACGGCTTGATATCCTTTTCCACAAGCTCCATTACCCTCATTCCTGCATGCTTAGCAAGCCTTATCCTCTCAGCATATACTGCCGGAATAGTACCGTTTCCGGTAAGTCCAAGCCCAAGCACCTCTGTGAGACAATTCATGGAATTCGCAGTAAACATGCCTGAACAGGAACCACAGCCGGGACACGCGCTGTTTTCAAAATCATCAACCTCTTCTTTGGTCATAGTTCCCGCCTTAAAGGCTCCTACCGCTTCAAACATAGTATTCAGATCCAGTTGCTTTCCATCTTTGTTAAGAGAAAGCATCGGACCTCCGCTTATAACAATTGAAGGCACGTTTATTCTCGCCGCCGCCATCAGCATGCCTGGTACTATCTTGTCGCAGTTTGGAATGAACACCATTCCATCAAAGCTGTGTGCCTTTCCCATCGCTTCACAGGAATCAGCTATTAATTCTCTCGTTGCAAGAGAATACTTCATGCCCGTATGACCCATGGCAATACCATCACATACTCCAATCGCCCCGAATTCAATAGGAGTACCTCCTGCCATTCTGATACCCGCCTTAACGGCTTCAGTTATCTTATCAAGATGTATATGCCCTGGAATTATCTCACTCTGAGAATTGACGACCCCAATCAACGGCCTTTCAAGTTCTTCATCAGTGTATCCCATGGCTTTAAATAATGCTCTGTGCGGAGCTCTTTCTATGCCTTTTTTTACAATATCACTTCTCATATTATCTCCAATCTACGCTTGCAGCGCGTACACAAGTGGTTTATAAAAAGCCGCTTTGCGGTAAGTTATATTCAAAGGGTTACCCATATTAATGGTATTACTAAAACAATAGCCGGGATATTTCTGCCCCAGCTTGATTTAGATTTATTCTACTATTATGTTCAAGGTGTGTCTATACCGTTAAGGCAACTGGATAAAAAACATGAAAACTAAATGCTGTCCAAGCGAGAAAACATTAATTTTTTGTGATTTTGGTTTTTCCTGTGGAAACTACTAGACCTGCTTTTCAGAATTAATCGGTTCCTGTTCGGGAGACAAGAAGCTCACAATGAAATTATTTTGATAAAAGTAACTGGCAACTGTGGAGGTTTCGATTGAGTTTATGACCTGAGTGAATTTTGGAAACGCACTGAAAAGGATTAATAAAGCACATAGAATATAAACAATAAAAACACCTTCTATTGCTCCCAGAATAAGTCCCCCAGCCTTATCCAACTGTCTGAATACCGGGAGCTTTGCAATAGTTTTTATCAAAACTCTGGCAAAAATAAGTCCAAACCGTATTATCAGGTAAATCAATATCATACTAAGAATATTAATTACAAGCAACGCTATCTCAGAACCTATTGCATCAAGAATTTTCTGGACACCAAAAATATCTTTTTTCCCTACGTTATCAAGTATTGCATCCTTTATAAAGCCGGGCAGCTTTAGTCCGTCTACCATGGACTGTGCCGTCCTCTCCTGGAGAGATACACCGTCAGCAGTCTGCTGCTTAATAATCCCGTTTATAACGGAAGTCTTAATATTAGTATAAATAATTGTTTTCTGAAGCATTTCAGAAAGCACAGGATAAAATTTTATGGCAAATATTACTGAGACAATGTAGGAGAGCAGCCTGAAAACAGAATACAGGAAACCGTTTCTAACCCCTATTATTGTAAATATCAATATAATTGCTAATACACCAATATCTGTCCAGTTCATTTACATCCCTTTCAAACTTAAATTTATTGATTATTCACTTTATAGGTAAAGTAAATATATTAATACGTACTCCCGTACAAGCTTTAATTAATGTAGCACCCAAAGCAGTCGCTAGAATTTTATACGGCTCATCTCAAGCATTAACCCGTCGCACAACAAGACACCTCCTGTGTCTCTTGTGCTCAAAGCGCCGTCCTGCCGCTTTGCCGGCTAAACTGCCTGATCTTCGCCTTTAAATTCTGCACCTGCTTTTAATCGTGCTTCCATTAATTAAAGTTGTACTCGCGTACTGTATAAATAAATGTGTTCTATTCTTAAAAGCTTTGTATCAATTTACTTTATTTCAACTAGTGATATATTTCCGCCTGTTATTACTACAGCTTCATTATCACCTGTCAGGTAGGCGTCCTTTATTTCGTTGCGGGCAATATATTGTCCCCGCTTTTCCCCTTTTATAGAATAAAGATAAATACTTCTTTGAGTTCTTAGCAGCAGCTTGTCCTTATAAATGCTTAAACCGCTGATATTCTCAGGCTGTTCAAAACTGTAAACCTCTTCGCCTTTGGTATTCAGTACAAGCACTTTCTGGTTTGCAGCCTCTGTTGAGTCTGAAAATTTACCCGCCACTATTATGTATTTATCGCTTCCCTGTGCCACACAATAAACTGAATCAGATTTTTTGCGCCATAACTCCTTACCCTGCTTGTCCATACCAAGAACAATGTTCTGTCCTGTGGCCACGATATTTTCTCCCATCTCCTGAACAACAGGAAATAAGTTTTCAGCAATATCTGCAACCGCAAAGGGTTTTTCCTCATATATGTTGTTGAATTCAAACTGAGTGCCTGCCTTGATACCCTTGGTAATAACCTTGTTTATGAGTACTGTTTCACCGTCACCCAGTGCTTTTGCACTCATAACAATATCCTGCGCGCAGTACTTTTTATATTGTTCCGCCCCATTTACATCTATTACCGATACTGCAGACTTAAATTCCTTTGATTGGGTTACAACTGTACAACTTCCTTCATCGTTCACTTCAGCATTTATTATCTGATTGTCAAGTTTTCTTGTCCAAAGTTGGGTTTTATCTTTGAACATATAAATATCTCTGCCTGAGATATCAACAACCGCCATATATTTTTTTGAAGTACGCAAAACGGGTCTGGTCAGAGTTAATGCTTTCTCCTGAATAAGTTTTCCCGACTTATCGAACCACTTCATTCCATCCTGTGAAAGTAGAATTATGTAACCTCTGTATACCTTATAGTCCACTGTGCCGTCCTGAGAAAAGGATATATCTTGTGAACTTTTGTTACCGGAGCTCTGTGAGTATTCTTTTACATAGGTCAGTACGTTTTCCATACTTAAGTTATTAAAATCATAACCAATTGACTTTAGGTATACGGCAAATGCCATAATACCTATTGCTAAAATAAGCAGAATAAAGGTAATAACACCTGTAACAGTGTTGGATTTTTTAGATTTGGTTACATCGGAAGCTGTTTTAAACTCAGTAGTCAAAATTATCACCTCATATTTTTCTGCGGTACCATAACAAAGTTAATGCTTTTAAAAAGTATACCAGATAAGCATTCCTTGATATAGTAAAAGTTTAGCATATGAGGTTCAATATATCCACTATTCCCAGATAAGAAATTAGCACGCCCAATTCTAACTTTTTCTTTTAATATAATTTAACGGATTTTCTCTGTTGCCTTAAGTCCGGGTTTTGAAATACGGCTCTTCACAAATTGAAATAGTATAATAAATAGCAGGAAAAGTCCGAGATACCCGAAGACGGGATATAAGGTTGCAATCAGGCTTGAAAAACCAAAGGAGGACATTGGAATCACAACTGCACATAGTACAACTGCCACCAGCTTGTAGTTAATTTTCAGTTTTGAACTTATTCTGTCTGTAAGGCAGTACCCGGAAGTAACAGCTGATGTAAACATAGCAAGTATCAGAATTACACTGTATAAGTTAGCCAGAAGTCTGCTGTTGTTCTGAACTATTCCAAGCACCGGTATTTCAGATATTATTGAATGAGGATAGAAGGAATAGATTGCTGAATTAACAACAAGAGCTGTTAAACAGAGCATTCCACCTCCTAGTATACCTCCCCATTTGCTTACCTTGCTGGTTTTCAGGTAAGGGAGCATCCTCGACATAATTACTGTTGAAAGTATTGTGTTATAGCTTACATAAAGTATTGCTGAAAATATCCAGTTGTTTGTAATTAACTTTGCGGTATCTTTAAAGTTAAAAACCGAGGTGTCCTTTGTTGTCAATATGTAAAAGCCCACAAATATAATTCCTGCAACAAGTATTGGTGATAAAAAGGAGCTGATAGTTACAATTCCTTTTATGTTAGTCATTATTGCCAGCAGTGTTGCGGCCGCGCTTATTGCCACACAATACCTGTATTCCAGACCGGTCAACTCTCCAAGCACATTTCCAAGACCGGCAACCATTACGCACATGATGCACGACATAAAAAGCATCACAATAAACTCCATCAGCCTGCCAAGGAAATACCCTGTCATAGGGAACAAAAACTCGTCATAGCTGGTAATTCGTTCTGAGAACACCTTGTTCAGAACTATATAACCCACTACCGAGAACAATAAACCAGCCAAAATGATTCCAAAAAAACCACCTGCATAATACATTGAAAAAAACTGAATTATCTCCTGACCTGACGCAAAGCCTGCTCCGATAATGGTTGCCATATATAAAAACGCTACTTTAAAAATATTACTGTATTCTCCTTTAATCAAAAAAAGCAACTCCCAACGTAGAATATTTTTCCGGAGGTATAAACCCCAGTATAATTCTATGTGGGAGCTGCTCATCACATTACATAATTTAATTCTGATTCGGTGGATTATTTTTTACCGGTTTCAGCCTTACTAATAGCTTCTTTAAGAATTTTTAAAGTATCTCTTATACCTTCAGGTTCGTCCAGCTTTTTCTTTAATACGATCCTGTTTGTATATACGCCGTCTTTCATAGCATAGTAATAATTTTCGTCCTTAGAGAAATATTCTATTGTTACCGGTTTTGAATCAGGCTTCATATAGTACTTTATAGTTACGTCCGGTGTACCTGCCGGCTTCAAATCAGGTTGTGGCTCGTACTTGAACATTGTTATACCTATCATAGCTGAATAGAAGTTTCTGAACACCGACTTACCGTTGGCATCCTTCATGGTTGCATCTTTACCGTCAACTTTAAAGGTATCCTTATCTGAATCATCTTTAACAGTATTAATGTCGGAAACAACAGTTTTACCGTCAACAGTAAGATCAACTCTGCTTACATCACCAATGTTCGGAAGGAAGACAAAGCTGCTAACCACATCACCGAATTTCATATCCAGGAAGTTCAGCGAAGATATATCAATAGTAAATACACTCTTTCCTTCGGCAAACTTAGCGTAGGCTGTAGTTCCTTTTTCAAGCTCATTGCCAACTAATATCTTTTTGGTAGTTTTGCCATCGCCAAATTCAACAGCATAAGCAGGCTTATCAAGACCATATTTTGCCAAGTCAGGATTTGTATCTACAACATCCTTTATTGCAAGTTTAACTAAGGCTTCTGACATTTTTGCAACTTCAGTTGCTTCGGCTTTTTCTTTAATAGGTGCGGTTATATCAACATCAGCCGCTGCTTTAATATCAAAAGCATATTGAAGTTGACCATTTTTTTCATAGGATATATTTTTTATGGTAGTAGGGTCAACCGGAAGTATATCCTTCACTGCAAAGAAGCCCCTGCTGTATTCAAACTTGGTCTGGTAATACATTCCCACAACATAAACTCTTTTTTCATCCTTATTTTTAACATATACCCCTTCCTCAGTAGGAGTTAAGGACCCAATCTCTATTTCCTTGGTAGTTCCGTCTGCCATACCAAGTTTAAGTTTAGTAGTCGGATTATCAAGTCCATACTTCGAAAGATCAGCCGGATTCTCTTCTATAATTTTGTTAGCGACTATTACAGCAAAATCAAATGCTGCCGATGATGCCGCTTCCTTATTTATAGGAAATTCCATATCTGGTTCCATTGCCCAGGTATCTTTGTCTTTTCTCGAAATTTTAAAGTCACCGTTTTTGTTGTTAAACTCAACAGACTTAATATCATCCTGATTAACCTTAACTACAGTTATTTCATTATCTTGAGTGGGCTCTCCTGCTGAATCTGTGTTGCCGGCATTTCTTTTACTCAGATAAAAGTATGCTCCTATAAGCAAGCCAACTACTACTAGAAGAATGATAGCATTTCTAAATAACTTCATAGACTATAAATGCCTCCTTCTGGACCACACGACAAAGCCACATCCCATAATTAAAAGAGGTAATACTCCAATGAGAACAATGGATATACCCTTTGCCTGGCCTTGTGTAGCAGTCAGAGCTTTAGGTGATACCAGCTTTGGCGATATGGTGGTTTGATCTGTCTTATCCTGCATCCAGTTGACTATTGTGCTGAGGAAGTAGTTTGCGCCTTCTGTAAAATATGATGAATACTGGCTACTTAACGCATTATCAGTAAGGAATACTCCATTACCAAATACTAATATCTTACTTCCGCCTGTAATTTCTGATGCTATAGCCAAATCAAAAGGACCTGATTTTGTTGTACCTTGGTCTATAATTCCGGTTGACTGAGCTTTATCAGAAGTTTTTATAAGTGGATATATCTTAATCCATTCTTTTTCATTCTTTAAAACCGAAAGACTTCTTGAATCAGGCATGAATACATATTTTACAGCATCGCTGACAGAAGAATTCACATCATTACTTTCGAGTTTTGCCACCAGAGAATATTCATCCTGTGGAAGGTGAAGGTTTTCATCCAGCTCTTTTACCTTATCATAATTTACACCAACATTGTAATATTGGAGAACTTCTTCAAAGTTAGGGAACTTATCTCCTGATTCAACAGGATCAAACAGGAATACCGCTCTGCCTTTTCCAGTTTTGAGGTAAGAATCCACCTTAATCATCTCGGCCTCTGTAAGGTCTCTCTTAGGAGATGCAAATACAAGAAGCTGACAATCAGCAGGTACATCTTTCTCAGTTACCAGGGAAAGAGTTTTTACTTCCATGTTGTTATTTCCAAGTGCTGCAGTTATTTGTTTCAATTGATCTGTTACTGAGAATTCATCATGTCCTGTAACAAAGTATGCTACCGGCGTAACTTCTGAAGTAACAAATTTAATCGCGCCTGTAATCAAAGGTTCTGCTTTATACATTCTTCCGTACTCACTAGTCTGACCATAAAGTTCTGCCGCAGCGAGTCTTTTTACCTTATTTCCGCTTTTTACAACGAAATCTCCCTTTGTAATTCCTTTTGTCTTGTCCTTGTCAAAGGATGCAATTGTTCCTGGATCCTTGTCAGGGTCAATATAGTCAACCTTGATTCCGTACTTTTTGTACTGATCCAAAAAATTTATTAAATCCTTGTAAGCATCACCGCTTGATATCTCACCATCATCAAACAGACCATATATTGTTACATCTTTCTTTATATCCTTAAGGATTGTTTTACTTTCATCACTCAGGGAATAAAGCTTGTCAGCTGTTAAATCCCATTTTATGTCACCCATTCCGACTAGCAGGTTTACAACTACTGCTATAGTAACTACAGCAACTATTAAAATTATTGAATTTGAGCCATACTTAAGAGACCTTTTATCTATTTTAAATCTTCCCACTATTTATCACCCCTTACTCCAGCGTCTTTTTTCTATTACTCTAATTGTCAGGAATACAAATACTGCTGAAAAGCTCAGATAATATACAACCGGTCCAAGTGACAGTATTCCGGCAAAGAAATCCTCTGTCCTGGCATATAATGAAAACCAGTTGAGAATTTTGGACCATATTCCTCCAAAGGAAGGAGCTATACCCTGAAGCAGCCACATAAACAGAAGTCCAACTACACTTACTATTGCAGAGATAATCTGACTTTCGGTCAAGGAAGAAGCAAAAACCCCAAAGGCTATAAAAGCTGCACCAAGAAGTATAAAGCCTATATATCCGCCAATTATTTCTGAAACAGAAGGTTCACCAAGAACAGCAAGTATGATTGGATAAATGAAGGTTATGCATGTCATAACAAGGAATACGGCAAATGCCGCCAGATACTTACCCACAACTATACTTGTCAGTGATGCCGGTGATGTTATAAGCAATACCTCTGTGCCACTCTTTCTTTCATCAGCCAATACCTTCATAGTGAGGATTGGAACTATGAGTACTAATATAAGTGCCATGTAATTTAGATTAAAATTATATTCGGCAGTAGATGAAGCCAGGTTTAAATAAAAAATTACAGAAGAAATAAATATAAACAAGCCGATCATTACGTACGCAATCGGAGAACTAAAATATGACTTGAATTCTTTCTTAAAAATTGGAAACATGACTTATATAACCTCCTTTTCCGTAGTTGTTAACTGTAGGAATATGTCTTCAAGCGTGAGGTCGAGGGATTTTAATTCTATTATAGGGTATCCCGCTTTAGCCATCGCAAAGAACAGAGGTCTTCTGATGTCAATTTCCTTATCAGATTCAATTATAAATTCAGTTACATCTTTATCCTTTTCAATATGAGGCTCAACATATTTAATTCCGTAAATACCTTCAATAGCGTTTGCAATTGAACCCTTTGGTCCGGCAATGGTAGCAGAAAGCTTGCTTACCGTATTCATACCCTTTGACAGGTTGTCCGGAGTATCAATTGCCGCAATCTTACCTTTATTAATAATTACAACTCTTTCACAAACAGCACTTACTTCAGGCAGGATATGTGAGCTTAATATGATGGTATGCTGCTTGCCTAGTGCCTTAATAAGCTTACGGATTTCGATTATTTGCTTAGGGTCAAGTCCAACTGTAGGTTCATCCAGAATAAGAACCTCAGGGTTTCCCAAAAGTGATTGAGCCAATCCAACTCTCTGTTTGTAACCTTTTGAAAGGTTCTTAACCAATCTTCCTCTTACATCGGTCAACTTTACGAGTTCCATAATGTCTGCCATCTGGCTCTTCTTCTGTTTCTTGCTTACATCCTTAAGGTCAGCAACAAAACTGAGATATTCGGATACAGTCATATCCATATAGAGCGGCGGCAATTCAGGAAGATAGCCTATTCTTTTTTTAACCTCTGCCGGATTTTCCATGATGTCGAACCCATTTACCTTAACCGAACCCTCGGTAGAAGGAATGAAACCGGTTATAATATTCATGGTTGTCGATTTTCCTGCACCATTCGGTCCAAGGAAACCAAGCACTTCACCTTTTTCAACTGTAAAGCTGATATTGTCTACAGCCTTTATCTGACCATAACTTTTGGTCAAATTTTGAATCTCAATCATTCTTTTCCCCCCTATTTTTTTCGTGCATTCAGGAACATAACAGTCAATTACGATACCGTAATTGGTCAAGTCCAGGATTACCGTAATTAACTTTGTTGTATACACTAAAAGAATAGCAAAGTCATTCCAAGCTATCCTTTATTATTATCCACAATTATTTTTAATAAACTATGAACGAAATGTAACATTTTATACAAAGCAATAATCGGGACATTAACAATAAAATCTGCTACAAAAATGGAATTTATTGTTTCAACCATTTTTAGATTATATAGTTTTTTTATAACCTTTTCAAGGGGTAGATTAATGGCACTGAAAGCGGACAAAAAGGACGCAGGATACCGGATAAGTACCTTGCGCCCTCTGGATATTAATGCAGTCTTAAAATATGTCGTTTTTGAGACTTACTTGTATTTCTTATTGATTCCGAGAAGGCTGGACAGCACAGGTCCCATCAATGTGAAGCCCAGTATAAGCAGCCATTCGTTCAAGCCTAGAGGAACTGTTTCAAATATCACCTGAAATACCGGTATATATACCACTCCCAGAATCATTACCAGTGAACACAAAACGGCAAATATAAGGGGTAAATTGTTGAATATAGGGATTTCAAATAAATTCCTGGTCTCCGACTTGCATTCAAAAACGTGAATAAGCTGTGTCATAACCAATGTCATGAAAGCTCCAGTTCGGGCAAGTTCGACATTATTTACAAAGTATAAGATACTGACGAAGACCCCCAATGTACTAAGCCCTATGAAGATACCTCTTGAAACTATAAGTTTCAGTAAACCGTGGGAGAATATATTGTCTTTGGCACCTCTTGGTTTTCTCATCATAATGTCATTTTCTGCAGGCTCCAGTCCAAGAGCAATTGCAGGTAAACCATCGGTTACCAGGTTTACCCATAATATCTGAATGGGCAACAGTGGTAAGGGCAGCCACATCAGCATTCCCAGGAACATGGTTAAAACCTCTCCCAAGTTGCAGGCCAGCATATACCTTATGAACTTTCTAATGTTGTTGTATATTACTCTTCCCTCTTCAACTGCTGCAACAATTGTTGCGAAATTATCGTCCAGCAGCACCATGGAGGAGGCCTCCTTGGTAACATCCGTCCCGGTAATACCCATTGATACTCCAATATCGGCTTCCTTTACGGCAGGAGCATCATTTACACCGTCTCCCGTCATTGCAACTATATGTCCGAGCCTTTTCAATACTTTAACAATTAAGAGCTTATGTTTTGGAGAAACTCTTGCATAAACAGATACCGATGGCGCAATGCTTTCCAGCTGGGTTTCACTCATTTTATCCAGTTCAGCCCCCGTCAAGACATTATCCCCGTCACAAAAAATATTAAGCTCTCTGGCAATAGCTGTTGCGGTTAGTTTGTGGTCTCCGGTTATCATTATTGGCTTTATGCCGGCCAATCTGCATTTCTGAACAGCTTCAACAGCTTCTTTTCTGGGGGGGTCTATCATTCCCATCAATCCGACAAATATAAGGTCACTCTCAATATTTTTTGCTTTTGGTACATATGTCCCTGTTTCAAGTTTTCTAAAGGCAAGCCCCATTACTCTCAGGGCATTGTTTGCCATACCGTCATTAATTTTAATAATTGAACGCCTGGTTAATTCATCAAGCTTTATTATACCTCTGGCTGACATTATCCTGTTGCACTTGTCTATAATCATGTCGGGAGCGCCTTTAGAGAATACATATATCTCTCCCTTGGCATTTTTACAGACTACCGACATACATTTTCTGTCGGAATCAAAAGGAAGCTCATCTATCCTTTTGTAGGTAGTATCCAAACCGGCCTGGGTTATTCCCGCCTTTGCCGCCGCAATAGTCAGAGCAATTTCTGTGGGGTCTCCTGATATTTTCAGAGTATCCTTATTTGAAAATATGGATTTGATTTTACCAATAGCACTATTTTCAGATGCCGGCCGGGTGATAACTGAATTATTGCATAAGGCTCCGATTTCAAGAGCCAGCTTTATCCCCTCCACTTTAAGCGGGTCTGAAGGCCTGTTGTCTACAAGGAAGCTTCCTTCAACATTGTATCCATTGCCTGTAACCGAAAGCTGATAGCCGGCAGCATATACTTTCCTGACGGTCATCTTATTCTCGGTAAGTGTACCTGTCTTGTCAGAACATATAATACTTGCGCAGCCGAGGGTTTCTACAGCCGGCAGCTTTCTTATAAGAGCATTTCTCTTAAGCATCCTCTGAACACCGAGGGCCAGTGATATTGTTACTATTGCCGGCAAGCCCTCCGGAACGGCTGCCACCGCAAGACTTATACCGGACAGCAGCATTGTGAAGAGTTTTTCTCCGCGGATAACACCTGTAATTGATACTATTGCGCATATGAGCAGGCAGCCTACGGCAATGAATTTACCCAGGTGTGCAAGCCTTCTCTGGAGAGGAGTTTCATCCTCTTCTATATTTTGTATCATGTCTGCGATATGCCCCATTTCGGTTTTCATACCTGTTGCATAAACCACTGCCTTGCCTCTGCCGCCGGTAACCACGGTTCCCATATAGACAGAGGTTTTTTTATCATATGGGTCTACCAAAGACTTATTGCCTTTAAGTGCATTCTTTTCAACGGGAACCGATTCACCTGTAAGCAGGGATTCGTCCACTTCCAGACTGCTGCTGTCAAGTATTGCTGCGTCGGCGGCAATACGGTCTCCTGCTTCTATAACAAGAACATCTCCGGGAACAATTTCTTCTGCTGGGATGCTGACCTGCTGTTCATTTCTAATAACCTTTGCACTGGGTGCTGCAAGTGACTTCAGAGCTTCCATGGTTTTCTCGGTTTTAAACTCCTGCACAAAACCCATTATTGCATTAACAACAACTATGGCTATAATTGTTACGGCCTCTGTCACTTCCCCCATAAGTCCTGAAATAATGGTTGAGATCATAAGGATTATTACCATCAGATCTGTAAACTGTTCGAACAGAATCCTCAACGGAGAGATTTTCTTTCTCTCGGCCAATATGTTTGGGCCATGCTTCTCCAGCTTATGTTTTGCCTCCTTGTCAGTAAGGCCTGTCGTTAATATACCTTCCGGATTTGCATAATTCAGCTTTGATTCAATAACACTCATATCTCTTAATCGCCTCTCTTGTATTATGTACAGCTTAAAATATCCGTTTTGCAAGTGTGACCCAGGTTGAAAAACAGATATTATACGTTGCACTATGAATTATTTTTATTCGAAGAAGGAGGAAAATAGTACAAGATTATTGAGGTTAATCAGCTTAAAATGGAGCTGGTATATAGATTTGAAGCAATTCGTTTGATGGTTGTTGAGATTACAATGCTCACGCACTAATTCAGGTAAAAAAGTCGCAACCGAAGAAAAAGCTGAAATTTGTATTGGCTCACTACAAGTATTTTTTTGCCGTCGCAGCGACGAGACCATCCAGGTCTCGCGTGCTGCTAAAAGTCACATCCTTGTGACTTTTCCTGCTGAAAATACTTGTGTTCACCAACAATTTCTGCTTCTTCTTCTAATCATGCTCCTTTTTAACCTGAATTGTGCTCGCGCATTACAAATCATAGCATTTCAAATATACTAAAAACATAATGAAGCAGCCACATTTTGAGCTGCTTAACAGTAATCTTTTTATGGAAAACCAAATAAGTGTCCGGATAAAAAACTGATTAATCTCAGATTACTACTCAGTGTTTTTTCTTCTAACCATGCTCCTTTTTGACCTGAATGTTGTGCTCGCGCATTACAAATCGTAGCATGTCAAACATATTTAACACATACTAAAAAACACACATTTTGAGCTGCTTAACAGTAATCTTTTTATTCAAACCGAAATAGAAAATACTTGCGTTTACCAACAATTAAAGCTTTTTCTTCTAACCATGCTCCTTTTTGACCTGAATTGTGCTCGCGTATTACAAATCATAGCATATCAAACATATTTAACACATACTAAAAAGCAGCCACATTTTGAGCTGCTTAACAGTAATCTTTTTATGAAAAACAAATAAGTGTCCGGATAAGTCACACTGTAATTATATGACTGATATATGGCTAGTTTTATGTATTAGCTAACCTGCAGTTTGTTAACTATTCAAATTTGTAGATACGAAATTAATACGATACATCTAGATAATATTTACCCTCGCTTCTCAAACTTCCACATATGGTATTCGTCAGTAGCATCTTTCCCGAAAAAGTTACTCAATTTCAATTACCGCTTATCTTTTAAGCTTACTCCTCATACACCCTTCTTACATGCTCATGGCAAAGGATAGCCTCTATGAGTTCCGCCATGGGGATTTGATTTGATATGTCCAGTGTGAATCTTAAAACCATTTCGCCATCTCTTTCACTGGTGATGAAATCTGTTTTCTTAATTTTAACTCCCAGTTCAGTGATTATTCTGGATAATTCATTTACTTCCCCTCTTTTAATCTGCGTGTGAATAAAAAGTCTTGTGGTCTTCTGAGTCGAAATCTTACCCTGGGTTTTTTTGATTACAACCAGGATAAGAAAGATTATTATTGTAGATATAATTGCTCCGGAATAAAAGCCTATTCCAACAGCTATACCGATACAGGAAACAGCCCAAAGGCTTGCAGCCGTAGTTAACCCTTTTACGCTAATTCCTTCCTTTATAATGGTCCCTGCTCCCAGAAAACCTATGCCGCTAATTACTTGCGCACCAAGTCTTGCGGGGTCAACATTTACATGAGAGGAGTATTGATAATAAATAAACTCGGAGGTAACCATAACGAGGGCTGATCCTACACACACAAGGATGTGTGTTCTGAGGCCTGCCGGACGATGTACATGCTCACGTTCAAATCCTATAACGCCACCAAGTAAACAGGCAACTATAAGCCGTATTATCATTGAAATATAAAAACCTGCCTGATCACCTAAATAAAAGTTGAATATCCACATATAATCCACCCGTTTCTGCCGCTTTTCGCTGCATTGTTTAATCATGTTGAAGATATCTGTTAAAATCTCTATATCAAAATCCCTATATTAAAACCTCTATATCTAAACCCCTATATCTAAACCCCTATATCTAAACCCCGATTAAGCTCATGACTCTAAATTCATAGCTTTAGATCCATATTTCTAAATCCATTAAATCCATAATTCTAAATCAATATCTCTAAATCAATACTTCTAATAAACTATACCTTCATTATATATTAATCCCTTCGAGTGCGCTACAGCTCATAAGTTAGCTCCTGAATATATTATTTTACCCGGCGATAATATGTTTATAACGCAAAAAAGCTATGTAGTGGTATGTCTACATAGCTTTTTTGCTAAGGAAGATTCAATTATATTGCATCAGTTTATCTGAACATTTTATTTAATGCACCTGTAACCTTAATTTTTGATCCCTCTAAAAGTTCTACAACCTTGAACTTTATTTTCACCGGGATATCTTCTTCATTATCAGCAGTTGTAATAAGTTTGTACTCTTCTTTTGTAAGTGAGCTCTTTAAATCCTGTTTTACAGAGTCTGGAATTGTACCGTGAGTTGCGTCTATAAAGCACAATGGCGGAAATAGAACACACCACCAGTTGGCACCTACACCTTCACCGATAACTACTTTCAGAGCCTGATATTCCCCTGCCGGAAGTGCTATATCTCCATAAGTTTTCGTAGGGAAGGAATAATTCCCCAAAGATGCCTTAACTCCATAACTGCTATTATTCTCTTTTATTACCTTTATAGATAGTTCTTCAATATTTTTTAAATTTGAATTAATAATATCTCTTGTTTCACTAATATTCTTTGAATTTGCCAACTTGTCCTTCATATAATCAATAATTGCATCGCGGACTTTAAGCTTCAGCGCTTGATCCGAGGCAGAATCACTATTAGCAACAACATGAAGTCTGACCAAATTCTGAGAAAGTCCTGCATTTACATCCTCAGCATAGTTGTAAGAAATTATCCATGCTCCAAGAATTACTAAAAGTAAAGCTGCTATGGCTATTTTCAGAATGTTTGCCGTTTTTTGTCCCGAAGATATTGGTTTTAGATATAAAATTCCCTTACTCATAATTTTCCCCTCCTTGCGGGCAACAAGGGTTATCTCTGTTGCTTCGCTTATCCCCAATTCATGATCAAATATATTTTTATCTAATCATTTTCTACTGAACCCTTTGTAATAATTAGTAATTAAGGTTTCATATTTAATTATTGTCAGTATTGAGTTTTTTTATACAAATAAGAAAATTTTTATAAGGTTTCTTTGAATAAAAAGTAAAGGGACCAGCTGTAATCAGCTTGTCCCTTTACTTTTAACATATTTTATTAATAATTATCTAGTTTACCTTGTTTTATATTCATGAGCTGCTCTTATAAAGTCCTTGAACAGATGATGAGGTTTATTCGGTCTGGATTTGAATTCCGGATGGAATTGAACTCCTACGAACCATGGATGATCCTTTATTTCAATTGTCTCAACAAGCTTACCGCTTGGTGAAAGTCCCGATAATACCATGCCTGCTTGAGTCAATGCGTCACGGTATTCATTATTAAACTCGTATCTGTGTCTATGTCTTTCATATATAAGTTCATCCTTGTAAATATTTTGTATCATTGTATCCTCAATGATTTTGCATGGATAAACCCCAAGTCTCATTGTACCGCCCAGTTCATCAATATCTCTCTGCTCAGGCATAAGGTCTATTACAGGGTACGGCGTTTCACCGAATTCCGAACTGTTGGCTTCATGCAAGCCGGCTACATTTCTTGCGAATTCAACAACAGCCATCTGCATACCAAGGCATATACCGAAAAATGGTATCTTGTTTTCTCTGGCGTAAGTAATAGCAAGTATTTTTCCTTCTATCCCTCTATCTCCGAAGCCGCCCGGAACAAGTATTCCATCCACTCCTTTAAGATAATCGGCTACTTCATTGCTCTCAAGTTCTTCGGAATTTACCCACTTTATATCAACTTCCAAATCATTTCCGATACCGCCATGTCTTAAAGATTCAGCAACACTTAAATAAGCATCATGGAGTTCCACATACTTTCCTACAAGTGCAATAGTTACCGAGCCCTTAGGGTTCTTCTGCCTATTAACCATCTCTTCCCATTCAGACAAATCAGGTTCATTGCAGGCCAGTCCCAATCTTTTGCAAACAGTCTTAGCCAGACCTTCTTTTTCAAGCATTAAAGGCACTTCGTATAAAACTTCAGCGTCAAGGTTCTGAACAACTGCGCCAGCAGGAAGATTACAGAAAAATGCAATTTTATCTTTCAAATCCTGTGAAAGGAATTTTTCTGTTCTGCAAACAATAACATCAGGCTGAATTCCAAGACTTATTAATTCTTTAACGCTGTGCTGAGTTGGTTTTGTTTTGAGTTCACCTGATTTACCTAAGAATGGTACCAGGGTAACATGGATATACATAACATTTTCTCTACCGATTTCTGTAGATACTTGTCTGATTGCTTCAAGGAACGGGAGACTTTCAATATCACCTACTGTTCCGCCTATCTCGGTGATAACTACATCTGTTCTTTCAGATTTTCCTACTCTATAAATTCTGTCTTTTATTTCGTTAGTTATATGCGGTATTACTTGAACTGTGCCTCCGAGGAAGTCACCTTTTCTTTCTTTACTGATTACTGACCAATATATCTTACCGGTTGTAACATTGCTGTTTTTACTGAGATTTTCGTCTATAAATCTTTCGTAATGGCCCAAATCAAGGTCTGTTTCAGCCCCATCCTCAGTCACGAAAACCTCCCCATGCTGATATGGACTCATCGTTCCGGGGTCGACATTTATATACGGGTCAAATTTTTGAATTGTTACATGTAAACCTCTTGCTTTTAGAAGCCTTCCCAACGATGCCGCTGTTATTCCCTTACCCAATCCGGAAACCACACCACCAGTTACGAAGATATACTTTACTGACATTGTTTTACTCCTCTCGACATGTTCATAACCATAATATATATAGAAATGCAAAATTAAATTGTATTTTGATGCTCATACCTTTTTATATTTTATAGTTTGACATACTAAAGGTCAATATATAAGTCAGATTTATTTTTTACTAAAAATCCATTAGTAAATACCATAAAATTAAACAAATTAACGATAACATCATTAAAGATATGATTGGCCTTTTCTAAATAAGAGCTTTCTCAGTATTATGCTGATTATAATTCCCACAGCTGCTCCCAAGGTGTCAATAATTACATCCATTAGTCTGCCGCTTCTGCCTGGAACGAAAAGCTGATGTATCTCATCGCTGATCGAATAAAGAAAACAAATTGAAATTGCTGAAATATAACGCTTCCGGCCTAAAACACCGCTGACACGTAGAGCATTCAAGCACAAAACCGCAAGTATCAGGTATGCTGTAAAATGTGCCGATTTCCGGACAATATGGTTTAATGTATCCATTTCAATTTGTGTTAAATTTGCAAGTATTCTGTTTACCCACTCTGTTATGCCCAGACTAAGCCCATTTGAAGTATCAGCAACCTGCGAGGATAGTCTGAAGATAAGGAGCATCCATAAGGCAGCTGCTGCCCAGGAGGCTATTATCTTAATTTTCTTCTTCATAACCATTTCCCTTTTATAAACTCATTTGAACTAAATTTGTTTGAATCGTTAGTTATTATCCCGAAAGCTTCTTGTTACGAATAAAATTAACTATATTTATTATGCATAGAGCTGCTACAAGTGCTGTAAGAGTTCCAAAAAAATCCTTCAAAAGATCCTCTAAACCGGAATTTAACTGTCCAAAATCATTTCTTCCTTTATAATTCATTTGATTCAGTTCATCAAGAATACTTATGACAGTACAAATTGTTAAACTTTTTATTGCCCATCTTTTAAGGTTCAAATATTTAAAAACCAACGATAGTATCAGACAAAGCAAGAAATACATTCCCATATGAGCAAGACTTCTTACCATAGAATCATACTTTTGAACCAGATAAGGATAATTTGATGAGCCTTCGGTCAATGCTCCTATTTTCTCTGCTACCGTTATTAGAAACAATGTAAGCCGTTGACTCATGTGACCTGAATTTGTTGCAGACTGTGACGACATGTAGAATATAAAGCCAACCCACCCTAGAACCAATAAAGCAACTAAACTTATTACAATACTTCCTTTTTTAGACCTCATTCTTAAGCCTTTCCGTAGATACCAACTTATTAGCCAATTCCTATCTAATACTGTATTTATTTTATTAATATAAAAAACATATGACCCAAAATCATATGTTTTAAATTATAGCATAACTATTTTAATCTTTAAATTAATAAGCATTTTTATTTACAAAGCCTTTAAACACAGTTAAAAACAAAATCTTAATATCCATCCAAAGACTCCAATTATGTATGTAATAATTATCGCACTTTATTCTCTCCTCTATTGAGGTATCACCTCTAAGACCATTTACTTGAGCCCACCCAGTTATCCCAGTCTTTATGTAATGTCTCAATGCATAGTCAGGAATTTCGTCTTTAAACTTTTCCACCCAAAAAGGCCTTTCGGGTCTTGGACCCACTATACTCATATCACCTTTAAGTACATTAAAAAACTGAGGCAGTTCGTCTAAGCTTGTCTTTCTTATAAAAGAGCCAAATTTTGTTACCCTTGCATCATTTTGTGTAGTCCATTGTGTTTTTTCTTCTTCTTTCTTCTGAACGCACATTGAACGGAATTTTAGCATAAGAAAAGGTTTATTCCCCGCACTAACACGCTCTTGCTTAAACAAAACTGGTCCCCGAGATGTAACCTTAACACCGATGGCGAGTATAATATAGAGTGGTGAGAAAATGAATATAGCTAATGATGCTGCTATTATATCAAAGGTCCTTTTAACAATTCTATTTCCAATGGAGTCAAGAGGTACTTCACGAATATTAATTATTGGGACACCAAAAACTTCTTCTAATTTCATACTTACTTGTAAAAACTCAAAGTATCCAGGAAGAATCTTAACCCTAATACCTTGTTTATCACAGGTATTCAAGATATATTCCAATTCACTGTATTCATCTGTTTTAAGTGCAATAATTACTTCATCCAGTAGATACTCCTTTGATATAGTTTCAAGATCACAGATGGTTCCGATTATACTATAATTTATATTATCATTTTCCAATGCGTCTTTAGTTAAGAATCCTATAATATTGACTCCCAGGTTTTTATGCTGTCTTACACTGTCAAAGTATTGTTTACCTAATCTCCCGCATCCTATAATCAAAACATTCTTTTTATGTACCTCATCCTTTGAGTATAAATGGAGGGCTATTTTTATGCCGGCTCTTTCAAGTAAAATGATAAGAAGCTCTAAGCATCCAAAAATCCCGAAGAACAGTCTGCTTAACCTGTTTTCCCCTAGAAAGAAAAATATAGCAAACATGAATATAACACTAATAAATATAGCAATTGATGCTCTAAACGCAACCATGTAGTACTTGTCTTGAATTATCTGATCATATGACTTTAGAAAAGTTAAAAATAAAGAAATAAAACCTACAGCCATTATGAGAATCCAAGTATATGTATTAAAATGAGTTACATATCCGTATTCCTTGCCAAAGTAAGCATTTCTTATGTAATATGAAAGATAGAACACATTTACTGTCAATAATAAATCTATAATAAATATAGATCTTTTTAGAAACTTCATTTTGTCGCTTGTCAATTAATAGCACCTGCCCCTAATCAATTAAAATATTAAAAGTGGATAAATTTATGAATTTTAATACAAATTATACCATTTATTTTATCAATTTACAACTTGAAAAAGCATAAATGTAAAATTCTGTTTAAATTTTATTGAATATTTTGATGCAACAGAGATGCAGTTCGGGCGTGGCGTGAGCCACCTGTCCGGAACCACTGAACCACTCTTTAGCTGTTTGCCATTCACTTAGTTTTTTGTCTAATCCGTACACCTCACGCATTGAAATGTCTTTGGTCGGATCCATGCTTCAATATTAATTTTGTATGCATCAATGGCAGTTCTTCGTCGCGGAAGAGACTTAACCGTCCCTCTTTCTTTTGGAAAGTCGAGCATTGAAGGCCTTCAAATTCTTCCTGATGGCACGATATAACTCAGCCAGTGAAAAGAACTTTCCATTTCTTAATGCAGCGGTAATCCATGTGGTTATATTTCCTACAGAACTCTCTGCATTTGGTCTATCCTCTGGTTTTCTGACCCCTATCAGAAATGATGCCGTACAATAGTGCTCCGCCATTTCGTGGTAAACGTTTTACTGTTGATTGTACCAACCTTTAGTATGCACCGCATGGATACATTATAAAGGCTAATATGATAATGGCTCACTTCATCCAGAATAGTGGGTCACTCAATAAAGGAAGGGTGGCTCAAAGTGGAAAGATTACTCATTTTATATTAGTAAATTACGTCTTGCTCCTTATTTTACAAATCTTTTACAACATTTATTAGTAAAAGATTCGAAGGTTATTTATTTTAATTACAATATATTTACTTCTTTCCCTATATAATGATTTCAAAGTCAGAATTTATTAAATTCACCATTTTTACCTTTAAATTTTTATTGCCGTTTTAACATTATCTAATACACTATTATTAAATGAATTATTATAACGCAATCACGCGCCAAACTTCTAATAGATTGGTAAAAGTATTCTTCATGTCTGGCTTCGTCTATTCATATTTATTATCTACTTAGTAAGCTTTTTATCGGTTTTCTTATCAGTTCCTTTTCTGTGTCGTCCATTCCTATAGACCATATTGATATGATATAGATCATAATATACAGCGTTCCAAAACCAATTAGCTTGTATATACTATCAATTTTAACAATCAATTGAATACCTACGCCTATAATGGATGGGAGAATAAGTGAAGGAATAAACTGCATGACTCTCTTCCAAAAATAAAGCATATCTAGGTGTATTTTTTCCGAATAATACCAATTCATAATTATTACATTTCCTATTATCAGTGATATTGCAGTACCTAAAGCACACCCTATCCCCCCCCATTTTTTGCATAGGATGAGGCTAAGAATAATATTTATTACTGATATCATTAAATATAAAAATGACCTGAATTTATGTTTATTTTTAGCTCTTTGAATCTCTATACCAAGGTTTTGAATTAGTGGTATAGTAACAGGAATCATGAGTATAAGTGCAATCTGGTATGATGTTTTATATGAATATATATATTCCTCTCCAGCCCAAATTTTAATAAAATATTTTCCAAAGAAAGCGAAACTACTTACGATTAGTGATAGAACTATTAGTTGTATTCTTGCAACTTTCGTAAATAATTTAGTTATTAACTCATTACTACTATTTTCTGATACTAATTTGTTTACTCTAGGTATAAAAACAGAAGAAATTGCTGTAGAAAAGGTCAGATAGAGCGAGTTAAATTGTGATCCAATTGAATAAATCGCTACTTCAGAACTACCTCGAAATTTACCTAATATAATCTTATCTATACTCCAATTTATTTGATCGACAACAATATTTATAAAAATATAAAATGAGAAAACCCAAATTTCTCGTAATAACCTAAAATCAAAATGACCAAAGTCAAATTTAACATTTAATTTTTTGACACAATAACTGTAATTAACAACAAAGGTCATAATTGTAATTATTGTCGTCACTATTACTAAACTAATAGACTTAAATCCTAAAAACAATAGCGGAAGTGCCAAAAAAGGATTAAGAATAGTTCTCAAAAGATTAACGATTCTTTGGAATATGTATTGTTCATGTGATGTTACTATTGAATTGAAAACACTTAATGGCAATGATATAGCGATATTTAATACCATCAAGTACATCAATCCTTTAGCAGTTTTAATCTCTGAATTAGTTAACCCTCCTGCAAATATTGATGAAGCGTTCATTGTCATGATAGTTCCAGCAATTATAGATATTAACGCTATAACGCTATAAATTGTTATAAACATACCATTAAGGCTTGCAATTTTATCATCATCCTTATTTGACTTATAGACAGAATAAAACCTAATATATGCACTACTAAACCCGAAGCTTAGTAGACCTAAATAACTTACAATAGAATTAACTAGATTATATACACCGTATTCACTTTTCCCTAACAGCCGAAGCATAACAGGGGTATATAATAATGAAATTATTGTTTGAGCTCCCATTGTTATATATGATAAAAAAACTCCAGCTTTTAATTGATTAATTTTTGATTTCAATGATTATCACCTATTATTTTAATTACTTCTTTTCCTGCCTCATATGCTTTTGAACAATATGTTGGCATGAAATTTTTAAGATGTTGTCTAATATTGACTTCGTTTTCCTTTAACCACAAAAATGCCTTAATTAAGTCATTCTCTTCAGATAATTTTTGGACAGGAATAACATAGTTTTCATACGTTCCAAAAATATCTTTAGCTATCCCAGTGGCTTTAACGGAATACCCCACAACAAGTGTGGGAACACAAGTAGAATAAGCCGCTATTGACGCATGAGTTCTTGCCCCAATAAACATTTTACAGCGCGATATAAAGCCTTTTAATTCCATGCAGTTATAATCACCCAACATAACTATTCTTTCAGAATTTGGACAATACTTTAACAATTCTTTTATTGCGGAAACATCATTACTCTTTGGAGTAATAACATGTGGAATAAGTGCAATGTCATATGGGGTATTATCTATAATATACTTAATTAAAGCTATGTAACACTTTAGTGTGATCTGTCCTTTGTTTTCATACTCTTGTATCATTGGGCTTATATTTATTCCAATTGTGTTATCTGCCATAAATAAATTTGGTAATTTCTTTTCATATGGCAATATAAATGCAGGATCCGGAATTAATTTGACATTCTTCAATCCTAACTTTATTAGGTTTTCATATGTTATTGATTCTCTTGCTGTTATCAATGTAAATGTTCTTAAGTTATTAATTTTAAATTCATTTTTTACAGGATCTAAATATTCGTTATTAATAGAGCATCCGAACAATATCGACGTCTTACAATGCTTCTTAAGCACTTTATCTATTAGTGATAAATATATTGAATTGGAATATGAATAGTTGTCTCCCCCTATAGATAAAATTGCATTTGCATTCTTTGCCTCCTGAATTGTATTTCTAAGTTGGAAAGATAATAATGGGACTCTTTTAAATGTATCTGCAAACATTCTATTAATAAATCTTAAATACCTCTTGGGGATATTCAGCAAATTATAGTCCTTAAAAAATTTAATTTTATTAATGTCCTTAAAATATTTATAATCTTGTATAGGATCAGAACTTGAAACACTAATATTCGTTTCAGCATTATTCTCACTTAGTAACAAGGCTATTGAACGAACTAGAGCTTCGCAACCATGATTGTTGCTCCCTGCATGATGATAAAACAGAAAATTCATCTGGGTCCCCCTTTTTTCTTATGTGAAGTTATTATTTTCTATTTAATAAATACTTCTTTAGTTTTATCTTTAAACTTTGAGGTAAGATATACTTAATAAATGAAATAATTCGATTACCAGAATTTAAATACTTTTGAGAGTATATATAAAAATCTAAATTATCAATGTCATTGTATATATAGCCTCTTTCTTTTGGCCTTGGACTTGGCTTGTTTAAATTTCCGTTTTTTACTTGTGCCTTTTCTACACTTGATGGTATATAAATAAGATTTTCCCTTATAGAATTAAATAGCTCATGTCCTTTCCTTGAATTAACAAGCAGAACTGAAACACCTTGAGGCGAATAAATTTCGGGATGAAAACGCTCTATGCCCCAGTAATCTCCTAGTGTAAAGTCTCCCTCTCTTGAAATTTGCGTATACTTACATGAATAGCAGCTAGGTCTATAAGTTTGTGCAGAAAGAAAAGATGAATAGTACGGGTCCAATAAACATATCGGTCTTGATACTTTTGAAGTTTCTTCATTACTTAAACTTATTTTTATATTCATTCCCCAGCCTTTTTTTTCTTTATTTCTGAATTCATAATTCGTTATTTTCATCTTATGTTTATCTTGTAAATAATCAATATATTTTTTAAACAACTTAGGACTTGGTGTACCATGACATATTAGATCACATGTATATAAATTTACGTAGTCTTTATTAAGAAATGCCTTCAAGCCTGCGATATGACATGGGCATCCGCTAAAAAGGACATGTCTACCGGTATCAAGAATTTTTTTGGCTTCTTTAAAAGAGTCTTCTAAATCACTAGCTACATATTTAGATCCCCTTAACTTCTTCAAGCCATCATAGCTATCTACACATGTGTGTCTAACTTTAAGACTGCTATCAAGTTCACATCCAAATATTACACCTCCATTATTGATGACCTTTTCAGCAATAGCAGAAAAAACCCCACCAGAAGAACTATTATTTAGAACTTGTTTGTCCACGTGCTTAGCGGCATAAACTTTTTGTGTATATTCTGTAGAAATATTTGTGTCCGTTAATCCTGGGCAGTGTTTTGTACAAACACCGCAACTACTACAAATTATATTATCGGCTAAAGGGTATAGAAACCCTTCATTATCCTCTCTCATCTGTATACACTTTTTGGGACATACCTGCTCACAGGATCGGCATCCATAACAACTATTTTTTTTTAAAACTTGTATATTATTTTTCATCAGTAACCTCTTCTAAGCTCAAAGCTTTACTAATAAAGTCAATAGAGGTATTTCTATTTATCTCTATTATTTTGTTTACATTAACAAAGTCAATTGAATTATTAATAAATAAAATATCCTTATCATCACTTATAACCCGATCTGTTAGTTTAGTTAAATCTATTAAACTAGATAGCCGACCTCCGAACTTTTTGGGATAATATACTGCAAATTGTTTATTAAAGTTAATTGAAAATGCCGTACAATGAAAAGAATCTGTCAAGACATATTGAGCATAATATATCAAAGATAAGAACTCTTCCACTTTGGGGCATGTGATAAGTTTCCCATTTTTAAATACGTCATGATAATGGTAACTAACATAATACAATGGTAATCCTAATTTTTTTGCTACATTTTTAGCATACCTTTCGAAATTGCTATGTCTATTTATACTATAGAGTAATATATATTTCTTATTAGCATATTTCTTTGATACCAGAGGCTGCCATTCCTCCTTGTTCAATAGAAGTGTAGGGTCAAGAACATGTTTTCCTATTTTTATCCCTAAATCTTCTAATATATTTACACCTGAACTTTCTCTTAAAGATATATCGTTATACTTCTGTAACAATTTTTTCGTCTCTTCTTTTTCCCAATCATATAATTCTTTTTTTCCAAAACTTGCAGCGTAAGCAAAACACTTTTTATCCCTAGCAATAAAATCTAAGAAATAAGGTTTTTCTATCCTTTCATTCCAATCACTATTCCAAACTTGATCACTACCGGTACAATAAACATCAGCATCCGGTTTATTTTTTATTAACTCTTCATTTGAATAATAAGTAACTGGTGTCATTTTAATATATTTTCTTAAGAATGATTTAAAAACACCAAATCGCTTAATGTATGATGGTAATAATATAAGCTTACATATATTCCTAATAATTACATTGTTTTTTAATACCTCATTTTTATTTTTTATTCTCTTTAACATTCCAGACAGATGCATACGCTTAGGATAGTAGTCAATTATTTCAACAGTATGTCCTAGTTTATTAAAAACTAATTGAGTTGCATATGTTTGCAAAACTGATCCGTAGTTTACTATTCTATGTAAGGTTATTAGTCCTATTTTCATCATTAACGTTTCCCTTCGATAGTATCTTTAATAAGAGTTTTTTATTACTTACTACTATGTTGTTTATATTGTATTCGCAAGTATGCGGATTTGAAATAATGTAGATATAAAGCCATAGTGTATAAAAAGCATATGAATCAAATTGAATATATAGCCACATTGTTGTAAGATAAAAAAATAAATATTTCCTTTTGTACAATCCAACAATAATCAATATTGCAATAACTAAGCCAAATTCATTAAGTAACCTAACAGGTAAACATCCTATTTGTGTATTTAGTTGTTCTTTCCATAAGAATAAACCATCTGTATACGGGAAATTATATTTTTCTAGTGCCGAGTAAAATCCTAATTGGAATGGATAATTTAAGTTTCCTAATCCAAATCCAGTCATAAAATGAAATCGATCACTCAAGCTTCCAAAAATACAAGTACTTATCTTAAAAAAACGTAATGCAAAAGATCCATCGTTATATATACCATTATTAAAAATCCCTACTAATCTTAATATAGCATCATTGTCAGTTTCCATATTGTTTAAGAATGAATTAAGATTAAAGCTACTTAAAACTAATACACTAACTAAGGTTAAACTAATAATAATTAACACAATACCGATTAAAAAGAACTTATATAAATGTTTTCTATTTAAAAATATATAAGACACAAAATATATTAATAACACTATTAAAAAATCAATTATAAATCTTACACTTTTACCAAATGCAAACGAAAATATTATAAAACAACCAAATAGTATTTTCATATTCTTTGTGTATTTACTTTGTTTAAAAAATATTATAAAAAATAAAATTATACCAAAAATATGCATAGATATATATGATGGTTCTGTGAATGAATAGGCTAATTTACTATAATATCTCTTCTCTATAGCTTCCATTAAACTTAAAATAAAATTAATATTAAATTGTAAACCTATAACTTTTATAACTCCATACAAAAGTGAAAAAGTATATGAAATTACTAAACATTTCATTAAAAGATCTATACTATTCCCCTTAATATTTATGTATATATAGAGAGAAAACAGGAAAGAAACTCCTAATACTATTGATCTGATAGAATCTATTACTGCACTAATTTTAGGAGCATATACAATATAATTAAAAGATGATATCAATATAATAATTCCTAATATCGCAAAAAGTATATAATACTTATTAAATATAAGACCCATATGTTTAATATTGAAAATACAATAGGCAAAAAAAGCAATGGGAGCTATTGCTGCCCAACCTGAAGATGGTGCAAAAAATAAATTTTCAAAAGGTATTAAGAACAATCCTATAAAAAATAAGTAATCTGATCTAATTCTCATTCCATAACCTCATATACGTTTTACCCAATTTTTTGGATTCTTCTACGATGCTGTAATCTGCACTTTTTATTTCTTGACATCTACTACACCTACTGTTTAGATTTTTGTTTTTTATAATTTCTTCCGACCAATATTTGGCATCCTTGCCTAAACTAATAAGATGCATAAGATTTGTAACTTTAACGTCTTTCGGTATTACATCTGAACCAATACATACTAAACCGCTTACTTGAGCTTCAATTAACACGATCCCCAAGCCCTCATAAATTGATGGTAGTAGAAACACATCCATAGCTTGATAGAGATCATTAACATCTTGCCTACTGCCAAGAAATAAAACCTTATCTGAAACGCAAAGTTTATCAGCTTTTATTTTTAGTTCCTGTTCTAAAGGCCCATTACCAACTATTAATAAAACGGAGTTTTCATCCTTTTTACATACTTCAGAAAAAATATCTAGTAAAAATTTTTGGTTTTTTTGTGCACAAAGTCTTCCAACAGTTCCTAAAACAAATTTATCTTTTATGTCTAAGGATTCTCTTACTTCTTCTCTTTTATCAGTGTCAAATCTATAATTTTCTATATCTATTGCATTGTTAATAACTTTAAATCTTCTACTTTTAAATAGATATTCACCAGCCTTCGATGAACAAGCAAAATAGCAATTAGCGTTTCTAACTGCGAAATATCCTAAAATATCATTTCTAATCTTATGGCTTGTAATATCCGCTGATTTCGTAACATGGCTATGTAAAATACGTACCTTAATTCCATAATATCTTGCAGCTAATAAATATATAGAACCTGCATTAACTATATGACAATGGACAATATCATAATCATCCTTATGCGTTTTAAAAAAGTGAAATACACTTTTTATGAATTTTATAGAATTTTTTATTTTCAATCTAGGAAGAATATAAATTTGACTATCTGTACTACTAATTTCGTCAAAGTATGGTGATGGATTATCATTTGATATTAGAAAATCAATATGAATTCGCTCCCTGTCAATATTCCTGAAGTAGTTCATTGCATAGCTTGAAATCCCATTACAGATTGTTAAGCTTGGCAAAATGTATAATACTTTTATTTTTTTAGCCATTAGTCCACCACTCTATGAGAATTATATACTTGTTTCGATCTCAGGTCTAAAAAGTAATTTGAAAAATTATTTTTAATATAGTTAATTGCCGTGCCCATAATAATACATAACAAGAGATTTTGAAACTTAATAGGAAGATAGCAAATGGAAGTTAGAAACGATTCAGCTTTAACGTTGTTTATGATATTCCTCGTTTCTTTATCCGATAAGATATTCCGTACAGATTTTTTCTTGATATCAAATGTAATTTTTTTATTAGCCATTATTTCCTGAATGCACTGAATTATTCGATCTGCAAAATAACGATTTAGTTCTATTCTTTCCTCTCCACTATCAATACCCCAATACACATATAATTCTTTAAGTTGTTTAAAAATTTCTAATTTAATCTCCCAAATGTTTTTATCGCTATATATATTTTGTGTAATAGAATTGCCTCTTGATCTGTACCAGTAATAAAATTTCTCAGAACTTATATATATAGATTTAGTTAATTTAAAGTAATCTATATTAAAATACAAGTCTTCACCATGTACATTCTTAAACTCTATTTTATTTTTAACAATAATATCTCTTAAGTAAAGCTTATTCCAAGGAGTATTTAATAAATTCTTTTTTAAGTAGTAGTAGAATTTCTTCTTGAAATTATTGATATCTCTAATTAAAGCATCCTCCACAACAACAGGGTAAATAGTTTTTTTATCTTCTTGGCTGTATACCATATTATAGCCACATATAACCATATCTACAGACATACTTTCAGCATAGCTAGTTATTCTCTCAAGAAAATGGGCTTCTACCCAATCATCGCTATCTAGGAAATAGATATATTTTCCAACTGCTTTACTTATTCCGATATTCCTAGCATTTGCAACTCCCATATTTGCCGTGTGAATAACATTAACTCTGTTATCTTTAGAGGCATAGTAATCACAGATTTCACCGCTTTTATCGGGGGATCCATCATCTACTAATATTAGTTCGAAATTTTTATATGTCTGACTGAGTATACTTTCAATTGCTTTTGTTATGTATTTTTCAACTTTATAGACTGGTATTATAACTGATACATTTACCACATATTTCACACCTTTTTATTTTTGTGATATGTAAACAATAATCTATGAAACTATAGTTGCAGTTTTACTTCTTTTCCAGTATGTATTAAGAAAAGCTATACAAATACCAAGAAGCAAACCTAGTGATACTCCTATACCACAATAAATTAACATAGTTTTTACAGAAACACTCGTATACTCCGCAGGTGATAATTTTGTTATCGCCTTACTGTAAAGCTGGGATTCATAGAATTCCTGCACAGTATCATTAGTGACATTAATCCAATTCTGAAGCTTGTTCTTAATATCCGGTAAAAGAGCAAGTACCTGCTTTTCAGCTGACTGTTTTTGAGCAATATCAACTGCATCCTTTGTCAGCTTTTCTATCTGTGTCTTATAATAAGCAGCATCATGTACAGAATTTTGCGCACTAACACCTGCCAAGGCAGATTTCTCCATAAGTTCGTCATAATATTTGCTTTCTCCTGTTGTCTCAACGGAACTTTGCTGATCTATTCCCGGAACCAAAAGTACATTCTTATCCTTCTGGTATTTTCCTAACATTTCAGAATATATTTTCGCTTCATCGGTTTTCTTTTGAGAATCAAGCTCACTTTGCTGGATTCTATGTTCATAAAGCTTTATTAGCGTATCTTTATTTTTGGTAAGGTTATATGCTCCGATTATAGAGTCAATCCTTTGAAGGTCAACTTTCTCTAAAACTCCAATGGAATCAATAATATCAGCAAACGCAAATCCTGTTTTCTTAGATCTGAAATCGCTAGCGCCGATTTCTTTATTTTTTGTTTTCAGATAGTTTTGAATTATTGTTATCTGGTTATTTATTACTTCGGACATTTCAGGATAATCATATTTATCGTAATCTATCGGCCCTAACGCATTTGCTAGAACTGATCTATCTGAATAGCTATAAAAGAAATACTCCTGGTATTGCTTAAACAGTTCATCTAGTATTTCTTTAGATTTATTTTCAGATATTGTAAAGGACTTTGGTATCGATAAAGTAATGGTATATCTGTTTGGGTAATATGTATAATCCTGTATATCCTGAATGTTTTGCTTTTTGGCCTCTTCCAGCGACTTAATTTTTTGTGTTACATCCCCCGGAATTATCGGCGTTAATTCCAGATTTACCCTGAGATCGTCAGCTGAAATATTGTTTTTAGACAATTCCAAATTTTCTACCACTTTATTGAGTACATTAGGAGACTTTATTTTACTTATATCAAAATTGTTCCCATAAGGGTCCAAACCTTTTTCTATTCCATCAAAATTAAAAGATATCATCATGTTAACTGACGCTTTGTTTGGTGTTACTATAAAATAGCCTACAGAAGACAATATCAAACCTATTATCACAAATAAAGCTATAAGCCATTTCCCTTTAACAAATACATCTATAATATCTCGTAAGCTTATATCAAAGCCTGAAGAATTATTCATTTCGGGTTTAAGTATAATTTCAATTTTTTCCTTTTCCAGTTCCATTACTCCACCTCACAATTTTCTTTGCATTCAACGACCTGTGTTACAATAGAATTACGAATATTATTGCGAATATTATTTCATATATTTGTGATATAGCTCTTTAATTTGAACAATTTCATCAGCTGTAAATCTTGAATATGCAATTTTAACTGCCTCTTTTTTCTTTTGCGGTGTTAATCCACCGCTCATTAATTCTTTTAAAGTGGAAATATCATCACTTGATAATCTCTTCATTACCAGAGTAGCTGCCGTCATTTTGTCGGTAACTGTAACCTGATCTTTAATTTCCTGGACTTGCTTAACGGTGATCACTTTTTTCTTAACAGAATTGTTTGTTTTGCTTTTAATATCCTCTTTATTGCTGGTATTTGTGTTATCAGCTGATGTACCGTTATCTATTGCTTTATTGTCAATTGGCGTATTATTTTGCGTTTCTTCTGATTGAGCTGATTCATCAGGAGTAGTTTGGTCTCCTCCCAAACCAGTAATATCATTCCCTGTTTGTTCCAATGAGGCTATCTCGCTGTCAATGAGGGTGTCTATTACCTCATTTCCGAGCTTATTTAGTGCGAATATTGATCCGGCTGTGATAACTAAAAGTATAGAAATAATAATTATTATTGCTTTTTTCATTTGGCCTCCTATAACAAACAATAAAGTTACATTAACACTATTACAGACGGGGATTGAAAAATAATCCCCGTCTGAAGGTGTTAACTAAGTAAAAAATTGAATGATACTTATTTTACGAAGTTGAAATATTTGTATATTACGGCTGCAGCCATTGCTCTTGTAGATGTAGCCTTAGGTGTAAGCTTGTTGTTACTTCCAACCATGAATTCATTCTTAACACATAAAGCCATAGCGTTCTTTGCATATGATGCTATAGACTTTGCATCAGAAGCAGTCAAGTACTTGTCTGCATTATCAATGGTCTTATCGCTCAGCGCATTTGTGAGCATAACAGCCATTTCCTGTCTGGTTATGTAGTTGTTTGGACCAAACTTGTTATTGCCTATACCTGTTGTGATCCCAGCCTGAACAGCAGATGCCACATAAGTGTAATACCATGCATCCTTGCTCACATCAGTAAAGCTGCAAGTTGCATTTTTATCATACGCGCCCATAGCCTTAACAAGCATTACCATGAATTCAGCTCTTGTAACATTAGCATCTGGAGCGAAGTTATTTCCGCCTCTTCCACCAACTATACCCTTAGCAGCTAATGATTCTGCCTGATTCTTGTACCATGCATTAGCCTTTACATCATTGAAGGAAATAACCATATTCTTAACCATGTATGTACTGAAGTGCTTGGTATTAAATGCTGCCAATTTAGCAGACTCATCATATCTTCCAACCATGTTCTGTACTGTACCGTCTGCAGCAAGATACAAGGTAGTAAGCATATCCTTGCTTTCTCCTGCTTTTAAGTCATACTTAACCTTTATGGTTAATGCCTTATTGAAATCAGTCAGCTGCTTCTCCTTACCATCAGTAGTAATTATTGCAGCGCTTATATCAAATATTGTGTCATTTCCTGTGAGCAATTTTTTCTGTTCATCGCTGAGCTTTGCTTTGAAAGTATCATTCACAGCCAATTTTTCAAATTTGAAGTTAACAGCTTTCGCATCTTTTAAATCTGTAAAGTCAGGAGCTAAAATGATCTGCGCGTCCCCTGCTTTAATTTCAACCTTTTCCAGTCCCTTTTCTTTGATCTTTGTAAACAGATCAGCTGGAAGGGCCAAATCCAAAGAAGTAGCTCCCTTTACATCAAATTCGAGAACAAGCTTCTTTTCTCCAGCCTTAGCAATAACTGCATCAGCAGCTGCAATTATATCAGCTAACTTTATCTGATCAGCTGTTACTTTAGCAGTAGTTCCGTTAACAACAGCAGTTACTGAAATAGTTCCATTAGTATTTGCAGGTGTTACAGGAGCAGAAGAGCCTCCTCCAGATGAACCGGTGGATGTTACAGGCTGATAATAAGCATCATTAATACCGTTCAGATAGCTCTTAAGCGAAGCTATTTCAGTATTAGGAGCACTATTAATAACATCAGCTGTGTAGCCTAAAAGCTTATCAAAAGCAGTAGCTTCTGTTCTTCCAGTTAATTTTGCCTGGATAGTTTCCATTAATGAAATTAAAGCATTTACACTTTCTTTTGCCATTGCTACAACTGTATCATTTGAATTGTAGACAAAAGCGATCTTTGCAGTATCACTTGCCTTGTCGGTAGCATATGCTCCGTTTTTACCTACAAAGTTCAAATACTCAATAACCTGAACAAGCAGGCTGATTCCGTCGCGATTTGTTGCATCACCGGTCAACTGAGTATTTACCTTTTCTACAATTGTAGGGAAACTTTGTGTGTCTGCATTTGAGAGCGTGTTTAAACTAAAAAGTAATACAGAAGCCTGAATCTTACTCTTCTGAGCATCTGTCAAAGCCTTGTACTTCGCTAAGGCTGCCTTGGCATCTGCTTCAGAAATTTGCGGAAACAGCTCATTCATATCACTTGCCGCGGTATCAATGTTTGATTCTGCAGTATTAAGTATATTGTTAAACTGTACCTTATCAGCAGAGTTTAAGTGTAATGCACTTAACAACACAGTCTGCATTGGATCGGTTGTCGTTGCAGCACTAACGCTGCTTACAACCATGCTTGTCATTAAAACAGCTAAAACAAGCATTAAACTTAAAACCTTTTTTACTGTCCTTTTCACGTGCTTAACCTCCCGATATCAAGTTTTGGATAGTACTGGGTGCAGTTACCTATCCTTGAATTATATTACGGTTACTTCTAAAACTTTACCACAATCTCCAAGATAATACAATTAATTTGGCGAAATTCATGCATAATTCATGATAATTTTAGAAAAAAGTAACAGATTAATTTGTATACATTGTGCACTTTGTACACTATTAAATACTGCATTTCCACCAGCTCCTATCTGCACAAATACTATAGTCAAATTTTGTTTTCTAAACTCTTCTCACCTTCAAATTATTATTAGATTTGTTATCATTTGATATTTTGTAATTTTTTTGAAAATCACTATTAGAAAAAGAGCATAAAAAAAACATATGACCAATAATCATATGTCCTATAAATCAAAATTTATATTAAGTTTTTCTTTCTTTTTCTATTAATTTCTTTGCGATACTGCTTTACTGGTATTAATAAGGTTCATAAAAACAATTCTCTCTATCAAAGGAAATAAGAGGTATAAAATTATGGCATAGCCCTTATACTTTGAAGAAACATGGGAGTCCCTTAAAAAGTATTTAATCCCGTATTTCAAACTAGAATAGGCTTTTCGGCATTGATTTCTCCACTTGATATCCTTATTAAGCAAAATAATTTTTATCAGCTGTACATTATGCAATACATAATTACTTTGGAGTTTATAATTTAATTCATTATCATTATATATTTTCAAAAACTCAATAATCTCATTATATGCATCAATAACTGATAATCTCTTCTCGGAAAGAGTTCTTACAGCACTGTTTTCTCTGGTAAAGTAATGGTATTTGGGAGTCCTTGAATAAGCTATAAGTCTACAATTATTTATGTACTTATGACAGAATAAAACATCTTCACAAACATGATACTTCTCATTAAATCGTATATTATTTTTAACTATAATAGATTTTTTAAATATTTTATTCCAGAGGAATCCGCTTAGAGCATGCTTAATACCCGTAACCGCTTTTGCAGCGTTCAAGCGGGATAAATATAAAATTGCTTGTTCAGAGGAAGGATATATCGCAGGAGAACCAGAGATACTGGTTGATTCCGTTTTGGCAGTAATACTGTCATTTAAGGAAGGCTTATCCTTATAATACCCACAAACACCTAAATCACATTCGCTATTGCTATTTATTAAATAGTAAAGATATTCCAGCATGTCTGAATCAACTTCATCATCTGAGTCAATAAATACAATATATTCTCCGGTGGAATTATCAATGCCGGTATTTCTGGCCCTTGACACTCCTCCGTTCTGCTGGTGAATTAACTTTATGTTCTTATTATGATTGGCATTAATAATTGATTGACAGAACTCAAACGAGGAATCTGTTGATCCATCGTCAATAAGTATAACTTCAAAATTGTTGTAAGTTTGATTTACTACACTTCCAAGACACTTTTCCAAGTACTTTTGTGAATTGTAGACTGGTATTACTACCGATATTTTTTCCACTAATCCTACACCCCTTTCAAAACAGGTGATATTTTTCAATAAAGACTGTCCTGTTTTTCAATAAAAGTTTCCATAGAATTTATCACTAAGTCCAGATTGATGCTTAAAGTTTAAGATGCACTGCTATCCCCAAGCAGTACAGGTATTGTCTTCAATATTATTTTTAAGTCATACTTAAAATTTCTTTCCCTTATGTATTTTAAGTCCAATCTGCACATATCCTCGAACCCAATATCATTCCTGCCGCTTATCTGCCAGAGTCCGGTTATACCAGGCTTCACAGACAACCTCAAATTGTGCCAGGCATCATACTTCTGAACTTCTCTTCCTATTGGTGGCCTTGGTCCTACAATGCTCATTTCACCTTTTAGAACATTAAACAGTTGAGGTAATTCGTCAATACTGGTTTTTCTTATAAACCTGCCGACTCTTGTTACACGCGGGTCATTTTTTATTTTGAACATAAAACCGCTGATCTCGTTCTGATCTTCCACTTCTTTAAATCTTTGTTCTGCATCGGAAACCATGGATCTGAACTTATGCATATAAAAAGATTTTCCCATAAGCCCTACTCTTTTTTGATGGAAAAACACCGGACCTCTGGAATCAATTTTTATAATTACAGCTACAGCTAAAAATACAGGAGATAAAACAATAATTGCTGCAAGTGCTGCAAAAATATCAAACAATCTTTTACCAATGCTGTATAAGTTCGATACATTATCAAACATTGCTCTCTGCGCTACAATATGTTTTGCTTTAAGCTCAATGTCCTTCATACCATCCGCTCCCACTTTAATATATTTTTATATGCCTGTTCTTCACTGCTGCCTGCTTCAATAATATTTTTGACATTGTTATGAAAAAGCAAACCGGCAGCTTCTTTTCCAACCCAATTTGAAACATTTTTAAAGGCTTCTGAGTACCAATTTACATAATCTGCCGCACAGTGAGCATTGGAGGCCACCATATCCACAAATTTCATCTGAATAAGTTTCTTTGAGAAATCTTTTACTTTAGAGCCATATACACCAGCAATACTGGCAGCATCTGTCTGAATATAACAGCCTGCCTTAATTAATGCTACAAAGTACTCAAATTTATTAATAAAGGTTCTATTCCTTTCAAGATGTGCCAGGATAGGTATAACCTTCTGAATTCTCAACTTCCAGATCATTTCAACACATTTTTGCGGATCGGCATTAAACGGGAATTCCATAAGAACAACACCCATTTTATTTAAACTTAGTTTTTTCCTGTTTTTCATTAATACATTGTTGTTCGGATTTGCGAAAACTTCAAACCCCAACTTAATTTCAACGTCATAATCCTCAGCTTTATATAACAGCTCCTGATAATGTTCTTCTAAACATTCCAGACCGAAAACTGCCTCCTGATAATGAGGCGATGCCACTACCAGACTTATTCCAAGCCTTTCTGCTTCTTGAATCATTTTAAGAGAATCATTAATATTTGATGGTCCATCATCAACACCGTGTATAATATGACTGTGAATATCAAGCATAATAACCATTTCCTTTCATAATATTTCTGCTATAGCAACTTTATAAATAGCAATTCTAAAATTATGCACTGGCTATAAACTCATCATTTATATTCAAATCCTTCAGACGCTGTTCTATAAGCTTACCATCTTTTAACCTCAGCACTCGTGAACAAATGGAAAGTGCTGTATACCTGTGCGTAATTACTATGCAGGTTCGGGCAGGCTTCATTTCATGTATACTAGACAAGACATGCAATTCTGAGGTTCTGTCCAATGCAGATGTCGCCTCGTCTAATATAAGAATAGGTGCCTTTCTCAATAAAGCCCTGGCAATGGATATTCTTTGTGCCTGACCTTCGGACAAGCCGATTCCATGCTCCCCTATTTTAGAACTCAAACCATCCGGAAGTTCTTTAATGAAACCCATGGCACCTGCTGCCTGGGCTGCTTCTTCAATCTCTTCTGTTGATGCGTCCGGATACCCTGAACGTATGTTTTCCTCTATTGTCCCGCTGAATAAGGTATTACCCTGGGGAACGTAGGAAATCCAGTCACGGGTGTCGGCCGATACATTTACCTCGGTATTGTCGTTTGTAATTAATGATATATCACCTTTTTCAGGCTTCAGTAAGGCCAGCAGTGTTCTTATAAGCGTAGTTTTTCCTTCTCCTGACGGACCTACTAACCCAATGATCTCACCGGGTTTAATTGTTGCATTAAGTTTTTCAAGTATGGGCTTGTTTTCCTTATAAGAGAAGGTAACCCCTTGAAGTTTTATGCCGAGCTCCGATACAGGAGGGAGTCTATTGAAAGCCTTCTCTTCAGGAAGGTTTTCAATTTCAATTAATCTTCCTGTTGATGCCAATGCAGCAATTACCTGCGGTATCATTCGGGCCAACCCTACAAAGGGTCCCTGTACCTGCGACACCAGCTGCAGAAACGCAGTAAGAGTACCAAAGGAAGTTTTTCCGAGGCTTAGCTTAAAGGCTCCCCAGCAGAAGGCCAGAAAGTAGCCTGCCCAATAACCCAGACCCAATATTGAACTGGCTAAAACACTTGTAACATTTTTCTTTTTTACCCAATCCAACCTATTATTATGAAGAGAAGTTATGGTATCGATATTTCTTTGTTCCAGCCTGAAAGCCTTAACAATAAGCATATTCTCTATGGCTTCCTGTAAAAAGGATCTGTACGCACTTTCCGACTCCTGAACTTTAACCTGATACTTCTTGATTTTTCTACCCCATATGCGACTGAATAAAACTGTAAAGGGACCTAATATAAATGCCAATACAGCAAGCATGGGCTCATAATAGAGAAGCGTTGCGAATGCTGCGGCCAACTGTACACATAAAGATACAATACTTGGCAGCGTATCGACTACTCCCGTGGTTACTGCCCCTACGTCGCTTGTCAGCCTTGTGAGAACGTCTCCGCTATGATACTGTGTTACAGATATCCATTCAGTTTTTGTTATTTTGGAGAATATTCTTTTTCTAATATTGTTGGCGAGAACTTCAGAGGTTCTGACAAACATAACAGAAGAAGCCGCTCTTATTCCAAGATTTATAAGAATTAATGCACCAAACAGCCCGGCATATAATATTGCTTTCTGGATGGACCCTTTTACTGCACTGTCTATCAGATTTTTTGAAAAGACAGCAGTTACAACTCCTCCCACAGAAGTAAAGGCATCAAAAAATATAATTAAAAACAGGCTTGTTGATACAGTTCTGGCATTACCGGCAATCCACTTTATTTCGCCGGATATTTTTTTATATTCTTTTGTGACACGCATGCTATCTCCACTTTTCTTAATTTATTAAGAATTCTTATAGCTTTTATAAAGTAATTTCTGAAAGGTATAATATTCATCCAAAAACTCACCAGCAGCTTCCACCAGAAACTCTGACAGCTGAATTGATGGTCTTTTCTTTTGATTTCAGTCACAACAGCAATAAGCTGCTCCGGCTTTAGTGGTCCTTCTATCCATTTCTGTGCATCTCCCACCATGTAAAAGTCGCCTTTTTCCTTTTTAAGTACACGATGGAGTATATACTCACCGCTTGTTCTTTTAATGAGTACAATATCTCCTTTGGCAATACTTTCAAAGCCGGCCGGAGCAAGTTTTACACTGTCCTTATCTTCTCGCAGGAACGGATACATGCTCATTCCTGTTACTGTTATCCAAACGTCGGTGCCGTCATTCAAGATTTCCTTTATTATCGGAAAAATGGCAGCAGACTTGATTAATTTTACCTCACGCATTGGTGTACCAACTCCATTGCTTCTTTATCAGGCCTGCACTTAAGATGATAAACAGGCACATTTTTAACCAGTTTTTCGAGTGCAGTATAAGCCTTTTTCATTAATTCTTCATCAAAATAAGGAAGGAAGCATCTTGGCATAATCATTGGCAATGCTTCAAAAACATTCAACTGTTTAATGCTGTTTTCAGGTGCCTGACTCAATGCAACAATAGCTTTAATAGGCACTTCCTTATTATCAAATTTATCTGAGGAGCCGCTCCAGGGTGTTCCGCACAGAATGGGAGTATCATCATGGAATCTGATGGCAGGTGTATCATCGTTTACAACAGTTACAGCATCTCCAAAGTACTTCTCCCACAGTCTGACATGGGTTGACTTTCCTGTTCCCGACGGAGCAGTAAACAATAATCCCTTTCCCTCCCACGCTATAGAAGATGCATGCATGACTATTCCTCCATTGTTGAGGAGGTTGTTTCTGAAAACTATACCCATCAGCATAAAGGAGTAATGATCCGACCATGTTTTCAAAACCTCAGGTGCATTTTCATCCAATTGCGGCTTGAAGCACTTTATACGGGCCTTTGTCCATTCAAGATCGGTATCAATATGTGAAAGGATATTAGTTTTTGTTCTATCCAGGCTGTATATATGATATCCTTCATTTTCATTTTCTTTTTTCAACCACTTTATATTATCTTCTATAATAAGCTTTCCCTCAGGCCTATCTATAGAAGGCAACTGATCTATTTCAACAGATATGTCAGGAGTATTGTCTGAATTACACTGGAAACCTTTCATTCTGTCTTTAAGGTACCTGTTTTCTGATTTTACATTTATATATGTACCGGCTACATTATAAGCAAGCATCTTATCACTCCTTGTAAAATAATAATCAACATTGAAGGATGGACCTTCAATGTTGATTATGTTTGGATTGGATTAGTCATTAGCAGTAACTAAATTACCTAAATCATCAAGGCATGATCCTACATTAGGACAGCTTCCTGATATTCTCTCTTCAATTCTGAGATTAACGATATCCATTGAAGGCTTTACGTATTGTTTCATTTTTTCACCTCGTTTCTAAATTTAGTTTTCTAAGTATCAACTCAGGCTGATGCGGTTCCGGCATAATACTTCTTGCCTTTATACTCTACATCCTTGGTGCAGGCACCTGTGCAATCTGTATGAGCCAGCCTCTCTTCAACCTTTAAATCAACTATTTCCATTTTTGGTGTAATGTATTTTTTCATTTTAATCACCTCCTGTAAAAGATTTAAACTTATTTAATCAGCAGCACCGCTGCTGTTCGACCCTTATAAAACTTTTCAGGTGGCAATTTTAACAGCTTCCTGTTGTTTTCTCTGTCGGATTTCAATCCTGTGCCTTGCGCTTTCACATAGGTATGAAGCAGGCTTTGTGAAACTCCCAGTCTCGGTCATAAGCCTTCCCGGACACGTTATACAGTCACTTTTCATTGTGCATCCTTCACAGTCACTGCATTTAGGAACAAGCAGGCAGCCTTCCTTCAGCTGTTCCCATGCTTTTGCAAAACCAATTTCCAGAGGTCTCGAGCTGGGAATATCCAACAATCCGCAGGGTATCATTCTACCGTCCCAAGTCAGCCAGAAACCCGTTTTACCCGATTGACACCTGAAAGCAGAGCTTTCCAGCATCCTCTGAGTCTTTTCGGATATTATAACCTGTTCTTCCATAGCGCTTTGTTCCTTGGATTTGTGATCCATTGAATCTTCATTTATATTAAGTTCCAGCTTGGAATCTTTCCGGGGATAAGTTTTTTCTCCATATAGACTTATTCTTTCTTCATATTCAACTATATCAACAGGAGATAGCCTGTTCCCGAGTGGATCTGAGAAACAGCCCTCTCTTCTTGGTGAGATATAATTAACTACGCCAAGCACATTTGAATACGTATGCGCAATTTTGTACAATTCCTTGTAATCCTGATAGTTGCCCTCCACTACAGTTGTTTTGACCTCAAGCCTAATTCCCTCGGACCTAAGCGCCTCCAGCGCACGAAGGGTATTCATATAACCATCCCTGCTGCCGGTAACTTTTTCATATGTATCAGGACTTCCTCCATACACCGTTATACTGACTCTGTGGGGTGGCAGCTTTCCAAGCCATCTGGCCTTTTCAGGAGTAATGAGACTGCCGTTTGTAAATATGGTTATATTTAAACCCATCTCGATTAATGCTTCATAAATTTTTTGAAAATCTTTTCTTAAAAAGACTTCTCCCCCTGTGAGTATAAGGTAAAACATTCCAGCATCCCTTGCCTGTTTTCCAAGCTCTATCCACTGTTCAGCAGTGAGTTCAGCTTCCATCGCTTTTCTATCATTTGAAGGACTACAGACATAGCACATTTTACATTTAAAGTTACATCGTGAAGTAAGTTCAAAGGAACCAGATAGTGGGAGCCCCTTATCCATAGCCATTGCAGTAATTTTTTTATGAAATTCTTTCCAATCCAGGCTCATAAAACACCTCTATTCAAATCTATTTCGTAATAGATTTTTTTAATTTATAGTTTTACCGAAATGAGTTCGGTTTTTAATCTATCAAGCTGTTGCTCCTCATACACTCCACAAAATCTTCAACATCCTTAGACGCGGTATCCTTATCCACATCATATTCTGCGAGGAGCGCAGCTACCATTTCTTCAAAGGTTGTTTCCTTTTCAAGCTTCCTCCAAAGAACGGCCCCGCTTTCGCTCAGAGTCATTATTCCATTAAATTCAACCACCCTTGCGCCCAAAGGGACAACTACTGATTGCCCTGCTATCTCTCTCAACATAAACCCATTTTTGATATGCATTTTAACATCCTCCTATAAACCCTCAAACTCTATATAAAATTAATAAATAATTTTTTCAGCAGGACCCTTGGGGTGGAATCCTGCTGCCAATGTTTATTCTGCTTTTACCAAGGGAAGAAAAATCCCCAACCCCAGCCCTGACCGGGCTTTCCGCCACCTTTTTTGTCTGGCTTTCCATGGTTTTTGTTGCCATGATTCTCTTTCTCATGCTTCACTGGCGACCCAAAGCAAGCTATACCCTCTTCTGAACGAAGCTCGGTAACTGCAATTTGTGGCTTTACATAACTTTTCATAATTACTGCCTCCTTATATGTATTTAAACTTCATTAGTTATTAATGAAGTTTTATCCTTACCTGAGTCCAAGCCATTCCAAAAGATTATTTCTGTCTTTTGCAAGGCTTATTAACGAGTCATCGTTAAATATTGCCTTTTTATTTTTTAAGTTATAATCCTTCCGGATAATTCCGTATGCTATTCTATGAATCCATGCAACCGGCAGAAGAAGAGGACTTTTATTGACATAAATGTATTTATATCTTTTTGCCATCCTCTTACGGCTTGGAAAAATTACATTAATTGCATTAAGGAACTTATTTCTGTACTGACGGTTCTCTCCGCCGTCAGAATTATTCACCAGCACATTTGCAGATATTCTTTGTAAATCTTTTCTGCCAAAATTCCCCCCCGTCAGGATATCTTCAATTAATAATTCAACTTTTCTATCATTAAAATCAAATCCGGAAGCGATTATCGAAGGTATTTCCATGCTGAACAGTTTGTTACATACTGCGAAGATTGCAAACATAAAATGGTCAACACCATATTTTATTGATTTGGTCAGAACAATATTCCAGTCAATTTCATCTCCGGCCTTTTCAACAGCTATAACAAGGTCACATAGCTGTCTTAGTCCTATACCCCCGTGTGAAATATGCGAAGCCATGTGTATGCAACAGTGAACGATCTGCATCTCCCAGGACAAGGCTAGTGCTCTAGTATTACCTATATTTATTTCTATTGGGTCGTTCCAGGCATCTGCATTCAAATCATCTGAATTCTTAATAAAGGCATAATCTGCAAGAAGTCTATGCAATTCAATTGATATGAACTTCTCTTTATGAAACTCCACATGTTTTGTATTTTTATCCTTTTCAGCTCTATAGCCCATACCCTGCAGCAGTTCAGTCGCCCTGTCCAAATCTTTTTCACTCACAAGTACGTCTGCATCACCCATAGTCCTTAATTCAGGATATGGATACCACTTGTTCAGAACCATTCCCTTAAGTACAATTGTTCTGATACCAAAGGAGTTAAGTATCTCCAATACTTCCCCCAGCCAAATCTCATCACATATCATCTGAAAGCCGCAGGACATCACCGACTGTTTCCACCGCTCCATTACACTGCTGTCAAGCCCAATCTCCTTATCAAGCTCCTTGATAACCGGATATACCAAAGTGTGGACCTGATGTGCTCCAGCCTCTAAAAACAGCTCCTGCCAATCAATATTTATACCTGTGAATTTTTCAAAAGAGGCCTTACTGCCTCTTAATGCTATACTTAAGATTTCAGTTAAGAGTATGTCTTTTTCCTTCATTTCCCAACCCCCATCCCTTAAGTTTTCTACTTTTAGTATTCATCAAACTTTTATAAAGGTTTTTCGTTTCAACAGCTATTCTGTCCCAGTTATATTTGTTCAGAATATATCTGCCGGCCAGACCCTTTAGCTTTATAACCTTTTCACTATCTTCAAGCAGCATTGACATTTTTTCTGCCAGATCAGCTGAATCGGATTTTAAAAAGCTGTACCCTATTGTCCCTATAACTGCAGTGTTCTCAGGAATGTCGCTGACAAGACAACAATTTCCGTAGCTCATTGCCTCAAGTAGGCTAATGGGCAGCCCTTCAATATCAGAGGGAAGGACATAAAAATAAGCGTTGCTGTATAGCTCCGCCAATTCCTGACCTTTTACAAAACCGGTAAAAATAATGTTTTTATTTCCTGCAGCCTGTTTTTTTATCTCCAGCTCATAATTACTGCTGTGGCTAGACCCTCCTGCTATTACAAGCTTTTTTCCTGTTTTTAGCTTATTGTAGGCTTCTATTAAATAATGCACACCCTTCTCCGGCACCAGTCTTGCAAGAAATAATATGTATCCGTTGTCCTCAAGACCATACTTTTCCTTTATTATTTCCGCCCTGACCAAATCGGGTCTTTCAACTCCATTGGGTATATATACAGGCTCCACATCGTACTTTTCCTTGTAGTACCCCACCAGATTCTTTGAAACGCTTATGGACTTATTCGCAAATCTGGCAGTTGCATATTCCCCGAACTTCAGAAAAGCTGAAGCGAATCTGCCCCATTTGCCTCTCTGCCAATCCAGCCCATGTACGGTACACACCACCTTCTTACCAAATATCCTGGGAATAAAGGCCAAGGTTGACGGTCCTAATGCGTGATAATGGAATATATCACAGTTTGACAAAAGTGCACTCAGAGTTGAAGTAAAGGTATGGGTTATAGCATCCAGATGTTTTGAATTAATAAAAGGAGTATACTTCACCTTGACGCCCATATAGTTTCCATCCTCAAATTGTTGTTCACAGTATTCCTTTCTGCTGTAAACCTCAACCTGACAACCGAGGCAGACAAGCCTTTTGGATATTTCATCTACATGGATTTCAATACCTCCCGATCTAGACGGAATACCTTTTTGCCCTATCATTGCGATTTTCATAATTATTAAACTCCTTGCAATCTATAAAATTATTTTCCTGGAGGTTATAGCTGCCCTTAAGCTTATGCTTTGCAACCCACCATAGCGGTACCCATATTCTCTGTTTCATTGCTGGAGCAACGCTGCCTATCATCCAACAGTTCTTTGGACAGTTTTTAACCATTCTTCTTACCTCTTCAGCCCGTTGCGAATTCCAGATTTCGTCCCAGGTATTGTCCTTAAGGCAGCCCATAGACATTCTTTCAGTACTGCCGTTGCAGGGCAGCACATGTCCGAAGGGATCTACAAAAAAACCGTTGCTGCCCATATCACAAGGAAGGTAACGCTTATTTCCGTAAATATAATTAATTAGTCCATGGTTAAAGTAAGCTCTGAACCATTTCTTCGGGGACATTGATTTAAGCAATCGGTTTACAAGTTCTTCAAAGGCTTTGGCTACCTTGAGCCTGTCATTTATCTTATTGTCTGTCTTTCTGAAATAAAACGAATTATGTAAAGTTGCAGTGGCAAACTCCATACCCAGTTCATCAGAAAGTTTGTATAAAGGAATAAGGTCCTGAGAATTCATCTCCTGAACCGTGCAGCC
>JAEWOH010000047.1 GCA_023460955.1 Bacillota bacterium | reverse complement strand
CGCCTACGTCGGCCCCCTGCCCGGCCCATGCGCGCCCTGGTACGCGCGCCCCGCTGTTGCGCAGGGGCCGCGCGAGGCGCTGGTGATCGGTGCCGGACTTGCCGGCAGCAGCAGCGCCGCCAGCCTGGCCCGGCGTGGCTGGCAGGTCACCGTGCTGGAGCGCCACGAAGCCCCGGCCCAGGAAGCTTCGGGCAACCCGCAAGGGGTGCTGTACCTCAAGCTGTCCGCCCATGGCACCGCACTGTCGCAGATGATCCTGTCCGGGTTCGGCTACACCCGGCGCCAGCTGCAGCGGTTGCAGCGTGGCCGTGACTGGGATGCCTGCGGGGTGCTGCAACTGGCCTTCGACAGCAAGGAGGCCGAACGCCAGGGCAAGCTGGCTGTCGCCTTCGACCACGGCTTGCTGCACTGCCTGGCGCGCGCCGAGGCCCAAGCCATCGCCGGCGTGGCGTTGCCTGGCGGCGGGTTGTTCTACCCCGAAGGTGGCTGGGTGCACCCACCGGCGCTGTGCCAGCAGCAGTTGCAGCACCCCGGTATTCACCTGGTGGCCCACCAGGAAGTGCTCGAACTGCGCAAAGTGGGTGAACGGTGGCAGGCCTGGGCTGGCGACCAACTATTAGCCAGCGCTCCAGTGGTGGTCCTGGCCGGCGCGGCCGATGTGCGGCGCTTCGAACCTTGCGCACAGTTACCACTCAAGCGCATTCGTGGGCAGATCACCCGCTTGCCGGCCACCGCCAGCAGCCAGGCGCTACGCACCGTGGTGTGCGCGGAGGGCTATGTGGCACCGCCGCGCGAGGGTGAACATACACTGGGGGCAAGTTTTGACTTCCACAGTGAAGACCTTGCGCCGACGGTGGCCGAGCACCGGGGCAACCTGGCGTTGCTGGATGAGATTTCTACTGACCTGGCCCGGCGCCTGGGCGTGGCCGAGCTGAACCCCGAGCAACTGCAAGGGCGCGCGGCGTTCCGTTGTACCAGCCCGGATTATTTGCCGATTGTCGGGCCGATGGCTGACGCGCAGGCGTTTGCCGAAACTTATGCCGTGTTGGGGCGTGATGCCCGACATGTGCCGGATGTGGCCTGCCCTTGGCTGGAGGGGTTGTATGTGAACAGCGGGCATGGGTCGCGCGGGTTGATCACGGCACCTTTGAGCGGGGAACTGGTGGCCGCCTGGGTGTGCGGCGAGCCGTTGCCGTTGCCGCGTGAGGTGGCGCAGGCGTGTCATCCGAACCGGTTTGCCTTGCGCAGGCTGATCCGGGGGAAGTGATTGCTTCGGGCGCATGGCGTTGAATTTATTGCGCCGGTGAGATCGAGCGCCGCCCGCGCGGCGCATCGCGAGCTGCGCTCGCTCCTACGTTTGTTTCGGGCCAATTATTCCTGGGGGATTTGCGCGCGAACGCTTTGGTGTATGACCCTGTATTGCGTCGTACGAGCAAGGCGGTCGCGCGCGCCTGTTACAGGCGTTACTGGCCCGAAACAAACGTAGGAGCGAGCGCAGCTCGCGATGCGCTGCGCACGCGGCGCTCGATTTCTGCAATACTGCGAGATCCCAGGCAATAACCTGCCACCTCAACCTTATATAACAAACTGTTCTAAAACTCTAAAAAAGCAAACAGGTCAGTTCATTAAGGTGCCCTAATCCGGGGCATCACCTCCCCAACGGAAAAACCGGTAAGGACTTATGTGCGGATTAGCAGGAGAATTACGTTTCACCCCCATCGACCAAGCCCCTCGCCCAGCCGACCTGGCTGCGGTAGAGCGCATTACCCATCACCTGGCCCCGCGTGGCCCGGATGCCTGGGGCTTCCATAGCCAAGGCCCGATCGCCCTGGGCCACCGGCGGCTGAAAATCATGGACCTGTCCGACGGCTCGGCGCAGCCGATGGTCGACAACACCCTGGGCCTGTCATTGGCCTTCAACGGCGCCATCTACAACTTCCCCGAACTGCGCGAGGAACTGCAGGCGCTGGGCTACAGCTTCTGGTCCGACGGCGACACCGAGGTGCTGCTCAAGGGCTACCACGCCTGGGGCGCTGCCCTGCTGCCCAAGCTCAACGGCATGTTTGCCCTGGCCATCTGGGAGCGCGACAACCAGCGCCTGTTCCTGGCCCGCGACCGCCTCGGCGTCAAACCTCTGTACCTGTCGCGCAACGGCGAGCGCCTGCGCTTTGCCTCGACCCTGCCGGCACTGCTCAAGGGCGGTGACATCGACCCGATGCTCGACCCCGTGGCACTCAACCACTACCTGAATTTCCACGCCGTGGTACCGGCACCGCGCACCCTGCTGGCCAACGTGCAGAAACTGGAGCCAGGCACCTGGATGCGCATCGACCGGCATGGCGAAGTGGAGCGCCAGGTCTGGTGGCAACTGCACTACGGCCCCCACCCCGACGAGCGTGAGCTGGACCTGGAAGGCTGGACCACCCGCGTGCTTGACGCCACCCGGGACGCCGTAGCCATCCGCCAGCGGGCTGCTGTGGATGTTGGCGTATTGCTGTCCGGTGGGGTCGACTCCAGCCTGCTGGTGGGCCTGTTGCGCGAAGTGGGTGTGGAAGACCTGTCGACCTTCTCCATCGGCTTCGA
>JAEWOH010000046.1 GCA_023460955.1 Bacillota bacterium | reverse complement strand
GTACAGTATATGCCTGTGACCGGGAAGTAAACCTTGCCCCGAAGGAATATGCAATTCTTAAACTACTTATGGAGAACAAAGATAGATTGGTAAGTCGCGACAGTCTTCTAGAGCGTGTTTGGGGTTATGACTTTGAAGGTACCGACAGAGTAGTGGATAATCATGTAAAAAAGCTGCGTAAGGGCCTTGGTGAGGCTGCGGGACAAATAAAGACCCTTTTTAAGAAGGGCTACAGGATAGAAGGGTAGGCTTGAGAGAACATGTCCATGATTAATAAAAACAGCAAAATTGTAAAAGCAATATATATCAGGATATTCTCAGTTCTGATGGCTATTTACCTGGTACTGATGATATGCTTCTGTATATTTCTCATAAATCAGGAGAAAAAAGCTGAAATATTACAGCTGAATTCCTATACTGCTTACACAAATCAAACTATCTCAAAAATTCTTCGGGAAAATATGGATGATCAATATAGAATAAAGGATATATCCAAGGTTAAAAAACAATTGGTTAACAATGTGACGATAAATCCATATCTTGGGTCCGAAATGGCATTATTCTCAAGAGATTTCAGCCTGATAACACAATCTAATGATTATTGGGTATGCAATTATACTGAGTATAAAGTGGGCAACAAAAGCTATTCGGGTTATGCATATTTAAATCAGCATGAATGGTTTAACGCTAAGGAGATAAAGGAGATTGAAGAATATTTATATGCCCAGCCAAAGGCAAAAAAAGCAGGAGAGCTTTCGGGTTATACCGTTGATTTGGATGGATTTTGGCTGGACAATGAAATGATAATACCTCACAAAGTAATTGTCACTCCGTTGTATGCCAGTTCCTTTGATGAGCACCAAAATGTGAATTCCAGCAGCGGGAGCAGAACGGGAGAGATTGCCTATATTAACAATTATAAGGATCAGAAGCAGTTGCCCTATTTTGAATATGGTAACATTATTCCTGTTAACACATTTAATAAAAACAGTGAGACACAGAGTGAATTGAGAAAACTGGTACAGGATGAACAAAAGCTGGAGCAGGTTATTCAATTGGGGGAGTTCGGTGTTGAATTTCAAAGAGAAGGTTTATTCACCTACAAGTACTACCAGGTTCTCCCATATGAAAATCATTTCAAACAAGATAATAAAGATAAAAATTTTAGTCAATTCTGGACAGTTTTTGCAGGTAAGATCAATTTCTATAACACATGCAAAAGCACTTTGTACTTCGTCTGGATAAGCTGTCTTATATTGTTTATGGCAGCAGCTGTGATTTTGTCGGCACAAACCTATAGAACTTATAAAAAGCGTGAGGAGTTCGATAAACAGAGAAGCGATACAACAAACGCTCTTGCCCATGATCTTAAGACACCGTTATGTATTATTTCAGGATATGCTCAGAATCTTATTGAAAATATACATACAGATAAGAGAGAGTACTATGCGGATAACATTCTGACTAATGTAAACCGTATGGACGCGACAATTCACAAAATTCTGGAATTATTAAAATTGGAATCTGACTTCCCGGAAATGAGTATAGAGGAGGTATCCTTAGACGGGCTTTGCCAAGATATCGTTAACCGATATAAAGATTTAACTGAAGATAGAAGAATAACAGCAATAGTCGAAGGCAATTCGGTTTGTAAAGCTGATAAGGAATTAATTGAAAGAGTCATTGACAACTTCTTCATAAATGCTCTTAATAACACACCTGAGGGTGGAAGTATCAGTTTGAGAGTAAATGATAATACCTTTGAGATATTTAACAGCGGCAGCTATATACCTGAAGACGTAATAAATGAAATTTGGCTGCCCTATAGGAAAGGCGATGAATCACGGGGTAATTCAAAGGGAACAGGTCTGGGGCTTTCAATAGCCCGTAAAATACTTAATCTGCACAAGTTTCCACATGGTGCAAAAAATATGCAAGAAGGAGTACTGTTCTGGTTTAAGTTTCTTTAATAAAATTTAACGTCAAATCCGACCAACTTATAGAAGTAGCCAAATGCAAATTCCCCGGCAGTTATTTTCAACAAGCCGGGGAATTAAAAATAGATATTTTATTTTGGTGAAGAAGTCCTTACGTTTGGTTCAGCACCTGTAGGAAAGCGAGTCTTGTTGCTTAAATCCTGAGTGTTGGCAAATTTCTTTGCTCCGTCTGCTTTAGTACTTTTATTTTTCCCCATATTTCCTCCTTAATTTCTTTTGGTGTCAGTATAAATAGTGTGCACCTAAAAACAGATTATAATAAGGGTAAAATCTCCCGGTTTAAGATATCTGAGGTTATAAGATGAGCACCGTAACTCTCTCTTGAACTACGCCTTACTAATCGCTGTCCTTATGGTTTTATATATCTGGATTACGACAAAAGGAACCAGCGCCAGTAAACCAATAATACCAAGATAATTAATTACAGCAGGGTTTATCTCAAATAAATGTTGCAGAGGTGCTACTGTTAGAACAAGCGTAAGCAGCGCTATACCTACTAAAACTGCACCCCACTGATACTTGTTTGTAAAGAACCCGATTCTGAACAAAGGATACTTTGAACGGCAATTAAAGCCGTGAATTAATCTGGCAAGTGCTAATACAGCAAAAGCCATAGTACTCGCAAGTGTTGCATCACCGACTTTGAGCCCGTAATAGAAGGCTGTCAGGGCGCTAGCCGCGATTACAGCGCCCTCAAAAATAACATGAAGCAGAAAGCCTTTGTTAAGCAGAGGTTCGTTTATATCCCTGGGCTTCGAATTAAGAACGTCCTTCCTGTATGGCTCCAGACCGAGAGCTATGGCCGGCATAGAGTCTGTCAGAAGGTTGATAAACAATAGGTGCATGGCCGTAAAAGGAAGAGGCAGAGCCAGAATGGAAGTATAAAGTACTGCCAGAATACCCGCAGTATTGCCGGATAGAAGGAACTTTATTGAATTTTTTATGTTCGTGTATATACTTCTGCCGTTGGAGACCGCTTTCACTATTGTGGCAAAGTTGTCGTCCACAAGAATCATTGACGCTGCATCCTTTGCAACTTCAGTTCCGACTTTACCCATGGCAACACCAATATCAGCCTGTTTCAAGGCTGGGGCATCATTAACTCCGTCACCTGTCATTGAAACAACGTTTCCTTTATCCTGCCAAGCTTTTACAATACGGATTTTATGTTCAGGTGAAACACGGGCATAAACAGAAATGTCCTGAACTTTGTTTCTTAGTTCCTCGTCCGACATTTTTTCAATTTCAACACCTTCAACAGCATGGCTGTGTTCATTCATAATACCTATTTGCTTTGCTATCGCAGATGCAGTTATTTTGTGGTCACCGGTTATCATTACCGGTTTGATGCCTGCACGTATACAGTCTGCTACAGCTTGCTTTGATTCTTCTCTGGGAGGGTCAATCATGGCTACCAACCCTACGAAGGTCAAATCCTTTTCATCCTCGGTGGTCAGCTTAACCTGAGAGTTAAAACCTTTTCGTGCAAATGCGAGGACGCGTAGCCCTTCCTGAGAAAATTCCCTGTTAACTTTTTCAATAAATTCAATATTTTCTTTTTCAAGCGGTTTATCTCCATGCTCAGTCATGACATCTCTAGATCTGCGCAATATTACGTCAGGTGCACCTTTTGTAAACATTGTATACTGTCCGTCGATATTGTGAAGCGTACTCATTAATTTCCTGTCCGAATCGAAGGGAACCTCCGAAAGACGTGCGTATTCCTCTCGGACATCCTCTTCTTCATAGCCGTAATCGTTGGCCAGCTTTACAAAAGCCACCTCTGTCGGGTCACCCACCGAAGTTCCGTCATTAATAGTTGCATCGCTTGATAGAATACTTATCTTTACCAAGGAGCGCTGAAGAGTGTCCTCCATGTTAAGCTTATCTGAATCAAATATCTTCCATCCGACAAAAACCTTCTTTGTTACCATTTTATTCTGTGTCAGAGTCCCCGTCTTGTCGGAACAAATAACTGAAACACTTCCAAGGCTCTCTACAGCATGGAGCTTCCTTACAATAGCATTTTCCTTTGCCATTTTCTGAGTACCGATGGCAAGCACAATGGTTACTATTGAACTCAGAGCTTCAGGTATAGCAGCAACTGCAAGAGCAATTGCAAACATGAAAGAATCTATAACCGAATAACCTCTGACAATATTGACAGCGAGAATTATTCCGCAAAGCACCAAAATCGCAATTGCCAGCTTTTTCCCAAATTTATCAAGACTAATCTGAAGAGGAGTTTGTTTATTTTCTGCAGCATCCATAAGGGAGGCGATTTTACCAAGCTCTGTTGACATCCCGGTAGCTGTAACCACAACTGTTGCTCTTCCATAGGTTACATGGCTTCCGGTGAACACCATGTTTTTTCTGTCACCTATGGGCACCTCTGTTCCGGAGATTATATCCGAGGTTTTTAGAACACTCTCTGACTCCCCGGTCAAAGAACTTTCATTTACCTGCATACTGTGATTGTCAATAATCCTTCCATCCGCACTTATAAAATCACCGGCCTCAAGCAGCAAAATATCCCCGACCAGAACATCCTTTGAGGGAATTTCCATTCTCATTTTGTTTCTTATTACTCTTGCAACTGGTGAAGACAAAGATTTTAAACTTTCCAAGGATTTTTCTGCCTTAAAGTGCTGAGCTGTACCTAAAATAGCATTGAGGATAGTTACGGCAAAAATGACAATAGCACTCTCGTAATCCTTTAAGAACAGCGAGACTATGGCGGCAATCAAGAGTATGATTACAAGAAAATCCTTGAATTGTCCAAGAAAAACCTTTATGAAACCAGCTCTTTTTCCAGCCTGAAGCTCGTTATAACCGTATTTCTCTCTCAACCTGTCAATATCCTTATCTGATATACCGTTGAGATTCGCATTGAGTTCTTTCATGACTTCCTGAGCCGTGTAATTATAGTAATTATTCATTAGAATCCCCCTTAACTTAATATATTAAAATTTATAGCTTTTTCAGTATTAAAATACCATAATCAATCAAAAACCAACTATTTTTAAAATGTACTTTTTTTAGGAAATGTATTCGGAAATGCATAGAAAGTTAAAAGTATTATACATAAAAAGGAATTGTAATACAATTTTGCATGTTAAAACTTAACATTAAATTAACAATTATGCATTGTGTTTGTATATGTGACCTCAGACTAATCATTAACAAATCAATTGCGGTTGTTGAGCAAAAATTTAGTAAAAATGAAATATAATTTTAGTTTCTATTCTGATATAATAACAAAAGAGTTTGTCAAATTAAGGTGTGCGTGGCAATGTGGAGGTAATAATGAGTTCCAGATCCAAGAATAAAAACAGGGTTTTGCCTGTTATAATAATTTTTTTCAGTGTGTTGCTAATAGCAATGACTGCGGTATACTTAATGTTCAGCGGTAATATACCCTGGCTTAATTCGGCTGGCAATACAGAGCCATTGAATTCAACCAAAGCTTCAGTAAGTACTGTAAGCCCAACAAAAGCATCTCAGGCTCAAGAGTCTGAGTCGCAAGCAAGTCAATCTAATGAAGAAGTTAAAGAACCGTCTGAAAGTACAAATCCCGAGGATCTTCTTATATCATGGGATACACCGCACCTTGTAAGCAAAAAAGCAATGGGTGACGGTTCCTGGCAAAAAACCTATAAGGATGGCGGCAGAATCACCTATTGGTCCTTGGTAAACAACAAAACAGTCAAAGACTATAAGCCACCTTATAATATAGCATTCGGATCTCCTGAAATGTATTCCGAATTGGAAGGTGTAACAGCCTTCAGAGGAGATAACTACAGAACGGCACCTTCCTGGGGAAAAGCAAATGTTAAGGAAAAGAAGCTGGAGATAGTATGGACACATGATATTGGTGCTGTTTCAGGTGTTGGCAGCTATTGGCCCGGCGCAGGCTGGACAGGACAACCCCTTCTGGTGCATTGGTCTGAATCCGTAAGAAATACAATGAACATTAATCCAGACCTTAAATCAAAAGATCTCGTAGAAGTTATCTATCCGGTATTTGACGGCAATGTTTATTTTCTGGATATGGCAACAGGGAAACCCTCCAGACCAAAAATGAACATCGGTTTTACTGTTAAGGGGACAGGAATGGTTGACCCAAGAGGCTACCCATTATTCTATACAGGTCAGGGCTTAAACGAAAATGACGGTAAAAAAGGCCCATTTAAATATAGAATTTTTAATCTTATTAATCAGAAAGAAATCTATTCATTTCCGGGAAATGATCCCGTGGCTTTCAGAAATTGGGGTGCGAACGACTCTTCTGCAATGCTGAATAGATATACTGACACTCTTATAAACTGCGGAGAAAACGGCTTGGTTTACAAGACAAAATTGAATACCAAATTTGACAGCAAAGCAGGAACACTTTCTATAGACCCTATTGTAACAAAATACCGATATAAGAGCAGCTATAGCTCGGAACAAGGTATTGAGAACTCTCCTGCCTTTTATAGGAATCTCATGTTCTTTGCCGACAACGGTGGGACTATCCAGTGCTTGGATATAAATACTCTTGAACCTGTATGGATATATAAAGCTGGTGATGACACAGACAGTACAATTACTCTTGAAGAAACAGAAGATGGAGTATTTCTTTATACGGCAAATGAAATTGATAAGAGAGGAAAGAGCGGCTCAAGAGCTAATTGTAATATAAGAAAGCTTAACGCTCTGACAGGAGAACTTGTCTGGCAGAAGGACTATTCCTGCGTTTATCAGTCATATATTAACGGCGGTGCGTTAGCAACGCCTGTTGTTGGCAAAAATGATATAAGTGATATAGTCATATTTAATGTTGCGTTAACCGGCTCCACAAGTGACGGTACGCTGGTGGCGCTGGATAAAAAGACAGGTGAGGAAGTATGGAAAAGGCACTTGGATGCTTATAGCTGGAGCTCGCCGGTTGACTTTATGTCTGAGGATGGCAAGACCTACATGCTCCTCTGTGACTTTAAAGGAGATATGCACCTGATAGATCCTGAAACAGGAGTAGACCTGGATAAGATTTCAGTAGGGGGAAATGTCGAGGCATCTCCTTCAGTCTATAATAATATGGCTGTTGTAGGAACTTACGCAAAAAAGATTTATGGAGTAAAAATAAAATAATAATGGTGAGGATGTTATGAGAAGATACAAAAGAAGAGCAAATGGCAGACTTAAGGCCATCATAACCATACTTGTACTGGCAATATTGGCCACTGGCGTCTGGATTGGACTAAGTAAGCTGATTAAACCTGATGGGCATACTGTTGAAACTTCAGCAGGTACTACAACTGCCTCAGGAACAACTGAACCTGCTACCCAAACAGAGTTGGAACCGGATGAACCCGAAGAGGAACCTGTAGCGGACCCTATGCCGGCAGAACTTACTGATTTGGAAAAGCTGAAGTCTTCATGGACCGAGAAATCAGATTTTGGTGGTGCCAAGGCATTTCCTGAATTTGCCATTGATAATACCTTTGCAAACGGCTTAGATATGAAGTCGTGGATATTCAGATATAATACTCCTTTAAAGGAATTCAAAGTCAATAAAAACAACAGGATCGAATTCGGGTCCGGCTCTGAGTATTCAGAACTTGAAGGTGTTACCGCTTTTAGAGGTAATAACTATAGGGATAATGCTTCCTTTGGTACTAGAACTGTTGATAAGAAGAAGCTTGAGATAGTATGGGAAAAGACAGGCTTAGGTGCTATTGCGGCACATAACAGTTACTGGCCTGGAACCGGTTGGACAGGACAACCTCTTCTTATTCACTGGCCGGAAGAGACCAGAAAGCTAATGAATATTAACGATGAAATGAAGGCCAAAGACCTGGTGGAGGTTATTTACCCTACTCTTGACGGGAACATATATTTTCTTGACCTTGAAACCGGGAAACCTACAAGAAATAAGATCCAAATTGGTTATCCTATAAAAGGTACGGGTATGGTTGACCCAAGAGGCTATCCTATTTTATATACCGGAATGGGGATAAACGAAAATAACGGAAAGTTCACAGAATACAAATATAGAATAATAGATCTTATTAATCAAAAGGAACTTTATTCAATTTTTGGAAGAGACGAGGTTGCTTTCAGAGGTTGGGGTGCCAATGACTCTTCAGCATTGCTTGATAAAAACACAGACACTCTGCTGAATGTTGGCGAAAACGGATTGGTTTATCGAGTCAAGCTTAACACTAAATTTGACAAGGCAGCCGGCTCGGTTTCAATAGCACCTCAGATCACAAAATACCGTTATAGAAGTCCTTTTAATGATGAACAGGGCATAGAAAATTCACCTGCTGTCTATAAAAACTTCATGTACTTTTGTGATAACGGAGGTACATTGCAGTGTCTGGATTTAAATACAATGAAGCCCGTATGGATTTATGAAACCAAAGATGATACAGATGCGTCCATAGTACTTGAAGAGACAAAGGAAGGCGTTTTTCTCTATACCGCAAATCAGGTCGATAAGCGAGGCGAAAACGGTAAGGCAACAGTTGCAGACTGTAACATAAGAAAGCTTAACGCATTGACCGGTGAACTAGTCTGGCAGAAAAACTATCAGTGTGTATATAATTACTATATAAATGGTGGGGCTTTGGGTACTCCTGTAATTGGAAAAGATGATATTAGTAATATGGTTATATTTAACATATGTTTTACCGGTTCAAACAGCGATGGTACAATGGTAGCTTTGGACAAGAAAACAGGAGAAGAGATTTGGAAAAAGAAGCTTACCTCATACAGCTGGTGCTCACCTCTTGACTTTAAGAGCTCTGACGGAAAGACCTGGATGGTATATAGTGATTTTGCAGGCTATATGCATCTTGTGGACCCTATGAACGGGCAAACAGTCGATTCAGTATCTCTTCAGGGTAATGTTGAATCTTCACCTGCTATTTATAATGATACAATCGTTGTAGGGAGTTACGCAAAGAAAATTTTTGGAATAAAAGTGAAGTAAGACTAAAATAATTATTGTCTCCGAAAAGCAACCTAATGGTTGCTTTTTTGACAAAATTAAGAAAAAATTAATAGTTTTCAGGTGTAATTCAAGGACCATATATATTATAATTAGATTGGTTTATAAATCCTTTAAGGAATCATACTATTTATATTCTTAATCGTATATATAGTGGAACAAAATTAGGAGATTAACTGTCTAAATATCTATGCGGGGAAAGAAACAGAATATTTTTAACGGTATAGCATTCCCCCTACCGGAAATGGAGATATAATGAAAATTTTGAGAGAAATAATAAGCTGGGTGGGAACGATTGTAGTTTCGATTTTGGTGGCTCTGCTGATAATAATATTTTTATTCCAACCAACAAGTGTAAATGGTCCGTCTATGGAGAATACGCTACATAATGGTGATAAAATCATAATAAATAAAACACAAAACATTTTTCACAAAATTCCGGACTATGAGAATATTATTATTATTGATAGCAGGGTTGACAGGAAAAGAACTTTTCTTGACAATATCACAGACCCTCTCAAGTACAATATAATTGTCACCAAGCTTACAGGTAACGAGGATGAGGTTTACTGGGTAAAAAGAGTTATAGGAAGACCGGGAGATCGTCTACAATTTAAAGATGGAAAAGTTATACGAAACGGGCAGGTTTTAAAAGAAGACTATGTCAAAGAGACAATGCAATATCAGTCTGATGAAGAAATAACAGTACCTGAAAATAATATATTTGTTATGGGAGACAACAGAAATGACAGCACTGACAGTAGAGTAATTGGTTGTATTCCCGTGGATCACGTATATGGCAAATACTTATTTAAACTGGGCTTTTAGGAGTCGCAAATATTATGGAAACAATATCTGTATATAAGAAGAATTTTAATGTAGACTATGGAGACGCTGATTTTTACAGGAAGCTCAAGCTCAGTTCTCTTTTCAATTATTTTCAGGATGTGGCAAGTCATCACGCTCAAAATCTTGGTCTTGGAGTAGAGGAACTGCTTGCAGAACACGGAGTAACCTGGGTACTTGTAAAAATAATAGTGAAGATGGACAGATTTCCGAATCTGAATGAAGAAATTTTAGTCGAAACCTGGCCTCTTGAACCCAAAAAGCTTGAGTTCGAGAGAGATTTTTATGTTAAGGATATGCAGGGGAACATTATTGGTCGGGCTATCTCAAGTTGGGTTATTATGGATGTGGCAACCAGAGATATAAGAAAGACAGAGCTTTTTCCTGCAAAGTTTCCTCAACTAATTCCTGCACGTGCTATAGATGGACGTATAGGTAAAATCAAAGCAAACGGACAACTGAATGAGGTCTACAAAAAGAAAATAGGCTACAGTGATATAGATATAAACGGCCACTTAAACAATTCCAAATATATTGACTATATTATGGATTGCTTTTCAATTGAAAAACATGGACTTTATACAGTAAATACAATTCAGGTAAATTATATCAGTGAAGCAATGCCCGGGGACTATATTGTATTTAATAAAGATATTTCAGAACTTGAAGCAGGAACAGTATATGTTGAAGGAATTAATGAAGCCGGTACAAAAACATACTTTAAGGCCTGTATCACGTTAAAATAACCAATAAACCAAAGATATGTTAGAAGGAGGCATTATCATGAACAACAATCAGAAACTCAAGCTTTTAGCCGCAATATTATTTACATTTATTTTAGCACTTGCAGGGATATTGATTTATGCAACTAACTTTTATCAAAAGAACGAAAAACCTGCTTCAAGTACTTCAGCTGTTTCTTCGGGTTCCTCAGATAGTGCTGCTGTTTCTACAGAAATTCAGGCTGGGGAAAGTACAACGGCCATGGAAAAGGAAACGATTACACTTAAGCTGTATAACTATGATGCAATGGATTACGATAAGCCAAAAGAAATAGTAAATGTCGAAGTTGATAAAAAATTATATGAAAATAACCTTACTGCGGCAATTAATAAGGTTTTGGAAACAACCGACCTGAGTATAAACAAAGCGGTACTGGACGGAGAAAATATTACAGTTGATTTAACAAAAGAGGTAGCAGCTAAATTTAACATGGGTAGTGCAGGTGGAATAACCAATACAAATATTCTCGCAATGACCGTACTTAACCTTCCAAAGGTTAACAAGCTCCAGGTAACAGTTGAGGGAGTTCCTAATGTTGAAGGGGATCATTTTAATTTTAACGGTACATTTAAGAAGTCTGCTGACGGTACAAAGTATGAACTTACCGCTTCGGGACTTGAACCTGGGACGTTTGATTTTTAGTAAAATATCCGGAGGACAGTGACGCTTTGAGAAAGATAACACTTATAAAAGTAAGTTTGTTTATACTAGCTGTTTTAGGGATAGCCGATACCATTATTATCCGAAGCCGAAGCGGCAGTATGGATTTTGGTATAATACTGCCGGGTGTCGGTGGAATATTGATTATTCTTGGTCTCATAACTGTTAGAACAAAATTCTATAGTAATAATATGAAGTTTTTCAATAATGCAGGTAAAATCATACTCGCAGCTTTCACTTTATGGCTTGTATCATTCATTACCGTCACAGGAATTTTGATAACCTCAGCAATATCTCAAGGAGATAAAAAAGTAGATTGTGTTATAGTACTTGGCGCTGGACTCAATGGAGAAACACCAACACTTGTATTGACAGAGCGCCTTAAAAACACAATAAGTTATATTTCCGATAATCCCGACACTAAAATTATTGTATCAGGTGGACAAGGAATAGGAGAAACTATTACCGAAGCTGAAGGAATGAAGAGATATCTTGTAAGGCATGGCATTCCGGAAGGCTTGATACTAAAAGAGGAAAAGGCAACCAGTACATATGAAAACATGGTTTTTTCAAAAAAATTGTACGAACAGAAATTCGGTGTAAAGCCTAAAAGTGTTATGATTATTACCAATGATTTTCACATGTTCAGATCTAAGTTACTGGCGAAAAGAACAGGTTTGGAAGCCTATGGAATAAGTTCTGGTACTCCTTGGTGGATATACCCAAACGTATTTCTGCGTGAGTATCTGGCAGTTTTTAAGTCATTGATTTTTGACAAGTAAAGTAATCATTAATAATTTCACTAAGCCTGCAAATTCCGTCTCTTAAACAGATGGAATTTTTTTTCGTCCTTGTCGTATACCATTGGAAGAATAAAAATGATGGATAGTACCATCAGGATAGATGATATTATGAAAAGAACATGAAAGTTACTTATAACCTGTCTTCCGAACAATAAATCGTTTACTTTTGCAATCAACTTTTTTGAAGTTTCCATAAAACTACCGGCACAAATATACGCTATACCGCTGGAAAGCGTTGTTATCAGTGCAAAATTGGCAAGAAACATCGATCTGTTTTTTTCAGGTGCCAGCCAAATAGAGAAGTTTGTAATTAAAAGCTGAACTCCCTGCTGGAATAGACCTGAGAGTAAAAAGCAAATTGACATTACGATTATATATTTGGATTTGGTTGCAAAGCACCACAAAAGAGGAAAGGTGCTTACAAAGCAGCAGCAAAGTCGAATTACAGGCTTCATCCCAAATTTATCAGATAATTTTCCTATCTGATTAATGAAAAGAACTGTAGTTATTCCAGATACTAACTGTGTCAGGATGGAAATAGTAAAATAACCCATCTTCAGCTCTTCTATCATGTAAATATTAAGGAAGGGCTGAGAGAAATTGAAGCCGAAATTCCAGAAGCTGATAAATATTATCAGCTTAAGATAGTTTTTATCTTTGAACGGCTCTGTTAACATTGAAACAAAGGAGGTATTTTTTTCGTGGGGAGTTAGGGGAGGGTCCTTGACTCCAAGAAAACAGCTGGCATCCATGGCACCGAACAGCGAGGCGCATATGAATACGACTGCGAAACTGAATAAAGAGGTTACGTTGTCAAGATACTTACCGGAAACAACTCCTGCAATTATACCGGTGATAGCTGATATGGCCATTCGCTTTCCAAAGAAGCTACCCTTTACATTCTCGGGTACAATATCACCCATCCAGGAAGAATAGCTGATTACAACAACAGAGTTGGCTACAGAATACAACATAATAAAAATTGTTATCAACAGCAAGGCAAAACCTTTATTGGACTGTGAAATAAACAACGGTACCAATACAATTGGAATCCATATAAGTCTATGTACATATGCTGAAATAAGGAAGATAAGTTTCCTTTTCCCCGTTTTTTCAAGAACGTAGGATGCGAATATCTGAAAAATTCCTCCCAGAAACGGAGTTGCGGCAATAATGCTGTATATAAAGTCATTTGCACCCAAAGCACGCAAAAAACCTGTAAAAGGTGCTCCGGTCACCGTCACATAAAAGAATTTTCCGAATATGACCGCCGCCGTAATTAAAAACAGACTTCTTTTCATTTCCTTCTCAGTAAAGGTTTGCGATGCATTCATAGTTATGTCCTCAATTATTAGTTTAAATTTTATTAGATTTCTTCAGATACCAATAAGTATAATAGAATAATTAGCATCTAAAAATGGAGTATTTAATTAATATAATGTACTATCTTAACCTGTATACCTCATAATTTTAATTTATGTGGGAGAATTTTTCTTGTCTGCTATTGCGGAAAACACCTCAGATATTGCGCATACCTTATTAAATATCAAAGGAGCCGGGATAAGTTATTTGTCCAGTTTCTATATGAAACAAGACAGTACTTCTTGCACAGAAGAGTTAACTTACAAGATACTCCCGAACTAAAGAAAATAATTTGTTGTACCCGAAAGCTGAGAAGAACAGCCTATGGAGCATTTCTTCTCAGCTTTCTAATCATACTCCAAATTATTTTTCTTTGTTCTCGCGTATCTGAAGTTAAGTAAGGGTGCAAATATTTTTGTTTCATGGAAAGCCAGCAAATAACTTTTCAACGTCTCAATTGATAAGTTGTGTCGTATGAGGGGGAACCAAAGAGAGTGCTTATGCACCGGTGGGTTAATCATATAGATACTCCCGAACTAAAGAAAATAATTTGTCGTACCCTTCATACTCCAAATTATTTTTCTTTGTTCTCGCGTATCTCAAAGTTAAGCAATAGTGCAAATATTGTTTGTTTCATGGAAACTAGCAAATAACTTTTCAACGTCTCAATTGATAAGCTGTGTCGTATGTGGGGGGAACCAAAGAGAGTGCTTAAGCACCGGTGAGTTAATCATATAGATACTCCCGAACTAAAGAAAAATAATTCGTCGTACCCTACATACTCCAAATTATTTTTCTTTGTTCTCGCGTATCTCAAAATTAAGCAAGGGTGCAACAACTTATGAACAGAAACATAATTTTGTCCGATAGAGAATATATATCATCAGTGGACAAATACTTTTCTTCCTGCTTACGGTGAGTTAAAGTGCACATAGACGGGGATAGAACGGTTTTGAGCATTGGGGAGTTTAACGTGAAAATACATTCGGTTGGTCATCGTGCTTTTCACGCAGCGAAAAGCCACCATGTGTCTTTTCATTACTTTTTGTGTACGCTATGAGCGTAGATGGGGGTTATTATGTTCCAATATTTTTTTACATACATTGATAAAATCCCAAAGCACTACAGAAATGAACTTTTTTCAGTTCAGCATCTATTAGCTTTGGGAATGATTGTTTGCTGTTGGGTCCTAATTATTTTTCTTTTTAAAGACAAGTCCCAAGAAAATAAATGGAGTGCTGTCAAAGTGATGTCTTTGCTGCTTCCTGTTCTGGAGCTTGCTCAAATTATTTGGTATAAAAGCATAGGAGAGTTTTCATGGGGTTATACCCTGCCTCTGCACTTATGCAGTCTCATGTCTCTTATACTGCCTGTAATGGTATTTACACGAAGCAAGCTCCTCCAGGAATACGCTTATGCCATGGGATTGGCACCGGCTTTAATGACCCTTCTGACACCTGATGTATATTACTATCCCTCAGTATCGTTCATATATATCCAGACGATGCTGGTGCATGGCATTATATGTTTAATACCTCTATTCATGGTTTTCTGCCTGAACTTCAGGCCGGATATCAGAAATCTGCCAAAAGTCATCTGTATCCTTGTTTCCTTTGCAGTGTTAATGATACCTGTAAATTACTTTACTGACGGGAATTACTTCTTTTTGAGATATCCGGCTGCAGGCTCTCCAATGGAACTGTTTTCACAAGCAGTGGGAAGACCCTGGTACTTAGTGCCAACATTTTTTCTGGGCTGCGTACTTTGGGTAATCTTCTATATGCCTTTTGTTATTCTGAAGCATGTCTCCGGACGTCAGAAATTCAGCAAGGAATATACTAAAACAGAAGCTAGTAAACCTGCCTTGATGAGATAACAGGTTAACACTAATGGTTATATTTAATAGAATTCAGGTCATGTCTGGGATTAAAGGAGTCTGTCCAAGGGTTTTAATGCCGGGCCCTCAATAACTGTTCCGTCATAATTATAACGAGAAGCATGGCAGGGACAATCCCAGGTATTTTCTGCAGAATTCCAGTGTACCTCGCAGCCTAGATGCTTACAGGTGGTATCTACTATAAAAACATTACCCTCCATATCTTTATAAGCGCCTGCTTTTTTTTCGTTATACAACAGAGCTTTTCCTTCTCCAAGCCCAAGCTCGATTTCTTCGGGCGGCATTGTAATTTTACCTGAAATAAGGCTGTTAGCTACATCAAGATTTTCTTTGAAAAAGTTTTTAGCAGAATCCACAGGAGTAAACCTGGAAGGGTTAAAAATTTCCTCAGCCTCACTTTTTCCTTTAGTAATAATGTCTTTAATAATCATGGCAGATACTGTACTGGTTGTCATACCCCATTTCTGGTAAGCCGCAGCTATAAACACATTGAGTTTGTTCCTTGTAATGTGGCCTATAAAGGGAATTTCATTCATAGCGGTATAGTCCTGAGCTGACCAGCGATAAGGTATATCAATGGCCTTAAAGTTTTCCTCCGCATACTTTATCAGATTTTTATAATGCTCTCTTTCATTATTATCTTCTCCGGTTTTGTGATGTTCTCCGCTGAATATTAGTAGTTGGTCTTCATCCTCCAAAGGGTGAGTTCTGACAGATCTGGTTGGCTCTTCATAAGAAATGTACATTCCTCCGGATAGCTTGATATTGGCTTTGGCGGCTAATCCATAAGAACGTTCTGCAAACATACGTGCTGAGTAGAACCCACCTCCATCATAAAAGGGAAAGTGACTTGCTATAATTACTTTGTTTGAGAGAATACTAAAGCCGTCACGGGTGGATGTTCTGCATTCCTTATCCTCGTGAATATCAATAGCAGTAGTATTCTCAAAAATATGACCACCGTTTTTAATAATGATATTTGCCAGCTCCAGCATATATTTTCTAGGATGAAACTGAGCCTGGTTTTCAAAACATATTGCTCCTTTTACGTGAAAGGGCAAGTCCAGTGATGTCTCAAAACTAGCGGGTAATCCAATTTCTTCGGCAATTCTTACTTCTTCTTCCAGCTTCTCAATATTATTATCCTCTAGAGTATATACATAGTTTGACTGGTGGCTGAAATCGCAGCAAATATTGTTATCATTTATAATGTGCTCCATAAGAGAAATAGCGTTTTCGTTAACTTGACCATATTTTCTCGCACCTTCTATACCCAGTTGTTTCTTTAATGTTGTGTATTTCACCCCGTGTAATGAGGAGATTTTTGCTGTTGTGTGACCAGAGGTAGACATTCCTATTCTGAATGAATCTATAACAACAACATCTAGGCCTTCCTGCTGAAGCAAATAGGCATTTGTTAACCCTGTCAAGCCGCCTCCTACCACTAGAATGTCGGTTTTAATATTTTCTTTAAGAGTAGGATAATCAGTTGATGGGGTTGTTCCAATCCAATAAGATTCAACAGGTTTTAAAAAGGTTTTGTCTATAAGGTTCTGCATAATATTCTCCATTCAATACATATTTTTTTGCTCAGCCACATACTCAACTTAAACCAATACTGCTTTCTTGGTTTTCAAATTTTAGTTTTACCATATTCTCTATAAATATTTATTATGGATCTTCTTACAGAATGGCTTCAATTCATTGGAATATATTTACTATGCGATTTATTCTATTAAAATATGAGCTGTTTGAAGGAATATATTACCACTTGTTTACGGGTGAGCCAGCAAAAGGAAGAAAATTTGTAGACCCACCCGGAAGGGTGGCCGCTGAAATATTTTGCGATTGGAGGTTTTTTCAGCGTAAATTAGCCTCACCCCATTGCTTCATAAACTCTAAGACCGGCACAAAACTCTTACCTAAATCGGTCAAGGAATACTCTACCTTTGGCGGGATTTCCTGATATATATAGCGTGAGATAAACCCATCCGTTTCTAATTCCCTAAGTTGTTTTGTCAACGTGGATTGAGTAATGTCTGCAATTTGACGCTGCAATTCTCCGAACCTCCTCGTTTTTAAAGAAATATAGTAGAGAATTTCTATCTTCCATTTGCCGCCCAAGACTTTTTGTATAGTGGATATTGTTGCACAGCGTTCTACTTCTGTTGAATAAGTTTTCATAAAAACATCACCTCGCTCTTGAGTATAACGCTAATTGCCAAAAAAAGTCAATGTACTCCATGATTTAAATGTTAGTATTAAAATTATACTATTACCATTTAAAGAGCGTACTTGTATCCTTTTATATACCCTGCTAACATTGAAATAGCCAAAAACAACGAAAAAACGAGATAAGGAGTTTGGTTATATGCACTTTACAGGACAAGTTTGGAGGCCTCCATTTGAGGCACACAACGCACTATTACAAGTTACATCCGGTTGTATGCACCATAAATGCAAGTTTTGCAGTCTATATGACGGAACGCCGTTTCGTATGTCACCAATGAACGAAGTGGAGGAAGATTTGGCGTTGCTTAAGCAGGTATACCCACGGGCGAAACGTGTCTTTCTTACCGGGGCCAATCCTTTGGGATTAAGCCAAGATAAGTTAATAGCTATTGGTGTAAAAATTAAAGAATATTTACCTTATGTTACGAGTATCGGAGGCTTTGCCCGTATCGCAGACATTAAGTGCAAAACGCAGGAAGAAATAAACGAACTTCAAGCGCTGGGTTATGAAGCTATTTCTTTTGGCACCGAAACGGGTGACGACATTACCCTCGCATACATGAATAAGGGAAACACCGCCGCCGACATTGTAGATCAGCTTCACAAATTGGATAACGCCGGGATTAGTTATAATATTGTTTTTATAAACGGGCTTGCGGGTGCCGGCAATGGTGAACGTCATGCGCTAGAAAGCGCAAGAATTTTTAATCAGGTAAACCCGGCCAGTATCAACGTTGTGGCGTTAACAATATTCCCTGAGTGCGAATTATACAAGGAGGTACTTGCGGGTACTTACAAACCTGCAGGGGAAATAGAAAAACTCTTTGAACTAAAAACTTTTATAGAGAACCTTACCATCTCTACAAGAATAAATGCGAATACGGTTTCCAATACTGCCCCGTTTGTGGCCGACATTCCAAAAAATAGAGAAGCGATTATAAAAGCTCTGCAACAAACCATTGACAGTATTGATGAAAGACAACTCGCGGCATACAGGAACAGCATACGTTCCTTGTAAAAAATCAAGATTATCAATATAAGGAAGTGATTGTGTGCATTTCACAGGCAGAACATGGAGACCGCCCTATGAGGCGTACTCCGTAATTATACAGACAACAACCGGCTGTACCTATAACAAGTGTAGGTTTTGTAGCCTTTATTACGGAGAATGTTTCCGCATAACGCCCCTGATAGATTTTGAGGAAGATTTAGAGGAAATCAAAAGTTACCAACCAAACGCCCGTCGAATATTCTGGACTGGGGCCAATCCCTTTGCCATGAGTTATAAAAATTTGAAGCTGTATGCCTTGACGGTGCGGGATTATTTAATTAAGTGTCAAAGCATTGCCATGTTTGCGAGTATTCGAGATATAAAGCCTAAAAGTGTCGAACAATTACGAAAATTACGGGCTATGGGGATTAATGGCCTGAGTATCGGTATGGAGAGCGGTGATGATGAAACACTTGCCCTTGCAAACAAGGGATATACCGCCGCCGATATTGTAGAACAGCTTTCAAAGCTGGACGAAGCAGGCATTGAGTATTACCTTGTTTACATGACCGGGCTGGCTGGAAAAGGAAACGGACAGCGTAACGCGCTCAATACCGCCGAAACGCTTAATAAGATAAGTCCGTATTTCGTAGAAAATCCTTTTTTTCTCAGTATTGATTCCCTGACATTGTTTCCAGATACGGAATTGTACAAAATGGCCGAGAGGGGTGAGTTTATCCCTGCCGGAGAAAAAGAAAGGTTGGAAGAGCTGATAACTCTTTTGAAAAATCTTCGACTTCGGACACGACTACAGGCTAACACAATTTCTAATTTTAGCCCTGTTACTGGATATTTACCAAAGGAGAAAGAAAAGGTTATTAGAGAATTAAAATACATCATTGACACCACGAGCGAGGAAGAAATGGTCTGCTATCGCAATAACTTGAAGTCTTTAGCTATGGATTAAGATAGTTAAAAAAGATATAAAATTTGAAATTTGTGCACAAGTAATCCTTCATATTTACTTTATTTAATTATAGAATAATAGTCTATAACCCATGTACCTTTTATATGAAGAGTAAATATATTTAAAACCCTCCCAAAGATACAATATAAAGGAATCTGGCCCGGAAGATACAGCGCCCAGCTCTGTTGCTGCTTTGATAAACTTATATTATCACTTAAATGAAAATGAAGGATTTAATGTTAAAAATTTCAAAATTTATATTGAAATGTAATAATGTTTGTGTTAATATATCATCATAGTAATTATTAAAGTATTACCAAATAAAATCAAATATGAGTTAGGCAAAGCTGCCAGAATCGAATTTCACTTCGATATCTGGCTTTTTATTTAATTTTTTATTATTGATTTTGGTATTTAGTTTATTGTAAAAATACAATTTATCAGGCAATGACGCCAATTCCGTAGGGGATAGGCGTTTTTTTTATAAAAACTATTAACAAGGAGTGATTATGTATGAAGAAGATTGAGATGATAATCAGGCCTGAAAAGCTTGAAGATGTAAAAGAAATTCTTAATGATTCTCAGGTTTACGGTATGACGGTTCTTATGGTTTCAGGCTGCGGACATCAAAAGGGAAGAAAGGAAGTATACAGAGGTGCAGAAGTCAGCATAAACCTGCTTCCGAAAGTGATGGTTCAAACGGTTGTTCATGATACTGTAGTGGATGAAATTATTAAGAAAGTAACTGCTAAAGTAAAAACCGGGCAGGTAGGTGACGGTAAAATCTTTGTTTATAATGTTGAAGAAGCAGTGAGAATAAGAACAAGTGAGAGTGGTGACGATGCAATCTAGAACTTCAGTAAATTATTTGAATCTTAAAAAAGTAATTATTTTCGGTTTGTTTCTATTATCCGGTGCTATTTGCCTTTCAGGAATTATTTTCGGCGTTTACAGCTGGATATATAATTTGAGCTTTAAAGTAATTAATACAAACGTTTCCGGCATTATCTTCGGACTTGTTGTTGCATATCTGGGTTTACGATATTTTATGTCAGTATTTAAGCTGAAGAATGAATTATTTAAAAGTACATCAGTTTTTTCTTGGAGCAATTTCAAGAAAGCAAAAAAATCAAAATAATTTAATTTTATATAGAAATGAGGGGTTAAAATGAAGAAACTTGTTAAAGTTTTAGGTTTAGTTTCATTAGTTATTATGTTAACCATGTTTATAAGTTCAATTGCAATGGCGGCAGGCGATCCGACAGGAGCAGGATATACAACTGTGACGGGGAAGGAAACACTTGGAGATGTTGCTAACATGGCAAGTAAAGCACAGTATAGTGCAAACTATGTTTGGATAATGATTACAGGCTTTATGGTTTTCTTTTTTCAATGTGGATTCGCAATGGTTGAAACCGGTTTCTGCCGAGCAAAGAATGCCGCTCATACTATTACAATGAACTTTATGGTATTTCTTGTTGGTGCAGTCGGCTACTTTCTTACCGGGTTTGCAATACAATTCGGCGGTTCCGGTGGAGCAGCAGGACTGGGAACAGGAGGTTCAGTACTTGATGCAATGGTTTCAATCCCCGGCTTAGGCGGAATAATGGGCCTAAAGGGATTCTTCCTCCAAAGCGGCGGTACCTACGATGCGGGTATATACGCATTATTCTTCTTCCAGATGGTTTTCATGGATACCACTGTTACAATACCTACGGGTGCTCTTGCTGAAAGGGTCAAATATTCAGCAGTAGTAATACTTTCATTCTTTATTTCAATGATCTTCTATCCTTTATTCGGAAACTGGGTCTGGGGAGGCGGATGGCTTTCCACTCTCGGAAAGAACTTTGGACTGGGTCATGGAGTAGTTGATTTTGCAGGCTCGGCGGTAGTTCACTCGATGGGCGGCATGCTGGCACTTTCGTCTGCAATTATTATAGGGCCTAGAATCGGTAAGTTTAAAAAGGATGGCACTCCAAGAGCTTTCCCTGGCCACCATATACCTATGGCCATTGTCGGCACCATTATTCTCTTTTTCTGTTGGTTCTCCTTTAATGCAGGGTCAACTCTTAATGCAGGTGACTTCAGACTTGCAGTAGTTGCTACAAACACCATGATTGCCGGTGCCATTGGCGGTTTAGTTTCAATGTTCTACATGTGGGGCAGATATGGAAAGCCGGATCCTTCCATGACTGCAAACGGTGCACTTGCCGGTCTGGTTGCAATAACCGCCCCTTGTGCATTTGTAAATGGCATATCAGCGTTTATCATAGGTGCAATAGCAGGAGTGCTTGTCTGCTTATCAGTAACATTTATTGAAAACAAGTTAAAACTTGATGACCCTGTTGGAGCTATTTCAGTACACTGTGTAAATGGTTTGTTTGGAGTAATATGTGTAGGTATCTTCGCAGATGGTTCTTATGGTGATGGTTTAAACGGTGTTGCCGGCGGGGTTAAGGGTTTGTTATATGGCGATGCCTCCCAATTGCTTGCTCAGTTGATAGCTGTAGGAGTTCTTATAGTTTACGGCTTTGGAGTGTCCTACTTATTCCTTAAGTTACTTGACAAGGTTTGGGGCATAAGAGTAAAACCTGAGGTTGAATTGGCTGGTTGTGATCTTGAAGAAATGGGTGCTTACGGGTATCCAGATTTCCAGGTTAACAATGCCGAACTTGATTTCTCAAAGGCAGATGATCTATACCTTAGCAAGCTCGATGTAAAGAGTGGTAAACCCTTGAGTATTTAAATTAAATCAATTGTTATTAACTAGGGGCTGTCGCAATAGTTATTATAAAATAGCTGTGCGAGGCTCCTTTTTTCAGTATTTATAGATTTTTCAAAAAGTGGGATCTTTATTTGTTTTCTTTTCGGCGGTTGGTATTTATTTTATTACACGAAAAAGGAGCCGCACACTTTTATTTTGCCATTTCTTTTTTTGAACTGAACACTATCTTTAGCAAAGCGGGTGTTATTACAGTTGTAAGGATAACCACAATGAGGGTAGGTATATATATTTCCTCAGAAATTATACCGTTTTGCATTCCGATATTAGCTGTAATTATGGCCACTTCACCTCTGGAAATCATCCCCACACCAATTTGAATTGATTCCCTTTTACTCATTTTAAAAAGTCTTGCTGCTCCGGCACACCCGAATAGTTTTCCGATTACTGCTATTGCAAACATTACGAGGGTTATAAGAATGACCTCAGGGCTTAGACCCTTAATATCTGCTGCTATACCTACACTTGCAAAAAATATTAGTGATAAAAAACCTGATGATATAGCTTTGACGTTTTTCTCAATATATTCCTTATGTATAAACTGAGAGAGTGTCAGACCGCAGATATACGCACCTGTAATAGCAGCAATTCCCAGAACTTCCGAAACAAAGGCCAACAGTAAAGCCATAGCGATGGCATAAGGCAGAAGATCCCTTTTGTGTCTATTGTCAGTGGAAATTTTATTAATATACTTTGGAACAACAACTATCATAATAACACTTATTATGCAGAAGGCTATGATCTTGGCAAAGGTAAGAAGGAGGCTTATTGCTGCTGCAGAACCTGAAGCGCCGCTTCCAAGAGTTTGTGATACTGCAAGCACGATTGAGATCAGTATCAGTCCGAGAACATCGTCAATAACTGCGGCGCCGAGTATATTCACGCCTGCTTTAGTATTCAGCTTTCCAAGCTCGGTTAGTGTCTGAACAGAAATACTTACGCTTGTTGCTGTCAATATTACACCGACAAAAAGATTCTCCCAAAAGTTGGTGAAAAACAAATAAGCAGCTGCAGTACCAAGGAGCAGTGGAATAATTACTCCCATAAGTGCTATGGCTAATGAGGTCTTTCCAGCCTTTTTCAACTCGTCCACATTAGTTTCAAGTCCGGCTAAAAACATAAGCATTATTACTCCCAGTTCCGATAATAGCTTTATATTTTCAGTGTATTCAACCAGCCTTAGTACAGCAGGTCCTAAAATAACACCGGCCACCAAAGCACCTAATACTTCAGGCATTTTAAATTTCCGGCTTATTAGTCCTCCTACTTTAGTAAATATCAGAATAAGGGCGATATCAATTAATATCTTTTCCATTAAAACACCTTCTTTTTTATATAATAATTATTGTTGTTACATAGCACTTTAATAAAAATCAAATCGGATAATGCACATATACAAATTACACCAAATAAAAAGGAAAGTCTATACTCAGACTTCCCTCACTGGAAGACAAAAAACATAAAGTTTATAGAAATCTCACAAATAAATAATAACATATAGAAATTAATATTTCAACAATTTGTCTTTCTATTGAAGAAAAAAGTCTATGTATCGAGGAGCTTTTTGATTGTAATAAAACTCCTTTCCTGAGAATATAATAGTCAGTCAAAAATTTTGGAGGTTGATTTTAATGCTGGAACTGAAGGAAGTGTGTGCTTATAAAAATAATTCTGCATCAGAGCAAATTTTCGGACCGGTAAACTTACAGGTAGCTAACGGCGAAATATGTACTATTATCGGTCCTTCGGGCTGTGGAACGACCAGCCTGCTTAAAACTATTGCAGGTATAAACAGCAGATTTGAAGGGGAAATAAGTTTTGATACTTGTCCCTTATCTCCCCGCAAATCAAAGATTTCCTATATACCTCATAACTATGGTATTCTAAGTCATTTAACACTTAAAGACAATATTTTACTTCCTTTAAGCATAAAAAAAATAGCTATTGATAAAGAAGTTATTTTTCGGCTTCATTACCTAGCTGATCTATTAAGTATTGAAAGCGCACTGGATAAATATCCTTTATGCGCGTCAAATTGGGAGCTGGGCAGTTCTGCAATAGCTCGAAGCCTGCTACCGGAACCCGATGTGCTTTTATTGGATGATCCATTTTCAAATCTTGATTTATATGAGAGAGAATGTGCACAGAAAAAGTTGAAAAAACTTTTGAGAGAGCATACTACAATTACTCTAGTTGCTACTCATAGCATAGAGGAGTCTATTTATCTTGGTAACAGAGTTATTGTATTCTCATCTGGAGCAGGAAAAATTATAGCAGATATCACTGCACTCCAAACCTGTGATGAGGATAGAACCTCTGGAAGATTTGCCAAACTTACTTCTATAATAAGGCAACTAATTAAAAAGGATTGGAGAGAGAATCAGTATGAAAAAGTTCAAAATATATCTTAATGGTTTTTTATTAATAAACCTGCTTTGGCTTTTATTCTACTTAATATTTCACAGAGTTGAAATACCCAATCAGCTTGAAGTATACAGCTCCTTCCGACTTTTTTTCAAGGAAGATATATGTATAGATGTTATATTAAGCTTTAGCCGAATAGCAGCAGGAGTACTAATAGCACTATTTCTTGGAAGCTTGCTTGGTTACGTAATGGCTATTAGAAAAAAAATCAACTCAATTATTAGTCCACTGGTTGTATTTTTAAATCCTATACCAAAAGCTGTTTTTTTTCCGGTAATATTTGTTGTATTAGGTCCTGGCGAATGTTCATTGCTTATTACAATAACATTGGTTATACTACTTCAAATAGTAATATCAGTAAGAGATACGGTATTTGAAATCAATAAAGACAATGTAGATTATCTCATAAGTTTAGGATGTAGCAGAAAGCAGCTGTTCACAAATGTAATTATACCGGATATTTTACCGGGAATCATATTTAATATAGGTAAAAAGCTGAGAACAGCGATTTCTATATTATTCTTCTGTGAGGCCTTCGGAAACAAAAGAGGTATTGGTTCCTACGTATTTGCCTCCTGGCAGAGAAAGGACTACATATCAATGTATAAAGGAGTATTCGTTGTATGCATTCTCGGAATAATCCTATTTCAGATTATTGAATTTACAGAATATAAGCTTGTGAAACACAAATCTGTCAAAATTTTTATATGATTTTTAGACTGGAAATGGAGAAAATAATAAAAACAGCAATTTTTGTTGAATTTTATACCTTAATAAGATAGATTAATAAATGTACTATAAACTGAGATTTCGTTACAACAGTATCTGTTTTAATTTGAACTTACTTTATCTATTCTGCGGAGGTATATAATACAAAATGTTTAGAGTATTTATTGTAGATGATGAACCCTCGGTAACCGAAGGTCTGAAAATTATGATACCATGGGAAAACCTGGATTTCGAATTATGTGGAGTTGCCTCAGATGGACAAGAAGCACTACAAAAAATAGAAAAGCTTCACCCACACTTGATTATTACAGATATCCGGATGCCGGGAATAAGCGGACTTGAACTCATTCGAGAGGTTCAGAAGCTGGATTTTGACACTGAATTTGTTATACTCAGTGGGTATGCCGATTTCAGGTATGCACAGGAGGCTATGAGAAGTAAGGTACTAAACTATATGTTAAAGCCACTGGATCAGGAGGAGTTGATTTCTGTCTTAAAAAATATTAAGGCTAAACTTGATTCTAAGTTCCTGACGTTTTATGGATTTACTCAGGCTGATATTGAAACATTCAAAAACAGCCGTAACTTTTCAGAACAAAATAATATTGATGACTCAGTTAGTTCAGAAGATGAAAGCGTTAAAGAAGTATGGGATAATTTTGACGAAGAATTGACAACAGCAATTACATTGATGAATTATGAAGATTCAATTAAGCTTATTGATGATTTGTTTGTATTTTTCACAGAAAAGGACATCAATATAACAAACGCAGCCATTATGATAAACAGCTGCGTCTATAAAATACTGCAACTTGCGTATAACAAAAATATAAAGCTTAATACTATTCTTCCTTCTGTTATGACTGGGGAAACTAATTTCAGCAGTCTTAAAAACTATATTACAAATATTGTTACGCAAATGATAAATCTTTTGCTTGATGAAAGAAAGAAAAACTCCAGAAGCTATTTGTACGAAGTTAAAAAATATATAGATGACAATTACCAAAATGAGATAAGTGTTGCATTTCTGGCAGATATGGTTTTCCTGGAAGCAGGGTACCTTGGCGATGCCTTCAATAAACAATTTGGCCTGAGTATCAGCGAATACCAGCACCGCCTTAGAATTGATAAAGCAATAGAACTGATAGAAACCACCGACATGAAACTAAGTGAGGTTTCTTCTGCTGCAGGTTATAATAATTACAACAACTTTTTTTCCCATTTTGTAAGGATAACTAATAAAAAACCAACACAATACCAAAGGCGTTAGGATACTAGATTTCCTCGATTTTCAGAATAATCTCAGTACCCTGGTTAGGCTCACTGAAAATGTTAAAGGTAAATCTTTCGCCGTAATTCATAATCATACGGCGGTAAACGTTTTGGATACCAACTCCGCTGTCTGTATCATTGTATTTATATATTTCAGAGGTGTCTTCAAGTTTTGGGTTTTCGAGTCTACGATAGATGGAATCAACCGTTGCCTTTGTCATACCGGACCCATTATCCTTTACAGAAATAATAAGTGCCTTGTCTTCAATTTCAGCATTTATGGTAAGTCTACGCCTGTCTTCAATTGAAGCTTGCAAGCCGTGCTTACAAGCGTTTTCAACAATCGGCTGCACACTCATTTTAGGAATAAGTCGGCTGGACTGTTTTAATTCAGGTGCTATAAGTATTTCATAGTCAAATTTTTCACCGAACCTGAATTTTTCAATCGATAAGTATTTTTCTATAAAATTAAGCTCTTCTGTCACAGGTATAAGGTCACTACCGGTGGTCAGCATTCGTTTGAATAAAGAAGACAGGCTAGAAATAATTGTTGAAAGTTCTTTATATCCGTTCTTTACACAGAATACAAGTATTGCGTTTAATGTATTAAAGAGGAAATGGGGGTCAACCTGAGCTTGGAGATAATGATATTCTGCACGGATATTCTCAACCTCTATACTCTTTTTCTGCATTTCAAGCTTGTAAACTACATTTATAAGGTCGTTAATTTCAGCTATCATTTTGTTAAAAGTAGTAATAAGCCAGCCAACTTCGTCCTTGCCGGCGTTATCCAGAACCAACGGCTCCAAATGGTCTTCACTGACCCTTTTTATATGACGTGAGAGGGCAGATAAACGATAGCTCATCGAATTGAGTACAATCCATATAAGAAAAACTGAAAAGCCGGATATAGACAGTGTTATGAGCATAATATATGCCAGTACTACAAACTGTCTCTTGTAGATAATAAATTTATCGTATACCCCTGTTATCTTCCACCCGCTAAAATATGGATCGGGTCCGATGCTGTCCTGAAGAATATAATAACTATTATCGGGGTGCAACTGCAATATTGTGGAATTTTGTAGCGTGACTTTACTTGAATACTGATTTCTCCATATTATTTTATCGTTTGCCGCTGATAAATAAATATCCATATTACCGCTTTCTGTTTTAAGCTTTTCAATAACTCTATCAAGCTTTAATTCAATTAAAAGGTAATTTGTCGCATTATTTAGGAAGGTCGGCGAATTAATCTTCCTTATTATAGTAAGCCTATTCTTATAAGGGGTTATGGCGATAGCCGTTGAAGCAGGGTATACCACAATAGGCGAACTGCTTTGAGAGGCAACCCGGTACCATTCGGTTTCACGGACTGAATCATTGAGAACCCTGAAATAATCGGTATTAATAAAATGCGGGTCATCGATATAAAGAGAAACTTCAGCAATTTCAGGATTACTGACCAGGTACATATTGAATCTATTTCTTAGGGCACTCCAGTACAGATCGTAATGTTCTGCGGGTGTGGAAAACCTTTTAGACAGGTCATTGATTATTGTTTGGTCGGCATTAACTTGATTCGCAACATTTACAGCAGTTTGCGTAAGTATGTTGAAGTCACTTTTGGCACCCTCAAAGGTTTGGTTTAAATAATGGATGGTATTCTGCTGCAAGGATTGTGACGTGAATGCCATCCATATAATTCCTCCTGCTACAATAGGAAGACAAATACAAAAAAGATAAACCACTATGAATTTCTTCCTTATACTAATATTATCAAATTGTAGGAAAATTTTTTTCATGTGCTTCATGTCATTTCTCTCCAGGTAAATTATAAGTGTTTGGTTCTACTTTTGCTTTTAGGAATACTTCTTTTTATATTCCGAGGGTGAAACACCGGTAAATTCTTTAAACTTTTCTGAAAAATAGCTGTAATCAGAATAACCAGCCTGCTCACATATAGCTGTTATTTTTATATTTGCTGATGCAATAAGCATTTTGGCGTATTCTATACGCAAGTAATTAAAATAGTCATTAAATTTCTGTCCGGTTTTCTTTTTTACAATTTTACTAATAATGATAGGGGAAAGAGAGAATTTCTCTGCTATTCCTTGCAGTGAAAGACTTTCTCTATAATTTTCCTTAATATATTCAATTATTTCATTCTCCAATAACATTAATGGCTTTTGATTATTAATGTTCTGTTTCTTGAAGATGAAATTACACATTTCAAGTACAAGCTTTTTGCAATTTGGACTCCTGCTGTCAATAGACCTTGTGAATTTTAGAATTACATTATTGGCATCGATACCAAAAGCATAAGCCATTTTTCTAACTAAGTCAGCAAGTCTGTATAGACAAATAGAATAAAGCCGGCGGGTAGTATCAACCTGATTAAGTATAGAGAAAAACTCATCAATGGAGGCCTTAACCTGAGTGATATCGTTTCCCTTTAAAGAATTAATTATTTTATCAAAAGGAAGCTCAGGGAAAACATATTCGCCTTCAGCATCTATCTCATGATATGAAGAATCATTATCTTCAAAATCTCCGTAAAGGAGAAGCCTTTTTTCGGAATGAAGCATACAGTATGTCTGAAGCTGTTCAAGCTCTTTTCCGCAATTATATATACTATCCAGCAGATCACCTGAGTTTTCATTAGTAATCAAAACCCAAAAAGTGTTTAGCCCATAGTTTTCGGGATTAAGATTGTTGATAAGCTCACTAAAGTGGAGGCTGATTTCTGCGTGATTTGTAAAAATATTCACATCGTTATGGATAACTACAATATAACTTCCGCTTCCATTATAAAAGATGCAATTCTCACTATTTATGCCGGTAAGCCTGCTCAACATATTATAGATACCTTCATTAGGAGTATTATTCATTTCTGCTGAGCTATCTGCAATAAATTGAAGCAACCTTATATTGGAGTTTTCCGGAACATCAAAAAGAAAACTGGCTTTCCTTCTGAGTTTTTCACTGCGCTTACCATCCATAATGTCAATATAAAGCTGGTTAGCTGTATATCGAATAAGTTCCAGATATTCCTGTCTGGAATTCTTTTCGCTTTCAATACTTCCGGAGACCCGCATAAGTTCATTTTCAAGTTCTTCAGAATCCAGTGGTTTGGTTAGGTAGCCGAGCGTACCCAATTGCAGAGCTTTTTGAGCATAGGTAAAATCATTATAGCCACTAAGAAGTATAAATTTGGGGGCGGGATTTATTTCCCGATTAACTCTTTCTATCAGTTCCAGTCCATTTAATCCCGGCATACGTATATCACAAATAACAAGATCGGGCATTGTCTCACGAATAACAGAAAAAGAGGTAACGCCGTCTTGCGCTTCCCCCACAATCTCAAAGCCTAATTCATTCCAGTTAACAAATATACGTAAACCTTCAAGTACTGATGGTTCATCGTCTACAAGCACTACTCTGAGCATTACGCCTATCCCCTTAAAAAATGTCCTATACTTATCCTAAATTTGATAATTTACATTTGAACGAAATATAAATATAATGCAATTATACAAGAAGCGGGTGTAACAGTCAAATAGACAGCATGGACAGCAAGAATCCTTTTTGGGATTATTTTGTTTATGTATACCTGCAAAAAATTTAAGGAGGATGATTTATGAAACGGTTTGCATCACTAGTATTAGCGGCTGCAGTGGCAATTTCAATTTCCGCATGTGGTAGCAGCAGTGAATCAACAAACAGTACTCAATCAACAGCAACAACAAGTAGTGCAGCATCCACTACTACTGCGGCAACAGGTAGCACATTACCAGTGCTTTCACCAGATAAGCCTGTTGAGTTCAGCATTTGGATCACTACTAGCCAGCAGGCTCCAGACAACAACAACAAGCTTACAAAGTTGTTAAAGGATAAGCTGGGTGTAACTCTTAACTATGAAATAATAACTCCTGACAAACAGGACGAAAAGATCGGTGTTGCACTTGCCGGTGGCGAATTCCCAGATTTACTTGGTGTAACTGACGCAAATGGACGTATGGTTACTGGCGGAGCATTCATTCCACTTGATGATTACTTGAAGCCAGAAGCAGCAGAAACTTTATATGAACACGTTAAGCCTTATTGGAATATGATAGCATATAACAACGGTGATCAAGGAAAGCATATTTATCAGATTCCTAACTACAACCGTTTCTATGGTGAAATCGTTGGTGGTACTAACTACAGTGCATCAGGTTTCTGGATCCAGAAGGCAGTTCTTGCAGATGCTGGATACCCAGATCTTGAAAACATGACACTTGAAAAGTACTTCAAGTTGATTGAAGACTACAAGAACAAGAATCCTAAGATTGATGGTCAGCCTACAATCGGTTTCGAAGTTCTCGCAGCTACTGGAAGAGAATGGGGTATGACAAATCCACCTCAGTATCTTGCAGGATATCCAAACAACGGTGGTGTTATAGTTGATCAGAACAACGTAGCACAGATCTTTGCTGATAAAGATATCGCTAAGAGATACTACAAGACATTAAATGAAATGAACGCTAAGGGTCTTGTTGATAAAGAATCCTTTACACAGACTCTTGACCAGTACCTCGCTAAGATCGCTACAGGTCGTGTACTTGGTATGTACGACCAAAGATGGTCATTTGGTAATGGCCATGATGCACTCTTTAACGCTGGTAAATACGAACGTACTTATGTTGCTACACAGCCAACATATGACGGAGCTAAGCCATACTATGCTGACAGAAACGTTATGAACATCAACCAGGGTATTGGTGTATCTGTATCCTGCAAAAACCCAGACCTTGCTGTTTCTTTCATTAACACACTTATGAAGGAAGACTGGCAGAAGATCCTTGCATGGGGTATCGAAGGTGAAGATTATGTTGTAGGCGCTGACGGAAGATTCACAAGAACACAAGAACAGCGTAACAATTCAACTGACCTCGTTTGGAGAGCATCCAACAAGTTAATGGCTCTTACAGATATTATGCCTAAGCACAATGGTACTTACTCAGATGGAAACGCATATAGCCCAGATGATCAGCCAGAAGAATTCCAGGCAACATTGAAACCATATGACAAAGAATTCTTAGATAAGTACAACAAGAAGACCTGGAGAGATTTCAACAATCAGCCACCAGAAAATCCTGTATACTACCCAGCTTGGAGCATAGCTCTTCCTGACGGAAGTGATGCGCAGATGGCTAACAAGCAGTTAACTGATACAAACTTACAGTTCCTGCCAAAGGCTATACTTGCTAACCCAGCTGACTTTGAAAAAATCTGGACAGATTATACAGCAGCTATTGGCAAAATCAATGTTAAAGCATATGAAGATGCTATAAATGCTGGTATTCAGGAAAGAATTAAAAACTGGGGAAACTAAGTTATTAAAAGGTTTTATAATAAATAAATTAATCTAGGAAAAGGGGATGCAAGTCCCCTTTTTTTAGATAAAATAGGAGGTTAAAATAGATGAGGGCAAAAACGCTGGCTCTTCCAAGAAACCGCAGGAATATCTGGGGCACGTTAATCTCACAGCGTGAGCTGATTATAATGAGTGTGCCCCTCCTGCTATATAAGATATTGTTTTCATACGTGCCGATAACCGGTTGGACTATGGCTTTTCAAAACTTTAAACCGGCGATAAGAAGTACATGGGATCAGCAGTGGGTTGGTTTTGATAATTTTGTAAAGTTGTTTACAGGCATAAATGGTGAACGTTTTATAAGAGATATACGTAATACGCTAGCGCAGAGTTTCCTTACACTTGTAGTTAGTTACATTGGTGCTATTCTATTAGCATTATTGTTGAATGAAGTAAAAAACACTGGTTTTAAACGTATCGTTCAGAATATAACTTATATGCCCCACTTCTTATCATGGATTATTGTTGCGGGACTTGTTTCAACAGCTCTTTCCTTCCCGTCAAGTGGTGGTATAATTAACATACTTTTAATGAAGTTTCACATTGTAAGTGAACCAGTACAATTCTTGTCCAACCCGAATTATTTTTGGGGAATAGTAGCAGGCTCGCACTTATGGAAGGAACTTGGCTGGAATACGATAATCTATCTCGCCGCAATGACAGCTATCGACCCTGCCCTTTATGAGGCAGCTGATATTGACGGAGCTAACCGTTACCGTAAAATGTGGAATATAACTCTTCCATCAATTAAAGCGACAATAGTTATTCTCCTTATCATGAGCATAGGCTGGATTCTTGAAGCTGGTTTTGAAATCCAATACTTCCTAGGAAACGGTCTTGTAATTGAGAAAGCTGAGACAATTGATATATTTGTTCTTAAATACGGTATACAAATGGGTAACTACTCTTTGGCAACCGTGGCCGGTATTTTTAAGACCGGTGTAAGTATTGTATTAATCGCCGGCGCGAACTGGATTTCTGGTAAGCTAGGCGAAGAAAAACTGGTATAGGGAGGGAGAGTCAAAATGAAAAAGAAAAATCTAAGCGCTGAAAATGTCATATTTACAACACTAAATAGTACCTTCCTGATCCTTTTATCTGTTGCGATGCTATATCCGATGCTGAATACTCTTGCCATATCCTTTAATGATGGAATGGATACAGTACGCGGAGGCATATATTTATGGCCGAGAATTTTCTCAATCCAGAGCTATCGTGTTGTTTTAAGCATGGATACTATATATGGCGCGTTCGTAATAAGTGTTTTAAAGACTATAGTTATAGTTATAACAAACCTGTTCTTTACTTCTATGCTGGCTTATGCACTTAGCCGTAAAGAGTTTGCATTGAGAAAAATTGTAACAGTCCTTTTCGTTATGACAATGTACTTTAACGCAGGTTTGATACCAAACTATATGCTTATAAGAGATCTTCACATGATCAATACATTTTCAGTATATTGGGTTCCAAATATAATAAGTGCGTTTAACTTAATAGTAATTCGTACCTATATTAAATCAATATCTGAAAGTCTTATAGAATCAGCCAAAATAGACGGAGCTCGTGAATTCCGTATATTCATACAGATTATAATGCCTCTGTGTGTTCCTACTCTTGCTACAATAGCACTCTTCGTTGCTGTTGGATCATGGAACTCATGGTTTGATACTTTCCTGTACAATTCAGGAAAACAAAGCTTGTCAACCTTACAGTATGAACTTCAGAAGCTTCTTGCTAGTGCTATGAATGCTGGTAGTAATGCGGGTGGTGCCGCTAGTGCTGCTGCGGGTGCTAATAACGCAGCTACACAGGGGGGAGCTACAAATGTCGCTACCTCACAGTCTATCAGAGCAGCTATTACTATCGTAACCGCTGTACCAATATTGGTTGTTTATCCGTTCTTACAGAGATACTTCGTTAACGGTCTTGCACTCGGAGGAGTTAAGGAATAATGTCTACCAAACTTAATCTTAATGCAGCCTATAGGGATTTTTTCCCTATAGGAGCTGCAGTAAACCTTCAAACTATTCAATCACATAAAGAGCTTATTATTAATCACTTTGGTTCTATTACTCCTGAAAACCAGATGAAGCCTCAAATTCTTCATCCTTCAGAGTATGTGTACGACTTTAATCAAGGAGATATAATTGCTGATTTTGCTATGGCAAACAATTTACTTCTCCGTGGACATACCCTTGTTTGGCACAATCAAACACCGGGATGGTTCTTTAAAAACGGTGATAAGTCCGTTTCCAGAGAACTGGCATTAAAACGTTTAAAAGAACACATATATACCATAATGGGTCATTATAAGGGAAGAACTTATTCCTGGGATGTGGTAAATGAAGCCATATCCGATAAGGAAGAGGAGCCTATGCTCAGGCAGGCGCCCTGGTTGACTGCAATAGGAGAAGACTATATTTCAAAGGCCTTCATGTTTGCTCGGGAAGCTGATCCTACTGCTAAGCTTTATTATAATGATTACAATGAATGTGACCCAATTAAATCAAAAAGAATATACGATTTAGTTAAATCTCTTATAGATAGTGGTACTCCAATAGACGGTATCGGAATGCAGGGACACTGGAGCATCTATTTACCCGATATTGATGAAATACGTAAAGCAATTGAACTATATGCATCTCTTGGTGTAAAGCTGCAAGTTACAGAATTAGATTTATCACTGTTCCGTTTTGAAGATGATACATCTTATGAAAAGGCACCTCAGGAACTTTTGGATTTGCAGGCTGAACGTTATGAGAAGATATTTAAGCTTTTCAGAGAATACAAGGATTTATTTACCGGAATTACTTTCTGGGGAGTGGCTGACGATGATACATGGTTATCCGGTTTTCCGTTTAAAGGACGTAAAAACTGGCCTTTAATTTTTGATGTTCAACATCAGCCTAAAAAGTCATTTGGAAGTATTACTGAATTTTAATCGCTATAAAAGGGCAATCGTAGCTATTACGACACTTTTAATTATTTTTTCGCACCCACGGCTCTTAGCGGAAACTATGTTTTTGGTAATTATTTAATTACAAATATAGAGTTTATAGGAGGCGGATTTAATTTGAGCGGAAGTAAGGCATTAAATTTTAAGAAGGGTATTGCGTTATTGGTGACGCTTGCCTTATTTTTTTCCTTATTGGCTGTGACAAATTCTGTAAAAGCAGAAGCAGCTACTGTTTATCACGAGACCTTTGCTGACGGTGTGGGAAAAGCTGTTCAGTCAGGTGGAGCAAGTTTAACTCCAGCATCAAAGGTATTTGAAGGAAATTCAGATGGTAAAGCACTTTATGTAAGTAAAAGGGCAAATAACTGGGACGCTGCTGATTTTAAATTCAGTGATATCGGACTGGTTAATGGAAAAACTTACGATATTACTGTAATTGGTTATGTTGACGCAGATGTTAAAGTTCCAGCAAAAGGTCAAGCATATCTGCAGACTGTAAACAGTTATTCATGGTTGGCGGGAGTTGATTTGGTTGCCGGCAAAGCTTTCACCTTAAATGGAAAGTATACCGTGGATACATCAAAGGACACTGCATTACGTGTACAGTCAAGTGAAGAGGGAAAAACTGTCCCGTTCTACATAGGAGACATCTTAATCACAGCTGAAGAAGCAGCTCCAGCCGCATCAACAGTTGCCACTGAAAAAGAGATTTACCATGAGACTTTTGCTAATGGTGCAGGAAAAGCTGTACAATCAGGCGGAGCAAGCTTATCAGCTGCAAGTGATAAGTCTTTTGACGGAAATACTGATGGTAAGGCACTGTATGTAAGCAAAAGAGCTAACAACTGGGACGCAGCTGATTTTAAATTCAGTGATATCGGACTGGTTAACGGTAAAACATATAATATAACTGTTAAGGGTTATGTAGACTCAAAGGAAACTGTTCCTGCCGGAGCACAGGCCTTCCTTCAGACAGTAAACAGCTATGCCTGGCTTGCGGGTGCTGATTTTGCTGCCGGTAAGGCCTTCACCTTAACAGGAAAATATACAGTTGATACATCAAAAGATTCCGCATTACGTGTTCAGTCAAATGAAGCAGGTAAAGCAGTACCTTTCTACATCGGAGATATTCTGATTACCGAAACTGTTACTGCTGACACCAAGCCGGATTCCAACATATCCACAGCAGAAAAGTTTAAAACTATTACCTTTGAGGATAATACTGCTGGTGGTTTTGTAGGAAGAGCAGGTACAGAAAAATTAACAGTAACCAAGGAAGCAAACCACACTGCCAACGGTTCTTATGCTTTAAAGGTTGAAGGTAGAACACAAAATTGGAACGGACCTTCACTTAACATTGAGAAGTATGTTGACCAGGGAAATGAGTATAAAGTTACCGCATGGGTAAAGATGATTGAACCTTCAAGTGCACAACTCACTCTTTCAACTCAGGTTGATAATGGAAGCGGAGCCAGCTACATAAACATAGCACCAAGTACTGTAAATGCAACTGACGGATGGGTTAAGCTGGAAGGAACTTACCGTTACAATAACACTTCAAGCGGATATATAACTATCTATGTAGAAAGCAACAATGCAACAGCTTCTTTCTATATAGACGATATAAGCTTTGAAAATACAGGTTCTGCACAGGTTTCAATTCAAAAGGACCTGAAGTCAATTAAAGATGTATACGCAAAAGATTTCCTTGTAGGAAATGCTATATCAGCGGAAGATCTTGAAGGCGTACGACTTGATCTCCTTAAGAAGCACTTCAATGTTGCAACAGCAGGCAATGCAATGAAGCCTGATGCTATTCAACCCACAAAAGGAAACTTTACCTTTGGTGCAGCAGATAAAATGGTAGACAAAGTGCTTTCTGAAGGAATGAAGATGCATGGTCATACTTTGGTTTGGCATCAGCAGTCTCCGGCATGGATGAATACAAAGACCGGAACAGGTGATAAGGTTGTTTACCTAAGTCGTACTGAAGCACTTAATAATTTAAGGACTCACATTAAGACTACTGTTGAACATTTTGGCGATAAGGTTATTTCCTGGGACGTTGTTAACGAAGCAATGAACGACAATCCTACTAATCCAAAAGACTATAAGGCTTCTTTACGCCAGAGTCCATGGTATCAGGCAATAGGACCTGATTATGTTGAACAAGCTTTCCTTGCTGCAAGAGAAGTACTTGATAAACATCCTGAATGGAATGTCAAGCTTTATTACAATGATTATAATGATGATAACCAAGCTAAATCAACTGCAATTTATAACATGGTAAAAGATATAAATGACAGATACAAGAAGACCCATAAAGGCAAGCTTCTAATAGATGGTATTGGTATGCAGGCTCATTATGGCTTAAGTACTAATCCGGAAAATGTTAAGCTGTCACTGGAGAGATTTGCTTCTCTTGGTGTTGAGGTAAGTGTAACAGAACTTGACATTATGGCAGGTAACAACTTCCAGCTGTCTGAGAAGGAATCAAAAGCACAGGCTTATCTTTATGCACAATTATTAAAGATATACAAGGATCATGCTAAGAACATAGCTCGTGTAACTGTTTGGGGAATGGATGACGGAACAAGCTGGAGAGCTAACCAAAATCCATTGCTCTTTGACAAAAATCTTCAGGCTAAACCTGCTTATTACGGTGTGATTGATCCTAATAAGTATATGAAAGAAAATAAACCTGAAACTCCTAAGGGTGCTAAGACTACAACTGCAGCATATGGTACACCAAAAATTGACGGTGTAATTGATGCAGCATGGAAGAATGCCCCGACCATACAGATAAATCAATTCCAAATGGCATGGCAGGGAGCTACCGGTACTGCAAAAGCTCTGTGGGACAACAAAAATCTGTATGTTTTGGTACAGGTAAGTGATGCTCAGCTTGATAAATTAAGTGCAAATCCATGGGAACAGGATTCTGTGGAAGTATTTGTCGATGAGAATAACGGTAAGACTTCCTTCTATCAGAATGATGACGGACAGTACAGAGTAAACTTTAAGAATGAAACTTCATTCAATCCTGCTGGTGTCTCTAAGGGATTTGTTTCAGCAGTTAAAGTTTCAGGTACAAATTATACTGTTGAAATAAAAATTCCGTTGAAGACTATAAAGCCTAGTAATAATACAAAGATAGGTTTTGATGTTCAGATAAACGACGGAAAGAATGGGGCACGTCAGAGTGTTGCAACCTGGAATGATGCAACAGGTAACGCTTACCAGGATACATCAGTCTATGGTGTACTTACACTTACAAAAAAGAAGTAATTTATGCTTTAAATAAGGCTTAACTAGCAATAACTATAATTTTATTTATTTTTCTGGTTTTTTTGACTGTCACTACTGTCATATATGTAGTGACAGTCAAGTAACCGGATTATCACATCTTGTTATACTTAATATTCATATTTTCAAAATAGTAATTCTAATCTTACAACGACATAAACTCATAACTCAAATAACTCAAATTCATCCTTGTTTTTTCACAATACTTGTACTATGACTAAAATGCATACAAGCCCGCAATACCGGAATATACAGTGAATTATACTGTAATGCACATATATTATTTACACATATCATGACGCTACAGAATTTTCGTGCAGAGTCATCATTTAATAATATATTTATGTAAACCATTGCATTATACTACAGCATTCTTTCTGTAGTATTAACAAGTGAAACTACCGTATTTTTACCAAATACGTTAGCATATAAAACATATTTAGAGGAGGCGGTTTTTTGAGTAGTACGAAATTTAGCAATTGGAGGAGGGCGGTATCAGTTTTATTGGTGCTGTGTTTGGTTGTAACTCTTCTACCAATTAACAGCGCTGTGAAGGCAGCGACGACGACTGAAACAGTTTTTCACGAGGATTTCTTAGACGGACAAAGTGACGCAGTCCAGTCTGGGGGAGCAGAACTGTCTATCGTAGATAAGGACTACGCTGGCAAAGTTGACGGAAAGTCATTGTATGTAAGTAGCAGGGA
>JAEWOH010000045.1 GCA_023460955.1 Bacillota bacterium | reverse complement strand
CGATCAACAACCTGTTTGACTGCTTCAGTTTTAAACTCTTCGGGATAACGCTTACCGCTCATGGGCACCTCTCTTTAAGCCATCTTAAATGACTCTGAGGTGTCTGTTAAACCCGTGGCGATTCATGCATTGTGGCTCAACTGTTCGCTATATCTCATCGGGTAGTTGTCTGAACTGTTCAAAGACACGTAGACAGCCACCAATGCCTAAGCCAAAGATTGCACGTGTAACCGCTACAGCAGCCGTCGCCCCTTTCCATTCAGAAGGTGGGGATAACTCAAACAACGTAATTGTTAAGCTGTCTGGTAAGGCTCTTGCTCGTCTTGATGAGGTTGGTTACTCGTTGGTTCGGGAGTACCGCCTTGCGGGTTACACACAAGAACGAGTCCGAATGATAGCTTTATCTCATATCATTGAAGCAGCTTAATCTCTTCCTCATCTCCCCGTATTTATTTTTATCAATCGATTGGTCACTTTCTCATGATAAGGCTCGCCGAAGGTGATTATTCATTGTGTTAGTTCTTGTTTTGAAAAATGTTTTGAACGATTATGATAAGAATAAAGATAGGTTAAGAGGCGTCAAGATGAATGAAGGTCTTACAGACTCAGTTAAACAAGCGCTGGAGCAAAGGCTCAAAAATCCTTTGTGGGGATTTATTCTTCTGGCGTGGATGTGGTTCAATTGGCCTAACTTAGCGATGTTGTTCATGAGTGATGCGCCTGTAAAGTTCAGAATCGATTATATCCTTTCGCAGGAGTATTTCTATCTGCATTACATGATTGCCCCCATCCTTTCTGGCAGTATTTTGGCTATAATCTCGCCATATGCACAGTGGCTCCTTTCTCAGGCGCATAAGTGGGCTGATGATAGATATAGTGCCAACACATTCAAAATCAAAGAGAGAGATTTTCAAGAAGCAATAGACCTGTCAACTTTAAAAGTAAAAGCTGATAGAGCTGAAGATTTAGCAAAAGCAAAAAGTGATGCTGACATACAAGAGCAAATTGAGCGAGGGAGGCGCGAAGAATTAAAAACTGAAGAACTAGAATCAATTAAAAATGCACTGTCCGACGAATTAGAAAATTTGAAGGCTTCAGTTTCTTTACAACAAGCTGAAATTGATAGCCTTTCGAAAGACAAAGCAAGGATCCAGGATTTAATTGTTGAGTCATTATTTATTATGGAAAATATTTTCAGTATTTCAGATTCTAGTTCAATCCAGAAGATTAAAAAGGAGGTAGAGAAACTTTACTCTGCTAGTGAAATAGAAATATCTTCTATATTGAATGCTATCAATGCGAAAAGAGAACTTACACTTCAACAAAAAATGATATTTTTTGATAAGCTGGACGAAAAAGTAAAAAAAGATAGGTTAAAGGCAGGGTTAGCAAGTTCTTTAGACAATGAATGATTAAAAGTTCAATGTAACAATAGAAAGGGGTCTTCAGAAAGAGGTGATGAACTCACAGCCTTTAATTTGGTCTTATCGCTACCTGAGCAGCTACTGAAAAGGCTGGATAAGGTCGGCTATGAACTGGTTAAGCGTTACGGTATTGCAGGGTGTAGTGATAAGCAGCGACATCACATCACTATTGTTCATCTGCTTGAAAAATCCGCTTAGACGTAAAAGACAATAGTAGCCATTTAGCCCCGGCTGGTGATACCAATCAACGGGAGCTTTAGCGACTTCATCATGTACGCTCAAAAGCCATCTTATCAGGACGCTCGTGTATCCATATGGAACCGTGAGCCAGCCGGAGATAGAGCCTGTATATCGTTTACAGGGACGAGAATCACCATAAGCCTGTTTATCCCTCAGTAAGGGGCATCGGGGCTGAATGCGTGACTTCTAAGCGTTTATTGGGCAATTTTGAGACATTGGAAGTCATCAGCTTCGAGTTAAGCTTGTACCTGTTCGAGCTGTACAACTACAGGCCGTTACAGTTAACATCCCAATTGCCATATCAACCATAACGGCAGTTATGAGGGATGATTTACCGATTCTTATAGATGAATAAAAGGCAGATTTTTAAGTCTAAATTATTGATTTATAAGGATTTTTAAGTGATGGTGCCGATAATAGGAATGAAACATATCAACACAACATCATGTTTTATATGAATTTATTTTTATTTTAATTTATGTGATACCCCCAAAAATACCCCCACATTAATTTTCGCCCCCCTGAATTGCCTACAATTCAACCAATGCGTACAGGGTTGTTATCCAAATGTATGGGGGTACATCATGAGCAGACAACTTGAACCAACATCATTGATAGACATGCTCTACATGACCAATGATTCTGGTTTCACTTCAAAGTATTTTTAAGACCAAATCAAAAAGGGTGCCCTGCCACCGCCCATCAAATTCGGTCGTAGTTCTCGCTGGTTGTTGAGCGATTACCTTAATGGAAGAATTCGCACTTGCGCCTATTTTGAGCTTGGGCGCGATCCAGCTACAGAAATTGCTCCATGTGTACTTAAAAAGCGTTAGTTCAGTTGGTTCAGTTGGTTCAATTTGTAAAGGTGATTGTTTTTAAAAAGCTTATTCCTAAAAAGTGAACCAACACCCCCCATTTTTGAACCAACGAAAAGATGCCGTGAACCAACATGCCGTTTAAAAACCGCTATTCATGCTGAAATTTAGTGGGCTCCACCAGCATAGGAGTTGTCTGGTGCTGGTTTGGTTCTGATAATCGCCACAAGAGGTGATTTTAATGAGGTATAAAAACCGCCCGGAGGCGGTTTTGGAGTCTGTGAACCTTAAATCAAGCCACCGATAAATTTTGCCTGTACAGCCAAGTTCGCGCCAGGCACACCTGCAATACTGCCCTCAAGGTAATAACCATCGCCAATATCTCTGAGAGACAGATCCATCACATAGTCGTTTAGGCCTGCAATAACGTTTTGTGCAGAAGGATTATGACGTGATACGTGAAGGTTCAATCTTCCATCCTGGATGCGCCCCTGATAGGTAAACCCAAAATCGCCACCGTTGACCGCACCTTCCTTCACAACGACCGTTCCGCTTCCAACGTCATTTTGACCGCTTCTAAACACGACAAAATAAATACCGTTTTTCATGTGTGTAATCCCTTCAAATGAAAACACCTAATTCAGGTGCTTAATGTTTATTGGGTCACTACGTTTTGATTCAACCAAAAAAAATCTGAGGGCGTTATTTTTTTTGCATGGTGTGATCATGCTCAAGTTCAACCTTTCCGATGCTGATATTGCCGGTATTCCGTTCATATGCATATACGATTTACTTCTTAACTTACTACTTGCCCCCCCCCGCGCTGCTACCGCTGATATCTACGCCATCACTGACGTTCTGACGGAGCATCAGTGCCTGCTTCCATTAGCAAAAATGCCCTTTTTATAAGGTCGATTTCATACAGTAGTTATACATATATCTAGTGCCACTTTTTCTTAAACAGTGACCCTATACAGCCTGCCTCATAGTGCCACTTTTTAAAAAAGTGACCCTATGCAGCTCCTACATAGGGTCACTTATGGATGAAAAGTGACCCTATGTAATAACTACCTGGAGGGCTTATGAAACGAGCAATCGGGAAGAAAGAATTGATGAACATGGTCCCACTGTCATGGAGCACGATCGGACGCCTGGAAGCCGCTGGCAAATTCCCAAAGCGCTGGTATATCACCGATCGCCGCTGCGCGTGGAACGGCGATGAGATCGAGCGGTGGCTTGATGAGCGCCAGGCTAACAGCCCGGCAGAGTTCGCTGGGAAAAAGCCGCCACTTGAGCAGCGCGTTTACCGGCCAGTCAGCAAAGATCCATAGGGGCACCCTGGTGCTCAAGATACCGCCTTGCAGCATGGCTAAGCAGTCTCGTCGGTGTCACACAGTGCCTCTTTATCCGCAGCCACGCGCAGTACATCAGCACGAACGTGGCGAAGTTCTGAGGCGGCTGGCGCAGGGACGCGCCTTAAAATAGTTGGCTATAGTGGATCAATGATGTAAAATTACCCCAAGGGTAAACAATATGTTTACAAAGGGGGAAACATGGAAATCAATATCATCACATTACTGAAAGCCATCATTGGCGGGGCGGGCTTAGGCTTTGCGCTTCCAGGCGGATTGTCCTTCCTGCTTCCTGCTTTTACTGTTACAGCTACTATAGCGTACGGCTTTGCTGTAGCTGGCGCTGTAGCGCTTCCGGTTATTTATGCGGCACGGAAGTTAGCTAACTAAAATGCATGAAGCATTAGCCTGGCTTGCACCTCAAGATGCACAGCAATTGACACGATTTTATTTCATTCTGTGCATCGCTTATCTGGCAATACATTTAATATGGGATGCCAGATGTAAAGATACTCCTCCATTTTCCTTGGACAAGTTGCAATATAAGATGAATGAGGTTTACTCTTCTTCTACTTTTGCGACAAGTGCATTCTTTATTGTCATTCTTTTTGACATGAAAAATCCCTTGCGAACGTCCGATGCTTTCATATTCCCACTGATAATTGCTGCACTTACTGGGTTTATGATTTCTATAGCAGCCATTGTACCGAAGAAAGTTAATAGCTGAATAAGCCCGCATAGCGGGCTTTTTTTGTGGGCGTGAGCCTGACTTTGTGACATGTCACGCTAATTGTTGCCCAGCGCATCTGATGGCTATTTGCACCGAAACGAATCCTGCATGGCGGCAATCACCAAACTTTCAGCTGAGTTAACTCTTTTATCAGGATTAGCATTTAGGTATTTATAAATTACATCGGCATAAGTTTGAATTTTCCCGTTTGGCTGGCAAAAGACTCGGGCCCCCTCAGTACCATAAGCATCGATCATTGATGCCGCATACCCTATGAAAACACCAGCCTGAAGTTGATTGTCTGGCGTTCTGCTGGAGGTCTGTTCGGCTTTTTTATATTCCTGGGCATATTGATATAACTGCTGGCCATCGTAGAATTTCGCTTCTGCTGGAACCAAAAACGAGCCGAAAAGAAAACAAGCAATATATTTAACATTCACTATTATTTCCCTAACATAAACTGTGACGGTGGGATCAGGAAGTCGTTACCCTGCTCACGCTCAACCCGGCGCTGATATCGCTCCAAAGAGCCAGGGTCAAGCGCATCCTGTATGCGGTTCAATATGAGACCGTTCATTGCTGTGCGCAGCCAGAATACGTTCAGGAACGGCGTATTGTCCAGAGAGGTGCGATACCAGTCGCCCAAGTCTGCATCACCACGTGTTGTGCTCTGCAGTAGTGTGATTATGCTGTCGGCATTAGATGCCGCCGGGCCCATCAGGGAGGTAACCGGCCCTGCCCCCATACGGTTTACTTCGCCAAACATGAAATCACCCAGGATACCCAGACCACCTCCCTGAGCCGCAGCAGCGAGGAAAGTTTTGGCATCAGCCGGGCGCGGTGTCTGCCCCTTAAGCAGAAGCTTTGCCTGCATTGACGTATAACCAAACAGCGTCGCCCACACAAACAGGTTAGCAGCGCCAATGAATGCGCCACTGCCGTTCCGCATAAGCGCATTGGTCATCGATGTAGTTTTCGATTCGCCCAGCCCGGCGGGGGTATAGCCGCGGCCAAACACCTCACGGCCCAGCACGTTCTGCATGAAGCTGGCGGTAAAGGATTTGTACTGGCCGGCGAAACGGATCGCCTCCCCTGCTACTGTTCCCGGCACGGTGCCCATCTTCATAAATGCCTGCGTACGATCGCCAGGCTCTGACATGGCGATGTTCAGGCGATCGAGGATGTAGCCTCGCAGCTGCCCCTCCAACTGGTCACGGGCATCTGAGATGGCGCGCTCGGTTGGCTTCATCCCTTTGCTCTGCACATACCCGGAGATCACATCGTCCGGCACGCCACGGATACCGCTGGTCGTCATGAACTTCCGGCCCTCGCTGTCGGCCATATCCATATGACGGAATATCTCCCATTCACTATCTCTAATACCATGCAGGTCCAGCACCCGGCGCAAGTCCTCCGGTAGTCGAGCGTGCGCCTGGTCGGCGTTCT
>JAEWOH010000044.1 GCA_023460955.1 Bacillota bacterium | reverse complement strand
TGTTTTCGCATAACTCAATTATACACTAAGAGCAGCTTCTTTGGAGGCTGCTTTTACTTTTTGGGGACAAAAAGAAGGCTGCCTCTCAATAGAATTTTTATTTCTATTTTGAGACAGCCCCTTTTTTTGCACCCCTAATTTATTAAGTTTTATATTCAGGTTCGTTATGCTTTCTCCGACTCATCTCTGAAAGCTCACCAAGTCTTTCCGTCTATAGATACCTAAAAATAAACCTATTAAAACCATATTTAAAAGATAAGTTGTTCCTCCTGCTGAAATAAATGGCAGCGAAACACCTAAAACTGGAATCAGCCTTAAAGCCATTAGGACATTTAAGATAACCTGAAGTGAAAATATACAGCATACTCCTACACAGATATATTTACCAAAAGTATTATTAATCTTTCCCGCTGTTATAAACAATCTCAAGACAATTAAACTTAAAAAGACTATCAGAGCTATTCCGAATATCCATCCAAGACTTCCGATTACAAAGGTTAAAATATATTCTGAATTGGCACATGGCAATAAATTTACAGCCTTACCCCGGCTATCCAGAAAACTGCTCCCACCTCCTATCAATTTTGCTGAATTAAAAATATCACCTAGAATAGTGTAAATCCAGCCTTCTCCCAGTGGATCCCTCTCCGGGTGAAGGAACATGGTTAACCTGTCCATTTTCCAAGGCCGCAATACAAAATAGTGTATGAAAAGCAACAAACCAATAAAAAACAGGCAAATATACATTAAAAGAATTGTCTTGTTCCTGTTTGCCCTATATTTGCTATTTGTACATATCCCGCACGTTATCATTGCAAGCAGACCTGTACCAACAATGAAGAAATTCACAAGTGACGGCTCCATTAAGATTGCAAGCAAAGGCAGCCATGCCGAAAATATTAGCTTCATTAAGTTAATCATTTTGCCGTCACACCATCTTTTAACAAGTCCCGCATAGGATATCAGCAATATTGGAATAGCAGCAAAGGACGGTGAAAATCCTATATCTCCGATATTTATATATGCCCTTCCATTTCTTTGAGAACCCACAAAAATAATGGCCGCGAACATAAGCACACAAGTAAAATAATATGCAAATGGAGTGTATTTTTCAAACCTTGTATAGTCAAAAAAATAGAAGGCTAATAATACCGGTAGACCTAATAAACCAAATATCAGCTGTCTCCTAAAAGTTTCCGGAACAGAGTAAAATGTTGAATAAAAATATATTATGTAAAAACCGAATCCAACAAGCATTGCCAATAATATAAGAATCGACCACTCAGGTTTTGGCTTATGTGTTTTGTGAAGTCGCTTTCCCACTTCAACAGGGTCTCCCATTTGCAAGACAGCCTCTTTATAAGCAACCTCTTCATCCATTCCCTTAGCAATCAAATCCTCTGTGAGCTCCAATATATGATTGTGTAATTCCTCTGATATAGAATTGTGCACCTTTATAAATTTTATCTGTTCAAGTACTTTCTTTATATATTCAGATGCATGATTGTTCAAGCATAGCACCTCCCAGCACCCGTCTCACTCCATTTACATATTTTGTCCATTCAGCTTCCTTCTCGGCCAAAAGCTTCTTACCTTTTTTGGTTATTTTATAGTATTTTCGCTTCCTGGACGAATCTGTCTCCTCCCAATACGCCTCAATCATTCCGGTGCTTTCAAGAGAATGAAGTATTGGATAGAGCGTACCCTCCTTCAAGGTAAACGTGTTTTCGGACTTACGATCCAGCTCCTTTGTCATCTGATAGCCATACATATCTCCACTTTCAAGAAGCTTTAGTATAAGCATCGATGTACTTCCTTTAAGCAATTCTTTGTCAATTGTCATAGTTTCCTCACTTTCTGCGGTATAAAGTGGCGTAAATAATTATGCCTGATTTTAATTAGTGCTTAATTCTACTATACCTTTATTTACGATACATCGGTTATCTATGTATATGTTATCATACTACACCCAGACTGTCCATTACGAGTTTTGATTTTACTATATAATTGTGCTATTCTTTAATAAGTCTCAGTTTTATAAGAAAAGTCAATCATAAATAATATGGAGGCAGCGATGCAACGAGAAAGTATATATAAACGTTATGAGCCGGCTGTTACAACGCCCGATAAAAATATAGAAAAAGCATACTGGTTTGCGTTCTTTCAGAATAAAATACTTGTAATAGAGGATGGAAATAATTGTTCCGTGCCTTATTTCAAGAACCTTCAGGAAATAAATATCAAGGCTGTCAGAACTCAGTACCTCGGAACCTTACAAGACCAGGCCTGTTTTTCGGCTGAGCTTGACTCAGGGGAGTATATACCTGACGGAATGGCCTTTATTGACTTGAGAGCTCTTTATGACTGTATTGAAGAAGACCTCTTTCTTTTAGCCGGTAAGGCCTACCAGATTATTTGCTGGGATCAGACCCATCAGTTCTGCGGCAGATGCGGTTCTCCTACCGAAGAACTTTCGGGTGAAAGAGCTAAAATTTGCCCTAAATGCAAATTCATCAGTTATCCCCGTATTTGCCCGGCAGTTATAACTGCTGTCCGAAAAGGTGATAAGCTGTTATTGGCTCATGCCAAGCATTTTAGAGAAGGTATGTATTCACTGATTGCAGGCTTTGTTGAAGCAGGTGAAACACTGGAGGAAGCGGTTCAGAGAGAAATTATGGAGGAAGTGGGTATTAAAGTTAAGAATATTCAATATCTCGGCAGCCAGCCCTGGCCCTTTCCGAATTCAATGATGCTGGGCTTCACTTGCGAACATGACAGCGGAGACATAAGGGTTGACGGTGTAGAAATCACCGATGCCAATTGGTATGATATAGATAACTTGCCCGGACTGCCCTCCGAAGTGAGTATTGCCAGAAAGATAATCAACTGGTGGCTGGAACAGCACAAAAGCTAAGGTTCTAGAAATAATTAATATTTTTATTCCAAAATTTACAAAGGAAACGCAGGACATAAACAAGACCTGCTTTATCAGCAGGCCTTGAATATTTATTGTATTTCTATTCTGTTATTTGTCTTTTTTTCCTCGCTCTTTGGAAGAATTATTGAAAGAACACCATTTTCATATTTTGCAGTGACATCCTCCTGTTTTACATTTTCAACAAGGAAGCTTCTGCTGGTTGCTCCAAACCTTCTTTCCCTTCTTATATAGTTATCTCTTTCCTCCTTGGTTTCTTCCGACCTTTCAACTGAAATTGTCAGTCTGTCGTCTCTGAGATCAAGCTTTATCTCTTCCTTTTTAGTTCCCGGAATTTCGGCCTCAATAATGTACTCCTTATCATTTTCCCTTATATCAGCCTTCATTGAATTAATGCCTGAAAAACCCAGGGAATTTTCATTAAAGAAATCATTGAAAAGATTTTCCACATCAAAAAAGTTTCCTCTTTGTTGAATTTTGTTGTTTCTGAATGGTACTATTCCAAACATAATTCACACCTCCATAAATTCAATAAATCTTTATTTGTTCAGTAATTTGATTTTGACTTTCTTTGACCTTATGTCTATATTTTATATTGACATTCCAACTTAATCAAAGGCGGTTTTGACCTTCTTTGACCTTTGACTTGGTTGGAAATATGGTTATTTTATTTTATTTCGACTAATCTCATTTTTCCTCAATTTTTTAAATGCTTACGTTATTATGCTGCCCGTTTATATTTTCTGACTTTTTTATTTTTAACACCCAGCAGTTGAAGTAGCTCTCTCCAATCTATTACCCCGGCAAGAGCCATGAGAAAAAGTGCTATTATAACATATGCACCAACTGTAAAAAGAGTTTGCCACGAGGCAGAGAGTTTTAGAAAATTGAAAAAGCTATAGACATACCTGCTTACCAGAAATAGCACAATTGTCACTAGAGAAGGCCTAACCACCCAATGCCTGAGATCCAGAGCCATTCCGGTAGTGCGGATTATTGCAATAAAGTGTAGTACGCATACAATGAATGAGCTTACAATTATTCCAGCTATATATACAGATATTCCGTACAAGGGTATAAGGAAGTATACACATAATATTCTTAGCACTGATCCTACTGTAGAGTTTATCAGTAAAAGACTCTGCTTTCCAAGACCATTCATGATTCCCATAAGTATCTGCTGAAGATACATAAAAATGCATGTAAAAGATAGTAGAAATAACGTATAACCCACATTCTGACCAGGGTAAATCATGTTTGCTATTTTATCAGGATAGCAGGCAAATAGCGCCATAAATACAAAACCCAGAACCATTGTTATCTGAATTGATTTAGAAATTCTGTAGTTGGCTCTGCTGTAGTCATTCAAAGAAATTGATTCAGATATTGCGGGAACCAAAGTTGTAGCTAGGGAGGTCGTAACGAGAGCAGGAAACATTATAAGCGGCATCGCCATTCCTGTCAGTTTTCCGTACTCCTCCATGCACTGTATGTAGTTAAGACCTCCGACCAATAATCTCTGGGGAATGAGAATAAGCTCTATGGCGAACATAATTGAAATAATGAATCTGTTGAAGGATATTGGGGCCGCGCAGGAGACCATTGCTGCAACCAGCTTTCGCTTTCTTAATAGACCCTTGTTAGATTTGGGCGTTATATGAGGATACTTTTTAAACCTATAGTAAACCGCAAGAACAAAAAGGTTTGATATTTCTCCAACAGCCATACCGACGGTAGCTAGAGCACAAGCATACTCCAGCCCGGCTTTTAAAAAATTAGCTGCCAGAGCTAAAGTTATAGCAATTTTTACTAGTTGCTCAACTATTTGAGAAAAAGCAGTAGGAGTTACTTCCTGTATCCCGTAAAAATAACCTTTATATGCAGAGGCAGCTGCAATCAACGGTATACATGGTACCATAATCAACACTGACGAATAGGTTCTGGGATCTTTTAAAATGACATTAACAATAAAATCTATGTTTAAATAAAGAAAAATTGAAATAAGTGAGCTGGCAGTAATTACTCCGGCCAACCCGACCTTTGATATCCTCCTGATATTAATGTAATTCCCCTGCGCAGCCTGCTCGGCAATCATCTTTGAAACAGCAATGGATACACCGGATGTTATAGTCAATATAATCAAGGAATAAATAGGAACTATCAGCTGGTATAATCCCATCCCCTCAGCTCCTATCAAGTTGGAAAGATAAATTCTATATATAAATCCGATTATTCTGGTAATAAAACCTGCAACAATTAGAATTATTGCCCCTGTAATAAATGTTTTCTTTGTCATAAGCACCTCCAAAAATTAAGCATCTGATTCATTTTATTGAGTTGGGCAACCTTTTATGACTCTAGGTTTCCAGCAGTTTACCATAAATTACAGGTTGATACCCTCAGTTTGGGCACTTATAATAAGCCCATCGGCTGCTTTATGTAAACCATTATTACATTGATACTTAACAAAGGATAATCGGGCAGCATGCAAATTTTTTAGGATAAGGGTATAAGCCCCTGTCACTAATATTCTCAAAGACGTACTGGTTGCAGTTTTCACGATTAGGATTATCTTAAATTTCATTTTACAAGTATCACAACCAATAAAACGCAACAGATGCTTTGCGTTAAAATAACCCCAAAATTTTTTTATATAAAATAATTGATTTCTGGGGCTTTCATTATAAGGGAGGTCAATATGAACAAAAAATTAATAGCGAGTGGTATGGCACTGGCACTGTGTTTAGCAGCAGTAGCACCGGTCTATAAGAGTTTGTCCTTTAAGCCGGAAATTCTTGAACCCGCTAAATTACAGGAAGTTGGCACACAAGCTGATTGGGATTTGGTAATATCAGAGTCCGATACAATGAAAGCTGAAGCTATGGCAATAAACTCAACAAATGAAGCAGCATCTAAAGTTGACTCAACAACTACAGGTACTGAAAATTCGACAGCGGCTGTAAAAAAGCCGGCAGTTCAATCTAAAAATTCAGCAGTTAACCCAACTTCAACAGTAAAAAAAGCAGCGGATACTTCAGCTAAGAAAAAAACAGCTTCAACATCTGGAAAGACAGTTTCAAGAGGTACCACATCTTCTACAGGTAAAACTGCCTCTACTACCACATCAAAGACGACATCAAATACAGTTGTTAAAGCTGTTTCTTCTGCGACTAGTTCAAAAGCAAGTGCTGTAATAGCTACAGCAAAAAGATATATTGGAGTTCCTTATGTTTGGGGTGGACAAACACCAAGTGGCTTTGACTGCTCCGGCTTTACACAGTACGTTTTGTCAAAGAACGGCATATCTATTCCAAGAGTAACTATCGATCAGTATAAGACCGGCACAGCAGTTTCAAGAAGTAATCTTAAAGTTGGCGATCTGGTCTTCTTTACAACCTATAAGGCAGGACCGTCACACGTTGGCTTCTACATGGGAGATGGAAAATTTATTCACGCCAGTTCTTCAAAGGGCGTGACGATATCAAGTCTTGACAGTTCCTACTACTCCGGCAGATATATCGGAGCAAGAAGAGTACTTTAACTTCAAAGGTTGCAGAATTTAAACATTCTGCAACCTTTTTTAATTCACTTGTGATAAAATAATTAGTACATTACTGTCAAATTTTATTTAATAATGCATAACTATTTGGAGGTAAAACAATAACTTATGGCTTTCGATAAATTTATTGATAAATTAAGTAAAAGGCTAAGTCGCAAGAATCTTGTATTTATTATTGTTTTTCTTTCAATTGGAATTCTAACTATTATCGGAGCTTATGTTGAAAGAAAAGAAATGACAGGCGCCTCCGTAGACGATGTATCCGCGACCACTTCGAGTATTCCTCAGGAAACTGCGCCATTGGTGGTAATAGACCCCGGACACGGCGGTTGGGAACCTGGAGCAGGGAACGGTAAAATCAACGAAAAGGATGTAGTACTAGATATTTCTCTTAGAATTGAATCAATTTTGGCTCAGAAAAAGATAGATTACTATATGATTAGAACTGATGATACCTTTGTAAGTCTGGAAGATAGAGCTCGTATTGCCAATGAGAAAAAAGCACGGCTTTTTATAAGTATACATAACAACTCATTTACCGACAGATCTCAAAGCGGTATACTTACAACCTATAACCCAAATTCTCCTATTGGTAAGGATATAGCAAAAATAATGCAGGATAAAATAAAAGACATGGGTATGAGAGACAGGGCTATAATGCCCCGTCCAAACCTCTATGTACTTAGGCATACCGAAATGCCCTCCTTATTGCTGGAGGTAGGGTTCATATCAAATAAAAAAGACCTGAAACTATTAACTGATGCAGATTTTCAGCAAAAATGCGCCCAACAGATAGTTTCAGGAATTGAAGATATTCTTGTCAAATATGTTCCGGAAGCAAAAATTACTGCCGGAGAAGGAAATTCTGAAGAAGACTGATTATTTCTTCTTTTTCAGTAAGTTTAAAAATAACCTGTTTAGTATGAGCTGCATCTCTCATCCCTTTTATATACCAGGCAATATGAGATCGCATTTCAAGAACTCCGGTTCTTTCCCCCTTGTGTTCTATCAACATGTTAAAATGCCTTATAATGGTTTGTATTTTTTCTTGAGGAGAAGGCTCTTCTATAATTATTCCCTCTTCCAGGTATTTATTTATCTGTTTAAAAATCCATGGATTGCCCTGTGCTCCTCTTCCAACCATAATTGCATCACAGCCGGTTTCTTCAAATAAACGGCTAGCCTCTCTCGGTCCGACAACATCACCATTTCCTATAACGGGAATTGAAACAGCCTCCTTAACTCTTTTTATTATGCTCCAGTCAGCTTTTCCACTGTAATATTGTTCCCGTGTTCTGCCATGCACTGCTACTGCACTGGCTCCGGCCGCTTCGGCAATTTGGGCAATTTCCACGGCATTAACCGCACAATCATCCCAGCCTTTTCGTATTTTTACGGTAACAGGCTTCTTCGACACCTTTACTACCGCCTTTACAATTTTCTCTACTTGTTCGGGCCTTTTCATCAAAGCGCTGCCTTCGCCGTTTTTGGTTATCTTGGGAGCAGGGCAGCCCATATTAATGTCAATAATACTGGCATCAGATTCATTTAATTTTTCAGTTACTCCTGCCATTATATCAGGCTCTGAACCGAATATCTGCACAGCGCCCGGTTTTTCCCGGTCATCCAGCAATGTAAGTCTGGTACTCTTTTCATCTTGATAGTGCATACCCTTTGCACTGACCATTTCGGTATACACCAACCCGCAGCCCTGCTCCTTGCACAGTACTCTGAAGGGCATATCGGTTACTCCTGCCATTGGTGCCAGAAAAACTCTGTTATTAAGCTCGATATTTCCAATTTTCAAAAGATAAAGCCTCCTTAAGTGCGATAAATATTGAAGCGATTTATAAATAACTAATTAATTCTTTGTTTTTGCCTATTATTTTGAAGATACAATGATGGTTTTCCCGTAAGGTGTAAATATTATTGCGCTTGATAATATATTTAATAGTATACGTTCATATTTTTCCTCGTCAATAGAAATAATTCTAGTTCCTGAAGCAAGTTTGGCGAATTTTACCTTTACCCTAATATTTGCTATAAATTATCTATAAAACACAAACTCCATGGCTTCCAAATTATCTCTATATTTTATATTGTGTTTGTAGTGATAGAAAAATTATTGATTTTAATTTTTTGTAATGTTATTATACTTCTATAACAGCATATTGATTTGAAAGGTGGAATGTCATCCGGTGAGTTAAAAGAAGCTTATACTCACGCGGAGAGGTAAATTTTAAAATCACAACTTTATACAGGTTACATTAGTAGGTTAATTTATTAGCCTTGTTTGTTATACCTGTTCAGTGATTTTAAAGTTTACTCAATCGGACATTCTTTTATTTTGTAAAAAAGAGCCGTAGAGTGAATCTACGGCTCTTTTTTAATGCCTTATATGCTGTTATAAAGATCTATTAAAATATAAACGAGGTGTAATATGGAAAGTATTAAACTTGATGTTAAAGAATTAGAAAAGCTTTATCAGAAAATTGGACTTATTAATCCGGCTGGAGGACAATACAAGGAGCGTATCGGTAAGAGCAGACAGATATATGATTACCTTATACAGATTACCGCTGCTTTAAAAAAGCTGTCAACTAAAAATGAAATAGTGCTATTAGACTGTGCTTGTGGTAAAAGTTATCTTTCTTTTATTGTTTACTATTACTGTCATGAGGTGCTCAAAAAAAACATTCGGATTATCGGTGTGGATTCAAATCCCGAGTTAATTTTCAAGTGCAATAATATAGCATTTGAAATGGGATTTACCAATTTGGCATTTTATTGCAGTAACATTATAGATTTTAAGTCCGAGTACAGACCTGATATTGTTTACTCTCTGCATGCATGCAACACGGCAACTGACCAGACTATAGCCAAAGGTATTATTGAAAAAGCAAAATATATTATGACTGTATCCTGTTGTCAACATACTACAATGGGACAAATAAGAAAACATCCTCTTACAAGTATTACAAGATTTAAACCATTTAAAGAGAGAATTGTGGATATGGTATCTGATTCAATGAGAGCTTTGTTACTTGAACAGTATGGGTACAATGTTGATATATTTGAATTTACTTCAACAAAGAATACAGCAAAAAACATAATGCTTAGAGCAGTCTCATGCAATAGCAATACTGTAAAAGAAGAAGTCGCAGAAATAGATTACCAAAAACTTTTAAATCTTTTTCATATAAGACCTGCTGCTGAGATGTATCTCAACAAAGATAACATTTTTCTTAAATTTATATACCAAATGAAAGGATAATATATGTCCAACAATGATATTACTTTACAAACAACCCAAATATATAAGATTCTAAAAACTCAGAATATCCCTATGGGAACTATAGAATTATTCTATAGGAATGACAGAATTATAACTTATTTAGTTGACAACAAGTATACTCTAAGAATTTCAAAATATACACTGGAGGAACAAATGAAGCTAGATAAAGTAAAATCGGTTTCGTTTGTATCTAAAATACATTCATCCGGTTCATTTATCTCTTCAGGTCAAAAATACTATTTCCTGATTAGTGATTATGTACAAGGCAATGATTTATTCAGCGTTCTCCCGAAACTGACTGATGATCAAAGAATTAATATTGCAAAGGAAATCGCTCAGTTCCTCAATGAATTACATTCGATATCTGACGATTATTATGATATAGGCCACTATATTCCTACAATTCCAAGATATAAACGAGCTTGGAAGGACGGACATCACGAATACATCGAATTACTCAGAGCAGGCCTATCCGAAGTGAATACAAAGTCAGAAAGTAAAAAAGTAATTTCAAAAGCATTTGATTATATCCATACAAATATCGACTGTCTGGATTATCAAACCGGAGCTAAGCTATTACATAATGATTTTCACCCAAAAAATATTATTATACAGGAAGGTAAATTAGCAGGAATAATTGATTGGGAATGTTCACAATTCGGTGAAGCAGACTTTGAGTTGGTACATCTTTTTCACTGGTGCATTTATCCACCAGCCCCTGCTAATGGTCTTAAATTAATATTGAAATCCATTGTGGAAAATTTGAGGATTACCAGGGATGTTCCAAATATAGAAAAACGCCTGACAATCTATCAACTAGAACATGAGTTAAATCAGTTAATTTGGAGAGGCACATGTCAAGAGGACGAAAGGATATTAAGAATAAACGGATGGCTGAATGGACAGATTGATGCCTTGTTGGGAAAAGACTTGTAGAATTGCTGAACTGCACCACTAACCTTCGCTATGTAGCGGCCATTCCCCCCTCCACAAAAAACATTGAATTTATGACCCCCGAACAGGAATCGCCGCATAGCTTTGCTCTGCTCGTGACGTCGCCCACCGCTCGCTAATTAAGGGGTCTCCGCAAGTCGTAGACTTGTGGGGAATAGAAGGAGCGAATTCTGCTCCGACGTGGTGCCGGGCTCCTACACTCGCCTGAAAGTGTGTATTCAGCACACTTTCAGGCGAGTGCCCTCTCGGGTCCGATTCCTGCCAGAATATAAAAAGCGCCTGTGTTTTCCGCAGAAAACACAGGCGCCGTGTGGCGTCCCGAACAGGAATCGAACCCGTATCAGTGGAACCGGAATCCACCGTTTTATCCATTAAACTACCGAGACATGTGAATAAGTGTATTCAGTTAAATATTGGTGTGTCCGGTTCCTGTTAAGTAATAGGAGCCCGACCACTACAATATTATAGCCTAGTTAAATACTATTTACAACACGGAATATTTTTTGTAGAAGTTATGATTTTAGTTCGGGAAGACCGCCTTAAAGCAACCCGATTACCTTGAGAAATATATAATTTAACGCCTCGGTCAGTAGAGCATTCCATACAAAAACCAGCATAAATACCAGACTTCTTGCTCCGGTGGGGAGTTTGAACAGAACCCCAAGTCCGCGGGTAATAGCCCCGTTAAACCAGAAATAAGCCAGAATATCCAAAACAGCAGTTATATACAATAAAATAAGGTATTTATTATTAGGGTTTATATACAGAGTGTAATATGCTATTAAATTTAAGGGTGTTACAATAAGATTAACAGCTATGTACACCTTCATAACTTTTGTAAGAAGGCTGGAATAGGACACACCCATAGCCATGGAATTATTTTCGCTTCGTTTCTTAAAATGTTTTATTATATCAAATACCGGATATGAGAAACAAATAACATCAATAAATCCAATTAATAATGCGGCAATAAAAAGAATAGCGCCTGTCCTGATATTTAAAGCCACGTGTGTTTTTGCGGAAGGATCGAAGTTCATTCCTATAACTCCCAGTCCGACATCACGCAGGCCTACCAGGGCAATACCTATGTAAAGCCACATTTTTTTATCATTTAATTTTGAATAAAAATCTTTTTGTAGCAGAAAAAAGTCAATTATTTTCGAGGATCTGAATTTCATTATTTGCTCCTTAACTTAAAATGCATCCTTCTATAATAATATATCTATTTGGAAAAGGAAAATCAATAGAGCAAATCTCACAAAAACAACTTTATTAAAAGAAAGATTACTGCTGCAATACTCCCGAATAAAGCTGAGTTTATTATCACATTTTTTAAAAACTTTGAATTCGAGTTCAATAATGGTTTCTTTTTAGGAGGGCTAAACTTACCTTTGTTATCTTTTATATAATTATTAATTATTGATTCTGCTTCTTTTAAAATAAAATCATTATCAGAATTAGATTTTTTTGAAGATGCCAAAACACCTACTGCCTCCTTTTCCTTCTCTTGCTCCTTATCCTCTTTCAGAACAAGTATTGCCTCCTCAAATAAATTGGAATGAATATCCTTCAAAATTATTACTTTTTTAGATTTTCCATAAAACATAGTATCCTCCAAAGAACTGTGATTATGGCTAGTTTGTGAAATATTAGTATTTTTATACATGACATTTATATTATTCCAAATTTATTTGGCCTTCCATACTTTTGATACCAGCACCATCATATCGTCCACTGGCTCTTTATCAGGGCAGTGACTCAGGGCCTGATCCATCAGATCATCTGCTATTTTTTGAGGATTTCTGGAATCCATATCCTTAAGAATGTTCTGTACTTCCCTGACACTATCCTGACAGTTCTTAAACGAGTCTATTATTCCATCTGACAGCATTATAATAAAGTCCCCGTTTCCTACCTTTTTGTGGATCAATTCCACCTCAACGTCACTTAATATACCTGCCGGAAGTGAGGCTGCACGAATAGTTTCAACATAATCCTCCCTTTTGATGAAAGTGGGAGCAGCTCCAACCTTACAGAATTCAACCTCTCCTTCGTATAAATCCACTACCGAAATATCAATTGTTGCAAAGGAATCGTCTGTTGACCTGAGTACAAGAATTGAATTTATAAGCTTAACTGTAGTATCCTTATCAAAGCCTGATTCCATGAATTGCTCTACCAGGTTTACCGTGGCTTTGCTCTGCATGCAGGCCTTATGTCCGGTCCCCATCCCGTCGCTCAATGCGGCGATGTACTTTCCATCACCTGTGTTTATGAAAGTATAATTATCACCTGAAACATATTTTTCATTTTTAGACATTCTTGCTACACCTGTAATGACCTTAAAAGTTTCCTGTTCTACCAGCTTTATAGTGCAAATATTTGTTCTGGTATTTAATCCGCAGTCACTGCCGTCTTTTATCATCTTTCGGCCTACAACTTCAGTTATTATTTTTTCTACACTTCCTATACAGCTTCTTTTACCTCCACAGCCTTTATAGGATAACGTCATTTCATATTTTCCGAATTTATTCTCATAAACCACTGCCTCGGCATTTTTTATGCCGGCCTTTGCAAGCTCCAATATTATTTGATTTTCTAAATCCTCTTTAAAAGAAATATCGGTATTCAACTCATTAGCCAGATTTGAAATAATTGTAGACATGCTTTTAAGCTGTTGAGATACTAAGCCTCGGCTTTCACCGATCTTGCTCCGCCATACCATATCTACCTTGAATAATTCAAAAACATTATTAACTGCTTTTACAAAATCATCTACCCTTTCACATCTTTCAAGAAAGTACTCGGGAATATCATTTTGTTCTATCCATCCTTTGCTATCTAACTTTTCAACTATCTTAAACATAACCTGATATGTGTTACAGAAATTATGCTCCCAGCAATGTACACAAAGACTGCAGTCCTTGCATACCTTGTCGGCAACTCTGTCAAAAATAGCAGTGATATCATGTTTTTCTGTAACAGCCTTTGTTTCGGATATCTCATCAAAGGTTTTAGCCATTTCGCTAAAGGCAACCGAGAACTTATTAAGCTTGCCAACAGTAATCTCTCTAATTCTTGTGCTATACCCTTTCTTATCTCCTCTTTGAACCAGGTTTTTATCAAATTTGGTTACAACTGCATCCATCATTCTTTGAGGAATCAGCATAAAGATAGTAATCGATACTATTATTTCATATAAGTATAAAAGCACTTCTGTAGAACCGTTGGTATAGAAGCTGAGAAGAGCATTACCCATTAAAACTCCGACACAGGAGCCGATTTTCCCCATATTCCTAAGTATTCCGGAAAGTAATCCACAAAAAGCGTAGGATGCTATTACTATTGGTGATGAATTTGAAGAGATACAGATAACGGTTCCCACTATTACCCCTATTGCCGCCCCATTACCGGCACCCGTCCTGTAACTGAAAACAAGAATAATTATTATACATAATATATTTTTTAAACTTACTCCGAGAATATTCCAGCTGCCTAGTCCTCCTACTGCAAGAGCACATGCGATAGCAATACTTAATATCTCCTCGTTTGTTAGTGAAAATCTTCTAGATGGATTTCCCAGCACCTCAAGGACATTTTTAAATACAAACACAAGAGAAAAAATTATAAAGCCGTTAATAAGGGACTTAAGAACATCATACATTAAAAACCCCTGCAAGTATGTAAGCAGTAATTCCGGTATCAAAACTCCAAAAAATGCAATAATTCCAACTCTTAAAGGCGATCCGACACTTTTCTTAAAGGGCAGGTTTATTGCATTAAAAAGTAGCATGGCTACGACTGCCGTATATAGCTGGACAGTTGCTCCTGATGTAAGCATACCTGCAAATATTGCAATTGAAATAAGAATTCTGTTAATATTGAGTCCCAAGGTTGCTGCATAAAGAGCAATACCAAATGGCATCAACCCGCCCAAAAGCGATATTCTTCCTAATAGAAAAGCTGCAGGTATAATAATAAGATTTGTTTTATTCAGATAGTCCAATATAGCTGCCGTTCTGCCGGCTTTTCCCTTTTGCTGCTCTGCCGATCCATATCCCCCAATTTTTTTTAAGGGAAGTATTTCCGTCTTCATATGTATGACCCCCTGTATTTATCCTGTGTTTGAACTGCACTGTCGTTTAGCATGCAGAATGATTATAATTCAGCACAGTAAAAATATCTGTCAATTTATGGTAATAACAATAAATATAATTTAGACAGTTCTCACCAAAATATTTTATAAATTAAACATCAATTTAACTATTTAAAGCTTGCTTGAATGATATGGGCAAAGTTACTTTCCGCCTATTTTGAAATTCATTGTCGAAAGTTTAATTAAATTTATAGGCTTGTAAAGTTATATTCTGAATAGCAGGTTCTTTTTATGATAAGATATTAATGAGAATATATAAGTTTAATTAAATTTTACTAATAACAAAAAGAAAGGATAAGTCAACCATGAATGGATTCTATATATTAGTCTCAATTGGATGTGCAGTTGCAATTACCATAACGTTTATACTTAATAAATACAGCGGTAAAAGAGTTATAATCAGGTATATACCGTCAATTGTTGCAGGTATTGCGGTTATAGGCTTTTATGTTAAATCAGCTTACTACTCCTCAGGCTTTGAAGATCTGGGCTACATGATACTTGCATTAATCGCCTGTGCAATTTTTTTAGTTTCTTTTGTTACGGCCTTTATATTAGGCATTATCCAAAGAAGCAGGAAAAGCGATGATTAGCTTATAGTACGCGTTGTTCAAGGAGATAACATGAGAAAATATATTCAGGACTTTCTTCTAATTAATTTTGGTTTGATCTTGGTAGGAATTGGGATAGCTCTTTTTAAAATACCTAATCATTTTGCAACAGGTGGTGTAAGCGGCTTAGCAATAATTTTCAGCAGTTTTTTTCCTGAAATCGACGTTGGCCCTATGATGCTGATAATAAATATTCTCCTCTTGGGAGTAGGTTATCTCTTTCTTGGTTCTGATTTCGGCTCAAAAACTGTCTATTCAAGCTTTGCTCTTTCCGGTATTGTCTGGATAATTCAAAAAGCATTTCCGTTGCATAAGCCGTTAACCGACGATATGCTTCTGGAGCTAGTTTATTCCATACTTTTTCCGGCTGTCGGTTCAGCCATAGTTTTTAACTGTAATGCCTCAACCGGAGGTACTGATATAGTTGCAAAGATATTGAGCAAGTATACCAAACTCAATATAGGTAAAACACTTCTGCTGACTGACTTTGTTATTGCTGTTGGCGCAGGTGCGGTTTTTGGTGTAAAAATAGGATTATATTCTGTGCTGGGCCTTATAATGAAAGCCTTTATGATTGATTTTGTAATAGAGGGCTTAAACGTCAGCAAACAGATGCTAATTATCAGTGTAAAGCATAATGAGATTCTGGATTATATTGTAAATAACCTACATCGGGGTGCCACTATCTATAAAGCTGAAGGGGCTTTTACTCATCAGCAGGAAAATGTTATTTCGACTATTGTAAATAGGAGACAAGCAGTAAAACTACGTTCCTTTATACGAGGAATAGATTCCTCAGCCTTTATTACAATCAGTAATACCTCAGAGACCATAGGAAAAGGCTTTAGGCATACTTAGCTTTACTTATTGTAATACTAATAGTATTGGGTTTTTCCTGCTGAATTGTATTAGTGATGTGTTGGAGATAATTATGACAAAGGAAGCCGTTATAACGTTAATAAGCTGGATAATTGTCGGTATTTTATTGATTATATTCGTACCTAGGAAAAAAATAAGGGAAGCCTTGGTTATATTCTTTTTTAAGCAGTTTATCACATGGTTACTCGGACTCTCAATTGTTGAATTGGGCTTGATCAAGTATCCTTACAGACAATTTCCCCATGCGACACTAACCAGCTTTACCTTCGAATTTTTTGTTTATCCTTCAATCTGTGTATTCTTTTGCCTTTATTATCCAAAGAACAGTAAACAGAAGGTTGCTTTTCATTATTTTATCTATTGTACTGTAATAACTACGATTGAAGTTATATTAGAAATCTATACATCACTCATAGTTTATATACATTGGAATTGGTTTTACACCTGGATATCATTACTTATTACCTTTTTCATATCAAGAAAGTTCTATGTTTGGTTTTTCAGATTGAATGAAAAAAGACAACAATAAATAAAGCAAAAAACACTTTCAATTACTTGAAAGTGTTTTTTTGGTGGGAACTATAGGGCTCGAACCTATGACCCTCTGCTTGTAAGGCAGATGCTCTCCCAGCTGAGCTAAGCTCCCATTTTGGTGACCCAAAAAGGATTCACCGAATGGATATTAATTTTTTTGGTGACCCATAGGGGACTCGAACCCCTGTTATCGCCGTGAAAGGGCGGTGTCTTAACCACTTGACCAATGGGCCATAAAATTAAGCGATACATACTATCGCTTAAAATGGTAGCGGCGGTGGGATTTGAACCTACGACCTGCCGGGTATGAACCGGATGCTCTGGCCAACTGAGCTACGCCGCCATTTATGTGCCGTTCTCTAACGTGCTTTTACATTATACATAACAACTATCCTTTATGTCAATAGAATTTTTTTATTTTTTTAAAGTATAAATAGAGGTATTTTCTGGAATCTAATATCAATTATAAATATACATGAAAAAGCAAAAATCCTTATGTTTAAAGAAACACAAGGACCCAATTTTTTCAGGAGGAATATATTTTAAGACCAGCTGACAGATTTCTCTGTCAGCCAGAATTGATTGTTTTTACAATACAGATTTTATAAGAAAATACCTTATATGTATATGTAAAAAATATTAGAAATTCTATGCTGCACGGAAGAGAAAATTGTACAATTTTTTAAAGCAGCTCTTCCTCACTCCCCCCATATATAGATACATTCTGATCCATCAAATAAAACTTACTCCCGTTCCATTTAAGTACACTTTGAACATACCCTAATGAATCTGCATGATATCTTCCTGATATTCTCTGGTACCCCAACAGTTCATAAATACCGTTTGCGTCGAAATCCACAGGGTACAATCCGCTTAATGGGTCTACCCATCCTTCAATAGGCTGTTTCAGAACTCCCTCAGGTGTATAAATCTCGTCCAGATATTCTTTACCTTTATAAGTTATATCTATTGTAAAGACCACTTCGTTTTCTACATTTATGACCTTTACTTTATAATCATTGACATATTCTACTTTATAGCTGTAGCGCTTGTTATATTCCTCGTAGTCAAACAATAGTTTAAGCTGATTGTTTACATCGGAGAAAACATAATAAAACATTATGCCTCCACTGCCTCCTGATGCTATACCTACCAAAATATCTTTAATCCTATCACCTGTAAAATCATAAAGGGTAACGGCAGGAGAATATCCTGAATCTGATTGCAGTTTGGCTCTCTGCTTTATTCCGGTTCTACCGTCGCGTATCACAAGAGCTATATTTTGTATATATCCGCTATTTGGCGTTCTATTACCTGTAAGATAGACAAAATCTCTGATATTGTCACCGTTAACATCCCCGTAAACCCCGGTAATTATATTGGCATCACTGTTTTGTTGATCAAATCTGTCGCTGTAATACATATTGCTCTCCCTCCATAAGCCAACTTTATATGACTTTATACAACGCTGATTCATTGTGTATTATTATCACTGATATATAATATGGAAGGCTCTTATATTGGTGAATGGAATTATTATTTATATTGATTTATAATAATTAAAGCAGACATTTTTTATTAGTTTGTACTTTTTTATATCAGGAGTATTATTATGGAAGCACATCATCAGACAAGTATAAATATAAATACAGGACATTTGCCGGTAAATGTTTTTAGCACTGATGTTCAGGTGTATCCTCCACATTGGCATGAGAGAATTGAAATTGTCTATGTTCTTGATGATGAACTTAAAATTGGTTTAAATAATTCGGTTTATACCCTCCGCAATAGAGATATACTAATTATCGGGATGGGAGAGGTACATTATTTTCTGATGCAGCCTAAACGGTGTGACAGAATTATTGTTCAATTTGAGCTATCTATGTTTGAGGAACTTACTAACCTTATATCAGGAAGACGTCTTCTTGAACCACTAATAACCAGTGACTCTCCAAGGCAAAGTAATGGTTTTTCAGTTCATGCATTTTTTGAGCGTGTTATTTTAGACATTTATCGGGAAATCGGTCACAAGGAAACAGGCTTTGAATTCTTTTTGGGCGCAAGACTCTACGACCTTGCAGCAGGTATAATAAGATATATACCCAATGAAAAACTGTGTTCCGCCGAGAAGCATAAACACCTTAAAAAGCTTGAACTATTAGAGCAGGTAACAAAATATATCGATAAAAATTTCCATAAAGAAATAAGTCTTGCAGACGTATCTAAACACGTCAATTTCAGCATGTATCATTTTACAAGGTTTTTTAAGAACACTACAGGTATGACTTTCTGGCAATATTTAAACAATTATAAAGTATCAAAAGCAGTCAACAGACTTCTGAACTCCACAGACTCCATTGCTGAAGTTGCCTTTAAATCAGGCTTTAACAGCATCAAAACCTTTAACAGGGTATTCAAGCAGGTAAAAGGCAGTTCCCCATCCGAATTTAAAGAAGCAATATCTGAGTAATATTAAGCAACCAGTGGCGAGATATTTCTCTATAACTTTCTTATAATTATAATAACAGCTTTTAGAAAACGTTTTTTAAAAGTTTTAAAATTATCCGTCAAGCGGTATGGGGGTTCTTTTATGTCCTATAAAAATTTTTCAGCATCTATTTTTTATAATGCCTATGATTTGGAAGTATTGAAAAGAGACAATTTATTTGAGGAATCCTATGATTTTTTTTCGAAGCACATTGATATTGACAAGGTTTATCTTGAGACCTATCGCGGAAGTGTTTTCTTGTCTAAGGAAGAAATGCTTGCCTGTAAGAAATTCTTTAACGAGAAGGGCATCAAGGTTTCCGGTGCCATTACCACAACTCAGAAATGTGATGTAATCTGGGACTTTCGTTCCTTCTGCTACAGCGACCCTGAACAGAGAAAGCAGCTCTGCGATATCGTTGAATATACTGCAAGTATTTTTGATGAATTAATCCTTGATGATTTCTATTTTACAAACTGTAAATGTGATCTTTGTATTGAAACAAAGGGCAAAAACTGCTGGTCTGATTTCAGAACAGCTCAGATGGCCGATGTATCAAAGGAGATAATGGAAACTGCAAAAAGGGTTAACCCCGGCATCAATGTTATTATAAAATATCCGAATTGGTATGATCATCATCAGTTTACAGGTTATACTCCCGAAGCTCAGAAGAACATTTTTGATTCCTTCTATACAGGTACTGAAACCAGGGATTCTCAGTATACTCAACAGGTACTGCAAAGATATCTTGGCTATTTTATCATGAGATACTTTGAAAGCATCAACCCCGGTAAAAACCTTGGCGGCTGGTTTGATATCTTGGACTGTTCTCTGAATGCATATGTAGAGCAGCTCAATATGACGGTTTTTGCCAAAGCAAAGGAAATCACCCTCTTCTGTGCCGGGCTTCTGGCTGCTGACTACAAAATATGCATCCCAATAGCCGGCTTTGTCTTTAGCGAATTGGATAAACTTGTAGGACAACTTGGAGAACCGGTGGGAATATCTTGTTATAAGCCTTTCAAGTCAAGCGGTGAAGATTTTCTCCATGGTTATCTTGGAATGTTGGGGCTCCCTCTGCAACCAACTTCTGAGTATCCGGTCAGCAGCAAAGTTCTGCTGTTAACTGAGAGCGCAAAAAATGATCCTTCCATTGTCAATAAAATAAAAGCAAGCCTTACGGCGGGAAATCAGGTTGTTATTACCTCCGGCCTACTGAGAGCCTTAAATAATGAACTTTCTGACATTGCTGAAATAAGCTACACAGACAAAAAGGCTTTTCTGAAAACCTATGCTGCTACAATGGAAACCTGCGCCTTCAAGGATTACTATTTTGGGGACAAGGAGATCCTTATACCCCATATAGACTTTAAGACAAATGACACTTGGCAAAGAGTTGTCGGAATTGATAGCTTTAACAACCATCCCGTCCTGCTTGAAAACAAATACAGTAAGGGTAAACTTTATGTGCTGACCATACCTGATAATCAGGGTAATATTTACAGCTACCCGGAAGGAGTTCTGAATGTAATCCGGGAAGTTGCCTCACAAGCACTTCCTCTGCATATAGAAGCTCCATCACAGATAAGTCTGTTCCTTTATGACAACAATACCTTTATAATAGAATCCTTCAGAGATACCAACACTGAAGTAACTATTGTTATACATAAGGAAAACGCCGTACTGCATCAGCTTGCCACAAATAAGCGCAGAATAGGTGTGGAGGTAGATAAAGTTTCCGGCAACGGAGTAACTTACTTTAAAATCTTCCTCAGACCCGGTTCATATAAGGTGCTTTCCTTTGAATAACTTTTTACCAGAAGATCAGTTTGCTTAAATATGTTATACAGTGTGCCAGCACTTGTATATATAATGTGTGTGTGAATCGCTTAAAAAGCGTGGTGTTCAGCTAAAATCAAGTTTATATCTCACTGAACCTGAACACCGGCAAAAAGCCGTGCCCCTTTCCAGGCACGGCTTTTTGCTTTTCGCGGACCTCTACTTCTACAACGTTTTGAAATTACTCAACAGATTTTAACGATTCCACCATACTTACCTTTTTAAGTTTAAAGTGCATAACCACATTGACCAGAAGGGCAAAAGCAACGGTTAGCAAGGCTGCCATCACATAACTGTACCAATAAATCTCCCTTCCAAACATAACTACATCTGTTTCAGCCGTATTCAGAACAAACCTGTTCAGAACAATTCCACCCAACAATCCTATAATGACATTAATTATTGTTAGTATAATGTTTTCTCTGAATACATATTCAGAAACTTCCAAATCGTAAAAGCCTAATACTTTGATGCTGGCTATTTCACGTATTCTTTCGTTGATATTAATGTTTGTGAGGTTATATAACACCACAAACGCCAGAGTTCCGGCCGAAATTATCATTACAAATATAATACTGTTTAAACTCCCCACCATGTCTGAAAAGGTTTTTTGATTTGTTCTGTTGGAGTTTACCTGAAGCACTGCCTTATTGTCCACCAGCTTTGAACCAATCTCATTGTCTGCTTGCTCCGATACCTCATTCATTTTAAGAAGAATTCCATTCAGAACAGGCTTCTCACCAAATTTCTGTTCGTACAGTGACTTTGTAATATATACATAATGCAATGCATAATTTTCATTAACTCCCGCAACTTTAACCTCAACATTTTTAAAGTCTCCGTCCTTGATGGTAATACTGTCACCGACTTTAAGCTGTAGTACCTTTGAAAGCTTCTCTCCTATTATAACTCCCTCATCCGTCAGCTCTATCGGTTTCTTATCCCCCATTTTGTGAACTGAAATAAACTTTTCCAGGCCTTCAGTAGTTTCCGGCACAATAAGATTAATTTTCTGCCAGTCCCCCTGATAGCCGGCTTCATAATTCTTTATCCTTACATTGAACAGCTCTTTAATATTAGTATCCCGGTTCAGAAGCTCCAACACCTTATTTTTATCCTGCTGATTTGCGTTATCATCCAAAATGACCATGGTATTATACTTAAATACCTCTCCGTACTGTTTTGGTACTATGCTTGATATGGCGTCCCTGATTCCAAAACCGGCCAGCATTAGTGAGGTACAGCCTGCTACACCCAGCAGTGTCATGAATAGTCGCTTTTTATATCTGAACAGGTTTCTGACAGTAACCTTGCTGAAAAAGCTAAGTCTGTTCCATATAAAACTGACCCTTTCCAGCAGTACTCTCTTTCCCATTTTAGGAGCCTTGGGTCTCATCAGCGCCGAAGGCTGCTCCATTAATTCCTTGTAGCAAGCCAGATATACTGCGAGGGATGTACAGACCAGTGCCCCCAGCGTTATCCATATAATATAATCCAGTCTGAGCGGCATTATTGTTGGGGGCAGCCGGTAAAGCATACCGTAGGCATTCGCTATTATAAACGGAAACAGCTTAAGCCCGATAGTTAAGCCCACCAGACTGCCAAAAACACTTGCAATAGCAGCGTAAACAAGATACTTGGAAGCTATTGCAAAATTGCCATATCCCAAAGCCTTAAGAGTACCTATCTGTGTCCTTTGCTCCTCTACAAGGCGAGTCATTGTAGTCAGGCAGACAAAAGCGGCAACAGCAAAGAAAAATACCGGAAAAACACCTGCAATCGCATCAACCCTTTTGGTGTCTTCAGCATAAGAGCTATAACCCGGATTATTATTCCGGTCCATTATATACCACTTTGGTTTCTTTATATCATTTACTTTTTGTTCTGCTTCGGCTATTTTGTGCCTGGCAGCATTAAGTTTCTCATCAGCCTCTGTTTTTCGCTTTTCATATTCGGCGCGCCCGTTATTCAATTCCTTCTGGGCAGCTTCCAACTCCTGCGCTGCTTTATCAAGTTTAGCAGCTCCTTCTTTTTTGGACATTTGAAAGAGTTCCTTTTTGCTCGATAGCTGCTTTACTGCAGTGTCCAGCTGCAATCTCGTCTTTTTCAGGACAGCTTCGGTTGCTTGTGCCTGTTCTATCGGCAGGAAGGCCTTATTCTGCTCAAAAAGCTTAACCTGCTCGGAATATTTATTTTCACTGTCTAGAAGTTGTTTTTCAGCATTTGCTATTTCAATCTGAGCAGAGGAAATTTTTTTATTATATAACGCTTTCTGTTTTTCCAGCTCAAGCTTCCCCTCGTTGATATCCTGCTGAGCTTTATCCAGTTTTTCCAACGCTTCGGACAGTTTTTGCTTTTGTTCTGCTTCGCCCTTTGCCAATTCTTTTTTTGATTCTTGGAGCTTATCACTAGCCTCGTCATACACTTCAGTGTAACGCTGGGCTTCTCTGTTTTCGGCAATTTCCTTCAGTTCATCCTTCCCTTTTGTAACAGCTTCCTTGTACTCCTCACTGAAAGCTGAAAGCTTACCAGTGTTTTCAAGGGTCAGATTAATATCTGTGTAAACCTCCATATTAAAATCCTCTTCAGGAATGACGGCATACATGGCTACTGTTCCATTCCCAAGTGATGAGGTTCCTTTTTCAAAAGTAAGATAGTAGGGTGACTGTACATAACCTACAACCTTGAAAGTAGAGCGCTTAAGGTATTCATTTATAGGCTTGTCTTCTTTGCCCGATTCCAGAGTAATACTCTCTCCGATTCCAGTATTCAGTCCTCCTAGTTTACCTTTTTCAATAGCACATTCACCAGGTTTCTCCGGGAGTCTTCCTTCTACAACCATAAATCTGTTAAGATATCCGCTGCTACTACCATTAACCTTTTCAAGCGGCAGAGAGTGAATCGTTGCAACCTTATCCTCTTTATCAGTTTTAACTATTGCATCCAGAGTATAGGAAGGCATTACTTCTCGTATATCTTTTAATTTTTGTACACTCTCCAGATCCTCCCGGTTAAAACCGTATGTAGACACCAATCTGATATCCATCAGCCTGTAGTCTTTAAAGTATTGGTCAGCAGTCAGCTGCATATCCGGGCAGGTTACTTTAACTCCGGCAAAAAAACCTGTCCCCAAGGCAATTATTGCAAATATTGCTATAAATCTGCTTCTTGTTTTCCATAATTCTCTGAATGTATCCTTTAAGTGAGCATTTTTCATTATAAATCCCTCGTCAATGCGCATGGCGCCTTTAATAGTAACAAAACCTCTTATTCTCTACCACTCAATACTTTCAACATTTACAGGATGTTCATTCAAGATGACACTGTCCACTCTGCTGTTTTTTATTTTGATAACTCTATCCGCCATGGGGGCAATAGCCAGGTTATGCGTTATTACTATTACTGTCATTCCGTTTTGTCTGCAGGTATCCTGCAGCAGCTTCAAAATACTTTTCCCCGTGGTGTAGTCCAGAGCCCCTGTAGGCTCATCACAAAGCAGCAGTTTCGGCTTCTTTGCCAATGCTCTTGCAATGGCTACCCGCTGCTGCTCCCCGCCGGAAAGCTGAGCCGGAAAGTTGTACAGTCTTTCCCCAAGACCAACCTCTGTAAGGATTTTTTCTGCATCAAGCGGCTCCTTGCAAATCTGTGAGGCAAGCTCAACATTTTCTTTTGCGGTAAGATTCTGAATCAGGTTATAGAATTGAAATACAAACCCAATGTCATACCTTCTATAGGTTATAAGCTGCTTTTGCTTGTATTCGTTTATTTTTTGTCCGTCAACTAATATTTGTCCCTCATCGCAGGAATCCATACCTCCCAGCATATTCAGAACAGTGGTTTTACCCGCACCGCTTGGTCCCACTATAACTACAAACTCTCCTTTGTTTATTTCAAAATTAATACCGTTTGCTGCACTTATCGTAACTTCACCCATTTTATATCTTTTATAGACATCCTTGAATTCTACGAACCCCATAAATAAATCCTCCGCCTAATACTCTATTTTCAAAGGTAAATAATGAATTGTCATGACCTTCTGTTGGACAAGTGTCGATGTTTCATTTAATTTATTATATAACTACCAGCTGAATTTATGGTAGGTGGTTTTAATATTTTTGTTGTCATTAGTGCTATAAGTTAGTATAAAGCATCTGTCTCAGGGGTATAAATAATAATGCCACTTTCTTAACAGCAATTATTCTTTCCTTCTTCGTTATTTAATTATTATAATTTGAAAGTGAGTAAATTATCCCCAGGTGAACCTATGATAATTCAATGTGAAAGGAAGGAATTTATTCTTCAGAATGATAAGATAGCAATTACCCGAGACGATAAGTTTATAGGTTACGGTAAAGTGATTGCAGTGCTTGAAGAACATGTACTTATCGAAGTAGATGAAAATGCAAGCAAATCTTTATTTGAAATTTTCAGTGAAGAAATACCCTGTGATTTTACCTTTGTTAACGAAAGATATTATCCTAAAACAGGTGAATTTAAAAAAGAAGCCTAAGGCAGGTGATAATTACCTGTCTTTTTTATTATCTATAGTTTTGTTAACAAAATGTTCTAAATTTTATCACAAATTATTCACTCTTTCTTCGTAAAAAGTACATAATTTCAATTTATTATATAAGCATAAATTAATTTAGTGTCTGAAGATAGGAGGATTTTATATGAATAACTTTTTTAACAATGACGAAGCTCATAACCAAAACCAAGGCAGCTATAACTATAACTACAATGCAAACCCCAATTACGATAATCAGAACAGCTATAAAGAAATATTCATAAAGCCTGCAAAAAAAAGAGGCGGCAGATTTATTACTTACTTATCACTGGTTTTGGTAACCTCTCTTGTAACAAGTTTTGTTGTGGGAGGTGCATTGTACACAAAATTTACAAAGCAGCTGGATAATCAGGTAAACTTACTTAAAAAAACGACTGCTCAAACTACAACTTCCTACGGCTCTTCTACGGCTAAACTTTCAGCTGATACCGGAGATATGAAAGCCGCTACCCTTTTAAGTACAACTTCCGGAGATCTTACCGTAGCACAGATTGCAAAGAAGGTTGGTCCATCTATAGTTGGAATAAAAATGTCAGTTAAGAATACCAGGCAGTCCATGTTTTACGGTTCGAGATCCTCAACTTCTGATTCTGAAGGATCTGGTATTATCTTTACATCTGACGGTTATATAATCACAAATTATCATGTTGTTCAATATGCTGACCCTAAAAATGGAGCAAATACTACTCTCACTGTTTATCTTCCCGACAAGAGGGAAGCAAAGGCAAAGTTTATAGGCGGAGACAGTGACAATGACCTGGCAGTAATTAAAATTGATCTGACCGGCTTACCTGCAGCTGAATTAGGTGACTCCTCAGAGATAGAAGTAGGAGACCCCGCTGTTGCTATCGGTAATCCTCTGGGAATGGAGTTTGCGGGATCAGTAACCTTTGGTGTAATCAGTGCCCTTAACAGACAACTGAGCACAGGAGATAACAGTATGACCCTTATTCAGACCGATGCAGCAATAAACCCGGGTAACAGTGGTGGTGCACTAGTTAACAGAAAAGGGCAGGTAATTGGAATTAACTCAGCTAAAATATCTGTTAACGGCGTTGAGGGGCTTGGCTTTGCCATACCAATGAATACTGCCAAGCCAATCATTGACCAGTTAAAAACGTATGGATATGTTAAAGGTAAACCTTTAATGGGTATTTCAGCTCAGGAGGTTACAGAAGAGATTTCAAGAATGTACGATCTGCCGGTAGGCATATACATTTCGGAGGTAGTTCAGGGTGGAGCTGCAGAAGCCGCCGGAATAAAGAAGGGTGATGTTCTGATATCTCTGGACGGAACAAAAATATCTTCCATGTCTGATCTTGATGCTGTAAAAAAGAAGCACAAAGCTGGTGATACCGTCAGTGTGGTTGTATCAAGAGAAGGTAAGCAGGTAGCCTTAAAAATTACTTTTACAGAAGATAAATAGATATTTCATATGTAATACCATTCTTTCTTAATATATAACCCCATAAAAAAAGAACTTCCCGGGAGAATTACTCTTCGGGTAGTTCTTTTTTTGATTACTTTCTAATCTACGCAGGTTCTTTCAATCTTTATTTAACCAGTTTGATGTATTCTCCGTAACCCTTTTCTTTCATATCCTCAAGAGGTATAAACTTCAAGGAGGCACTGTTGATGCAATATCTCAAGCCACCCTCTTCAGCGGGTCCATCTTCAAATATATGTCCCAGATGGCTTTTCCCTACCCTGCTGGTAACTTCTGTCCTGTACATACCATAACTCTTATCTTCATGATATTCTATTGTTTCATCATCAATGGGTCTGGTAAAGCTGGGCCAACCGCAACCGGAATCAAACTTGTCGGTTGAGGCAAACAATGGCTCTCCTGTAGCGATATCCACATATATACCTTTATCGTGATTGTCCCAGAACTCGTTAGCAAAAGCCGGTTCAGTGGCCTTATTCTGAGTAACCTCATATTGTTCACCGCTCAGCATCTGTTTTAATTGAGCCTCCTCGGCTTTTGTGTATATGTCAGGGTTAACCTTCACAGGCGCTTCCCTTTTAAGGCTGTTAATCAGTTCAAAATCAATATGGCAGTATCCATTGGGATTTTTATCAAGATACGCCTGATGATATTCCTCTCCCTTATAGAAATTTTCCAGCGGAAGAACCTCGGTCAATATTTTTCTCGAAAACTCATCCTGCTTTTTTCTAATGTATTCTTCAATTATTCTCTTATTTGCAAGGTTTTTATAATATATTCCAGTCCGGTATTGTTTACCTATATCATGTCCCTGCCTGTTCAGAAGAGTCGGATCTATTATTTTGAAAAAGTAGTCCAGAAGTCTGTTTAGACTTAATCTATGAGGATTGTATTTTATATAAACAGTCTCGGCATGACCTGTATCATTGCGGCAAACCTCTTCATAGGTTGGATTTTCTGTTTTCCCATTTGCATATCCCACTTCTGTTTGGACAACTCCGGGGACAAGTTTCATAAAAGCTTCGACGCCCCAGAAACAGCCACCCGCTAACCATATTTCTGAAAACCTGTTTTTTGGATTTATCATAAACGTCACGTCCTTTCTAAAGTAATAATTACCCTGATCTTTTGCTTTTAAACCCCCATTAACTACCCTTCACGAATATACTATAGTTTACCTATATATATCTCAAATAATTAACAATTATTTGAGATATATTCTATTATTTGCTGTGATATTATATTGTATATAAACGGTAAGGAGGATAAACATGGATACTTTAATCTGGGCACATCGCGGTGCTTCAGCTTATGCGCCGGAAAATACAATGGAGGCGTTTAAACTTGCAAATCACCAGCAGGCAGACGGTATTGAGCTGGATATTCATTTGACTAAGGACAATCATTTGGTGGTTGCTCATGATGAAACCATCGACAGGTGTTCAAACGGAAAGGGACGTATTATTGATATGACCCTGAAAGAACTGCTTACTTATGATTTTTCCAATGGCCTGCCTGATTATAAAAACGTAAGAATTCCTACTCTTGAGGAAGTTCTGCATTATGTAAAAAGTACAAAGATGACAATTAATATTGAAATTAAATCCGGAATAGTTGTATATGAAGGAATAGAAGAAAAGGTAACCTCTTTGGTATCGAAGATGGGAATGAAAAAAAGGGTAATGTACTCCTCCTTTAATCATTACAGTTTAATGCATATAAAGCAGCTCGACAAAACCCTTCCTATTGGTCTTTTATATACTGAAGCAATGGTAGATCCTCATATTTATGCCGAGCATCTAAAGGCCGAAGCTCTTCACCCCTTTTATTATACTCTTGCAGTTCCAGAAACTATGGCGAAGTGCAGGCAAAACGGAATTCTTGTTAACCCTTGGACGGTTAATTCAGCCGAGCACATGACTTGGATGTATAAAGAAGGCGTTAACGCCATTATTACAAACCACCCCGATGTTGCTTCTAATGTCAAAAAACAGATGAAAAGCACTTAAATACTCATAAGGTAAATTAAATAATTTGTTTATTATCGTTCTTCATATAGGTAATCAACAATCTCCGCTTCAGTATTCTCCTCTATAAATCGCATAACCTCATCCAATACGGCGTTTGCCTGCGTCCTGCTATCCGAAACGCAGGCAGCGCCTATAACAATGGTTTGGTAATAATCCTGTTCATCAACCTCTGCTATTGAGACGTTAAATTTATTTCTCACTCTTTGTACCAAACTCTTCACAATCATTCTTTTATCCTTCAGGGAATGACAGGTTGGCGCATATAGTTTTACAGTCAATGATGAAACTACCATTAATAACCCAATTCCTCTCCAACAAGTATTACTTTTATACGGTCCTTTTGTCTCTGATAGGCAGATACTACATAATTACAACAAATTCTCCCCTGGCCTGAGCAGCCGGCTGTCATATCGGACGCATCCCCGTTAAAGGACATGCATTCACCCTTTTCCTTACAGTAGGTTGGACAGGAAAGTCTGGTACTGTTTGCGGGGGCTGCTGTAATCTTTACTCTGTTTATGGCCTCATTTATATTTTTAACCAGTTTATTATAGCCAGCCACAATGATAACCGATTTAGGTCCGAAGCAGATTGCAGCAACTCTGTTTGAATATCCGTCGACATTATATAATTCCCCATTTTCAGTTATTGCATTCGAGCTGCAGATATAGGCATCTGCAAAAAAAGAGTCCCTGAATATCTTATCAATCTGCTCCTGAGAAAGTCCTTTTTCATATCTGTCCAGAAATTTATATTTCCCTGAACGCAGCAGATCTATTACACCGCTTTCAAACAGCGTCATGGCACCGCCAACTCCAATAGTATCCCCATCCTTAAGCAGCTCTTGTACCTTCTGCACTGCTTCGGCTTTGTTTTCTACATAGCAGGCATAAATATTGTTTTTCTCTAGATTTTTTAATGTTTTACTGATTCTTTTGTCTATAATTGCCTTTGTATTTGCATCCATATAATCCCCACTCCTTTGTTTACTCCCCAATATATTCAAAACGCCTGAAGGTCAGGCCATCTCTTTCAATAATTTCGTTCCACATAGCTGCAGGTCTTACCCATATTGCCCTTTCTCCATAAAGCGCCTGATAAACCACCATTTCTTCAAGGGTTTCACTATGCCTTGCGGTATAAAGCACCAGGTATTCATTTCCTTTAAAGTGTCTGTACTTTCCCGGTTTAATCTGTATCATCCCAACCCCTCCCTCGCTTTTCCCTTAGCTTCTAACTTGACTTACTTGATAACTTACTTGACTTCTTGCTTTAAATTGTTCAAACTTTATCCGCCCCATCCAACAGGCTTATAAAAGCTTTTTCAAAGGCCTCATCATTCTCCTTTGTACGTTTCTTCATTGTACCGGTTCTACCTCCGGCTCTTCGCACCTTTTGTCCCAAATGCCGTTCAAAAAGAAGCCTGTCTATATTGTATTCAGTATAAATAAGTCCATTCTGGTTTAAAACCTTGGCGCCTTTTCCCAAACCCATAGCAGCCACACCATAATCTTGTGTTACAACGATGTCCTCCCTTTTAAGCAGGTTTATCAGTTTAATATCTACGCTGTCTCTCGCCTTGTCAACTGTTATTACCGTACTGTAACCATCAGAGAGTTCATGGCTGGTATCAATTATCATTGTCACGGGAATATTCCGCTTTTTAGCATTTCTTATTATAATGTCCTTAACCGGACAGGCATCAGCATCAACAAGTATTTGTATAAAATCACCTCCACTGCCTCAAGTTATAATTATACCAGAAAAAAGACAAAACCTCCTATTTACAAATCAATTTGAACTGTTCATTTAAATGCTGAAAATAAATTCATGGATATACATATTCCTCTTCAGGCTTATGTGCTTTAGTAATGTTCAAAGGGTGTAATATCGGCCTCTTTTTATTAAGGTATTGCTGATATTCTACCCGGATAACAGCAGTGACATATACCCATGAGCCATTACTAAGTTGCTCTGCCTTGCTGCTTTTACACAAAAACCCAACGGGAGACACATCGGCCGCACAGCAGCTCATCGCCATTCGTGCTGCAACAAATTCGTCACTTCTGAAATCGTCCCTTTTGAATACTGTAACCCTGACCTTTACAGTGGTACCATCATATTTTTCAGGATTTTCATTTACGTCCAGGTACCACTTTAAAAATTCATTGTCTTTTACAACATTTACGGGATTTCCGTCAATATTGTTCTCAAGAACTGCTGTACTATAATGACCCGGTTGAGAACTATTATATGATGTTAATGTAAATGTAACTGCCGCTATCACAGGTATCATTAATATAACGTTTGGTACAGTACTTTTTCTTCTTGTTGCTTTAAATAAGAGTTGAAGTCTAAATAAGGCAATAAGCAATAGTACTCCGGCTGATAACCATAACAAATTATTTATTCTTGGATGAACAAACTCTCTAAGCCTGTTTCCCTGAAGTGCAAAAATCAGAAGTCCCGCCATGAGGAACAGTACTAGAATTTGTACAAGGCACTCCATATTAATTCTCTTCACTTATTGTAACCTCCTTAAATATACCGGGCTCCGCAGGAGAATACAAAAATTCCGATTATACAAACTATTGACACCATTTCAGCTAAAAACTTCTTTTTGTAGCTCCCTGAAAGCATCAGAATATTTTTAAGATCCAGCATAGGGCCCATTACCATGTAAAAAATCACCGAGTATAGGGGAAGACTGTAGGAGAAACTTCTTGCTATAAATGCATTTGAGGTTGAACAGACAGACATCGCCACCGATATCACGGTCATAATGATCAAGGGCAGCAGGGGTGTCCCGCTTATATTCGCAAAAGCACCGGAGGATATAAAACTTTGAATTATAGAAGTTATAAGAGCACCTATTATGACATATTTTGAAATCTTGAGAAACTCAATTCCAGCATGAGTAAACAACAGATTCATTCTTGAAAAGAAACTATTATTATCTATTTTAACTGGGTTTAATGTACATACAGAACCTGCTAAATAGTCCTTAATAATATTTTGCCGCTTAATATTTAAGAACTTTATTATAAGACCTGTCAGCAACGCTACGATAATACCAAGTCCAAGCCGGAACAGAGCTACCCTGTAGTCTTCCGGGAAGGCGTATAGCGTTGATACTATAACTATTGGATTAACAACAGGTGCGGCAAGCAGAAAAATGATTACGAAATGAACAGGAATGCCCTTATACACCATCCTGGCAGTTATTGGAGCCATTGCACAATCACAGACCGGAAGGCAAATTCCAAGAAGTATGGAAAGTAAATATCCAATACCTTGATATTTGGTGAAGAGTCTGATGAACTTATCATCACTAATAAAAACCTGAAGAAAGGAGGAAATAAATACCCCTAGCAGTATGAAGGGAAGTGCCTGTAAAAGTATACTGAGAAAGACAGTATTAACGCTTTGAAGCTTTGGAAGCAGATATTTATACACTCCTGTTTCAGGCACAATACAGAACACATAAAAGAATATCGCCAGGGCAAGTAGAACAGGTATTACTCCGGCTTTTATCCCAGCTTCCTTTTGACCTTTAAATACTCTGATAAATTCTTTAATGCAGGGCTTTTTATCAAAGGCATCAATAACAGCTCTATTATTAATTTGCTTCAAATTTCTTTTTAAGGCTTTAATATCTGCAGACTTAAGCCTTGATATATTATTCAGAATAATAATATCACTGTTAAGAAAATGCTCTGCCATAAGATTCCCCATATTATTCAAGTATATATGAAGTGTGGCGGCATCAGCCAATGATATGATTTTTTTGACAGCTATATTTCGGGGAAGTTTGATTGTTAGGAATTCTCCCAGCTCCCACGTACCGTTGTATTCTATAATTATCCGTTCGGGGGAGTATTCTCTTTGGATTCTTTTAAAAAAGTTCCTATTAAGTTCAGTCTTGTCTATAATATCTATTAATATTGTTCTGCCATCTCTCAGCAGACTTTCATTATATTCTTCCATTCCCTTCTCACAACAGACTACTACTGTTTTTTTACCATAAGTGAATATACTGCTCTCAAGTAATCCGTTGATAAGAGTTGTTTTCCCCGCCTCCAGAAAACCGCCCACAAGAAATATTTCAACCTTCATAAAGTCTCCTGTTTTAAACACCAAAAAGCCTGGCTAACTCTGTTTTATTAAGGTTTTCACCTATTACGCTTATTTTCCCGGTATAATCAGGTAAAATAGGCCGAATAGTAATTTCTCCCGGCGTGTAATCAAACTGTAGCCAGTTCTCCTGTCTGGCGGGAACAATACCCTTTGCCCTTATAACATTGCCATACTTTTTACTCTCCACCAGCTTGAGAATATTTTGCAGGTCTGCCCGGCTGAAGTTTTTAGGGGTTTCAGTCCCCCAGCTTTCAAAAGCCTTAATCGCCGCCTGACTATTTGCTTCTGAATTGAGGCCGGGGCTGCGGCTATAGTCATTTAAAGCTTGTTTGATATTTAAATCAGGATTATAATATTTAACTTTCATTTTTATTCTGTTTTCAAGCGGTTTTCCTATATCTGCTTCAAGAGACGCGAGAAGGCTCTCGCCTGTAAGGTTATCCCACGGATCTGTTAAGATATTGGCTTTTTGATTCTCACTTTGAATCTCCTTGACCAGGTCTGCCAGCTTGTGATCGTTCAAAAACTGCGTTCGGCTAAGTACTATTGTTTTAGCATTTTTAATCTGATCTCTGAAAAATTCTCCAAAATTGCTTGAATACATCTTGTACTTTACAACGTCCACAACCGCAGCACACACGTTCAGCTTTGCACCTGTCTGTTCAGTTGTCCTTTTGCAGGCTGCAACTACTCCTGACAATTTTCCTACACCTGATGGCTCGATAATTACTCTGTCCGGTGTGAAACTTTTTAATACTTCTTTTAATGCCGTAGAAAAGTCTCCAACGAGTGAGCAGCAAATACAGCCGGAGTTCATTTCTTTAATCTCAATACCTGAATTCTTTAAAATACCGCTATCTATACTTATTTCGCCAAATTCATTCTCAATCAGGACTACCTTTTCAGAATACAATTCTTCCTTGATAAGTTTTTTAATAAGCGTTGTCTTACCCGCCCCCAGAAACCCCGAAATTATGTCCACCTTTACCGCCATTTCATGTCCCCCTTTGCATTACATTTATTAATATTCCGGGCAGATATAATAAATGCAGACAAATTGCATTTGATCAACGGTATAAATAAGCATAATAAAAATGTTAATAAAAACTCTTATTTCTTTAAGAATTTGTTGGCATTTTGCCTTTCCAACCACTCTTCTCTAAGAATGCCGTAATACTTCTCATCGTCCCAACCACCGCGTTTAAATCTGACTTTTCTTAATTCTCCTTCCTTGGTCATGCCAAGCTTTTTCATTACGTTTTCCGATTTAAGGTTGTTTGCGTTGCAACAAGCACACACTTTATGAAGCTTCAACCATTCAAACCCAAAATCAGTCATAGCAGCTGCCAATTCAGATGCGTAACCCCTGCCCCAAAACTCCGGAAGAAGAAAGTACCCTATTTCACCGCAGCCTCCTGCAGAATTAAGGCTTTGGATCAGAATATCTGCAAACCCTATAAACCTTCCATCCTCTTTATTAAAAGCAGCAAACGCATAAGAGTTGCTTTTATTAGCCTTATCGCCCTGGCTTAGATAAGCTTCAAAAAAAGCCAGCATTTCCTCCTCATTATTAATTTCATCCCTCCAGGCATATCGCATTATTTCTTTGTTTGAAAACACAGAATAAAAGAGTGGAAAATCTCCCCTCTCGAATAATCTAAGGTTGACACGCTTTGTAGTCAGTTCCAATCTGGCTCCCTCCCTGATAAAGTTTAATAGGATTAATTAATCTTTATTTATATGCTTTATTATATATTAAAATTCCAGGGAACGGAGAGCGAAGACCGGTATTACTTACTACTGAAACTGACTAGACTACTGCATTGAACTTGGCTTAATAAGCAATATCCGGGCTTCTATCTGATATTTAACTGCTGAATTGTCTTATGAATTGTCTTTTGAATTGTCCACTGAAACTATAAAAGCAGTTATTGGGCCGCTTGTGTCTTCTGGATTGCTTGATCCGACTGGGTTGCTTGGGCTGGTCCGGTGGCCCCGGTTTCCCCGCCTTGCTTCGCCAAATCTGTCAGTGTTCCCGCAGCAGCTGCTCCGGCCGCAGCTAATCCTGTCAGCTCTCCAGCTATATCGCCTATCGCACCTGCTGATGCCGCTGCTGCCGAGGCTATTCCTGTTAACTCTCCGGCTATATCGGCTATCGCGCCTGCTGATGCCACCCCCGCCGAGGCTATCCCTGCTAACTCTACGGCTATATCGGCTATTGCACCTGCTGATGCCGCTCCAGCTGCAGCTATCCCTGTCAGCTCTCCGGCTATATCGGCTATTGCACCCACCGTTAATGCAGCAGCAGCGGCTGTACCAGCTACCGCGGCGGTTGTGTTTGCCACCGCGGCGGTTGTGTTTGCCACCGCCGCTGTTGTGTTTGCCACGGCTGCTGTTGTGTTAGCCGCCGCTGCTACTGTACCGGCAGTTCCTGCCGCTGTGTTTGCCAACCCCGATGAAGTAAATGCAATTCCCCCTGCCGTACCGGCGACGCCGGACGAAACTAAGGCAAGACCGCTGGCAGTCGATGCCAGAGAACCGGCTGTTTGAGCTGACCCTGCTGCAACCTTCGCTAATCCCGAGGTTAGATCAGACATGGTACCTGCTGCATCAACAGCTTTTTTGACAGCTCCTACAGCCGTCTCACCCAACCCCACAATTGCTCTTTCCAGCAGGTCTGAAATTGATTTTATATTCTTTAAATCATCATCCAATTGGGATTTTTTCATTTTTTGCTCAATTGCCTGAAGACCATACTCCCCACTTTTTAACAGACAATATATCCTGATAAGCAATTCTTTTTCACTGGCACACCGTAAGTTCACGTTATTATCAGTACAGTTTATCTCATCACAAACGTTACTGCATTTATTACAGCCTTTCGATCTAACAAGGGCATCCAAGCCATTGTCAGTTGCTTCCTCTGAGGGATCCTTCGGTTCTGAAATACTTACTCTCCCAGCATTATCTTTATGGGGGCTTTTTGCTTTTCTTTTTTTTCTCATAAATATTCACCAAATAACTATAGTTTATATTTATAAAATATGCCCCCATAATTTATTAGGCTACAAAAAGTATGTTGATAACTCTATTGATTAATAGTAAAGTATGATGCCTGCTCAATCATTCTGTCAGAGTTACACTAAAAAATCCCTAAAGCACTATGCTTTAAGGATCTTGGTGTATGCTCTGAATGCCAATTATACGGTGTTTGCAAATATTTTAGATTTACTACATTGCTGTAGTAAATTTTCGTTTTACATGGTTACACCTTGCTATACTCCATTTTTACATTCTTCTTTTCAATCTTGATTTCCAAACCCACGCTATCTACATATTTAATAAAGTTTCTAAGAGTAGGAGAGTTACCTACAGTTTCAATCCTGGAAACCATCTGCTGCGTCAATCCTGACTGTCTCGCAACATCGCTCTGAGATAAACCCATTTCATTCCTCATCTTTACAAGCTGTTTAACAACTTCATACTCTTGTTGTGAATGGTCATATGCCTTCTTAAGTTCAGCATCATGTTCTAATCTCTTGTTTATTTCTTCCTTTACATTAACTTTTTTAAACGGCATGGATATTCACCTCTCATTCCACTCATTTAAATAAATCTTTTACCCAGTTCCTTCTCAAGTTCTTTAACCCTTTTTATAGCCTTATCCAATTCAAACTTTTCAGCTCTACCTTTTTGCTTTTTACATGCATGAACCAGATACATATTATCCCCATCAGCAACAACATACATAATCCGATTGTCATCATAGAATTTAATTTCCCAGAGTTTTGCCCTGAGCTGTCGTGTATTTAGTACATCAAGTGCTTCAAGACCTTCCTCTTCCAGTTTCCCGAGAATTGTCAATCCTTCTGCTCTTTCATTTTTTGAAAGTTTATCAATATATTCAAATATTAAATCTTTGCCTCCACTTGTTTCATAGTGGTGTACATTCATATTATTTCTCCTAGGTTGAATGTTTATACACCAGATTCGATGTATCCCCATTTATAACTTACATCATATTTGATGTAATTGCAATGTATATTTTGAAATATTTTATTGGTTAAAATGTTTTCTTCAACATTTAGATTGTCTATTTATTCTTTGGGTATTCACCACTCTTCAATTACTTCCAGTCTCTCTACAGATACCTTCTGATATGCCCAGTACACCCAATCTCCAGCTACTGGGATTCGTACCTTCTTGTTATCAGCTGTAGCAAGTACATCCAATCGCTCCCCCTTTTAGACCTTGCGCTCATTGTGCATTAGTTTTATGTTAGCGATAAATGCTACTGCCGGATAAGCTTCAATAGCATTTATATACTCGTATGGACCTGCAAATTCTGAATTCACTTTCCAGCAGCTTGACCAATTGGGTTTGGGATCAAATATTTTATACAAACGATGCTTCCAACTGGATAGATCAACATAGCAAATGGTGCGGATATTGTGACAGTATCAAAAACACTTGGCCATAGTCAGGTAAGTACAACTGAAAATATATATGCGCATGTCATTGAAGAAAGTAAACAGCAAGCAAGCAATATGCTTGCCAATATAATATATGGTAAAAACAGAGAATCAAAATAGGAAATGATTTATTCAATAGCCTTCAGAAATAACTGCAAATGGAGGCTACTTTTTTATGCCTAAAAATATAAAAATAATAGTCGGTCTCTGAATAGTCACTAAATCACTCAAAAAATTTTATGACATAAAACTAAAAAATCCCTAAAGCATTATGCTTCAAGGATTTTCATGGTTGCGGGAGCAGGACTTGAACCTACGACCTTCGGGTTATGAGCCCGACGAGCTACCAACTGCTCCATCCCGCGATATATGATTGTAATAGTATTATATGCTGTGG